>JAIXTT010000089.1 GCA_027483795.1 Hyphomicrobiales bacterium
CCCCGCTCGTCGTCGCCTATGCGCTGGCGGGCTCCGTGCAGATCGACCTCTCCAAGGAGCCGATCGGCAAGGACAAGGCGGGCAAGCCCGTCTATCTGAAGGACATCTGGCCCTCCAACAAGGAGATCCAGGACTTCATCGCCAAGCACGTCACCCGCAAGATCTACAAGGCGAAATACGCCGACGTCTTCGCGGGCGACGCCAATTGGAAGAAGGTCTCCGCGCCCGAGAGCCGGACCTATGCTTGGGAAGGCAAGTCGACCTACGTGCAGAACCCGCCCTATTTCGCGGGCATCACGAAGACGCCGAAGCCCGTCACCGACATCAAGGGTGCGCGCATCCTCGGCCTGTTCGGCGACAAGATCACGACCGACCACATCTCCCCGGCCGGTTCGATCAAGGCGGCGTCGCCCGCCGGTAAGTATCTGCTCGACAACGGCGTCCAGCCGGCCGACTTCAACCAGTACGGCACGCGTCGCGGCAACCATGAGATCATGATGCGCGGCACCTTCGCCAACATCCGCATCAAGAACTTCATGGTGAAGGATGCGGACGGCAGCACGCCGGAAGGCGGACTGACGATCCACCATCCCTCGGGCGAACGGACCTTCATCTACGACGCGGCGATGAAATACGCGTCCGAGAACGTTCCGTTGGTCGTCTTCGCGGGCATCGAATACGGCAACGGCTCGTCGCGCGACTGGGCGGCGAAGGGCACCGCCCTTCTCGGCGTCCGCGCCGTGGTCGCGCAGTCCTTCGAGCGCATCCACCGCTCGAACCTCGTCGGCATGGGCGTCGTCCCCTTCGTGTTCGAAGAGGGAACGAGCTGGCAGACGCTGGGCCTGAAGGGCGACGAGACGGTCACGATCGAGGGCCTCGCCGACGTGAAGCCGCGGCAGAAGATGAACATCACCATCACCTCCGCCGACGGCAAGTCGAAGAAGGTGCCGGTCCACTGCCGCATCGATACGCTCGACGAGCTCGAATACGTGAAGAACGGCGGCATCCTGCACTACGTGCTGCGCCAGCTGGCCGCCTGATCCGCGGCGTCCTCATCCTCGAAACGACGAACGCCGGGCCGCGAGGCCCGGCGTTTTTCGTTGCCGCGTCGCTTTCGGCGAGGCCGTGCTCAGTTGAGCAGCGGCGACCAGGCCGGATCGGAGGCGAAGCTGCCCGTCGGGACCGGCATTTCCACGCGGCCGGTGATGTCGACCATGAACAGTCGCGCGCCGGAATTGCCGCCCGGATCGCGGAAGAACATCAGGTATCGGCCGTTCGGGGCCCAAGTGGGGCCTTCATTGTGGAAGCCTTCCGTAAGGATGCGCTCGCCCGAGCCGTCCGGCTTCATGATGCCGATCGAGAAGGAGCCGCCCGCCTGTTTGGTGAAGGCGATGTAGTCGCCGCGCGGGGACCAGACCGGGGTCGAATAACGACCCTGCCCGAAGGAGATCCGCTTCGCCCCGCCGCCCGAGCCGCTCATCACGTAGAGCTGCTGCGAGCCGCCGCGGTCGCTTTCGAAGACGATCTGCGCAGCGTCCGGCGAATAGGACGGCGAGGTGTCGATCGCGTTCGTGTCGGTGAGGCGCGTGGTGTTCCGCGAGCGCAGATCCATCACGAACAGGTTCGAGGACGCGCCCTGCGACAGGCTCATCACGATCCGCTGCCCGTCCGGCGAGAAACGCGGCGAGAAGGTCATGCCGGGGAAATTCCCCACGACTTCGCGCTGGCCCGTTTCGATGTTGAGCAGGAACACCTTCGGGTCGCCCGCGCCGAAGGACATATAGGCGACCTCCTGGCTCGAGGGCGAGAAGCGCGGGGTCACCACGAGGTCGTCGCCGCGCGTCAGATAGCGCATGTTCGCGCCGTCCTGATCCATGATCGCGAGGCGCTTCACGCGCTTGTCCTTCGGCCCCGTCTCGTCGACGAAGACCACGCGCGTGTCGAAGAAGCCCTTCTCGCCCGTGATCTTCGAATAGATCGCGTCGGAGATGATGTGGGCCACGCGCCGCCAATTGTTCGGGTCGGTGAAATACTGCTGCCCGAGATCCTGCTTGCCGCCGAACACGTCCCACAGCCGGAACTCGGTGCGCAGCCGGCCGGAGGGGTCGCGCACGACCTTCCCCGTCACGAGCGCCTGCGCATTGATCACCTTCCAGGCGTCGAAGCGCGGCGCCGCGTCCGGATTGGTGGTCTTCTCGATGAAGGCCGCCTTGTCGATCGGCGCGAAGACGCCCGAGCGCCGCAGATTGTTCGTGATGATCGCGGAGATCTGCTGCGCCATCGCCGGGTCGGATCCGGTGAAGTCCGTGATCGCGATCGGCATCGGCTGGAAATTGCCGCGGTCCAGCGTGATCGTCATCTGGGCCGCCGCGGGCGAGGCGAAGGCGGCCGCGCCCGCGAAGAGCAGGAAGGAACGGCGGTCGATCGTCGAAAGGCGCATGTGTCGGTTCTCGGCGGGGCCTCGGCCCTTGCTGATCAAGGTCATCCGAGCATCTCCCGGGGGTCGAAGATGATGGTCCAGTCCTTCCAGTCACCGTGGAAGGGCAGGAATTGGGCGGGAATCTTGAACGGCGCGCAGAGCCGCACCGCACGTACGGCGCTGTCCGCCATCGCTCTGAAGGCGGGGTCGGAACGGTCGTTCGACACGGCGGGCACGCCGATGAGTGAGCCGTCCTGCTGGAGGCTCAGCTTGATGACGGGCTTCAGGTTTTCGCCTTCGCTCACGCCCGCGGGCGGGCTCCAGCATTTGGCGAGTTGATCCTTGATGAGCGAGCCGAGCTGATCGCGCTGGCTCGGATTCATCTTCTGGCCCGTCGCGGTCGGCGAGCCGAGCGAGGCGACGCGATTCACCTCCGAGCCCGTCGCGCCCGACTGCTGCGGCCGCTCCTTCGATTCGAGCAGCTTCTTGATCTCGTTCGGGTTGAACGGCCGCTGCGTCGGTTCGGCCTTCGGTGCCGGCGCCGGCTTCTGCTCCTGCCGCTTGGCGTCCTCGATCAATCGGGCGACCTGATCGGGCTGTTGCGGCTTCGGGGGCTCCGGCCGGGGGCGTTCCGCGCGCGGCGGTTCGGGCTTCGGCGGCTCCGGCTTGGGCTCGGGCTTCTTCTCGGCGCGCTGCAGCCCGTCCTCGGCGACGTCCTGCCGTCGGGGTTCGGGCTTGGGCGGTTCGGTCTTGGGTTCGGGTTTCGGCTCGGGCTTCGGAGCCTCCGCGCGCTGCGGCGGCGGCGTCGGCGCGGGCTGCGGCTCCGGCTTCTTCTCGGGCTCGGGCTGAGGCGGGCGGGAGACGGGGGCGGGCACGTCGCGCTTCGCTTCGGCCGTCTGCGGCTTCTGCTCCTCGCGCTCGGCGACGCGGTCGACGCGCGCCTTGGGCTCGGGCTTGACCTCCTTCGCCGTCTTCTCGCCGCGCGTGACCTGAGAGATCTCGCTCGCCGAGACGATCTCGACCGGCACGGCCTCGGCCGCATCCTCGTATTTCGGTGTGGACGAGAACGCGACCAGCGTCCCGACGAGGAGTGCGGCATGCACTCCTCCCGAGATCGGCAGTCCGGGTTTCGACCAGTCGATCTTCACCGCGCGCCCGTCACTTCCTGGGGTTGTTCTCGGGTTCGTTGACGAGCGCGACCTTGCGGTATCCCGCGGCCGTGATCACGCCCATGAGTTCCGCCACGCGGCCATAGGCGATCGCCTTGTCCGCGCGGACATAGATCCGTTCCTCCGCGCCCGTCTTGGCCACGGCCTGAAGCTTCGGCACCAGTTCCTCGGCCGTGATCGGCGTGCCCATCAGGGTGATGCGGCCGTCCTTCTCGAGCGAGACGGTGAGCGGCTGCTTTTCGAGATTGAGCGGGGCGGCCTTGGTCTGGGGCAGGTCGAGCGGAACGCCCGTCGCGATCAGCGGCGCCGCGACCATGAAGATGATGAGCAGCACGAGCATGACGTCGATGAACGGCGTCATGTTGATGTCGGCGATCGGGCGATGCTTGCGCCCGCCGCGTCTGCGACGTCCGCCCGCTCCGCCCGCAGCTCCCGCGGCCATGCCCATGCTCGTCGCTCCTCAGGCCGCGATGCGTTCGTCGATCTGCCGCGACAGGATCGCGGAGAATTCGTCGGCGAAGCCTTCGAGGCGGGCCTGCTGCTTGGCCGCTTCCGCCTGAAGCTTGTTGTAGGCGATGACCGCCGGGATGGCCGCGAACAGGCCGATCGCGGTGGCGAACAGCGCTTCCGCGATGCCCGGCGCGACGACCGCGAGCGACGTGTTCTTCGACGCCGCGATCGAGCGGAACGAGGTCATGATGCCCCAGACCGTTCCGAACAGGCCCACGAAGGGAGAGGCGGAGCCGATCGTGGCGAGCACCAGAAGCTTGCCTTCGAGATGCTCGACCTCGCGCTGGATGGTGACGTCCAGCACCTTGTCCAGGCGCTGGGTGAGATTGGTGAAGGCGCGTCCCGAGGATTCGAAGGAACGCTTCCATTCGCGCATCGCGGCGACGAAGACCGCGGCCATCGCATTGGTCGGCCGGTCGGCCAGCGCCCGATAGAGTTCCTCGAGCGAACGCCCGGACCAGAACACTTCCTCGAACTGGTCCATCGAGGCCTTGTTGCGGCGATAGAGCAGCGTCTTGTCGACGATGATGGCCCAAGACCATACCGAAGCCGCGAGCAGGCCGATCATCACGACCTTCACGACGATATGGGCGTGCCAGAACATCGACCAGAAGGTGATTTCGGTCGTCGCCGCCAGACCGGATGCGATCACTTCGGTGCCGTTCATTGCGCGCTTGTCCTCTTTCCGCGAGCGATCCGCTTCTTGCGGGGCCGCGCACCCGTATGCCCGAACGAACCTGATGTGCAGCGCAGCAAAAGGCCCGGAAATTCCGGCGAAACGAGGGCGCGGCAGCACGAATCGAACCGCCTCCGCCGCATCCGAAGTTAAGGACCCGGCAAGCTTAACGGCGGGTTAAGGAGGCGCGACTTTCGTCGCGATGCAACGCGGAGTCGCACCCCTGAATACGTCCTCTCTGCCGCAGCGCAGTGGAGAGCGGGGATGACATGCGAGGGGCCGCTCAGGGCGTGGCGATCTTTTCCCGCAACGCGCTCGGCAGCCGCGCGGGGCGTCCGCCGCTGACCGCCGCGACGAGGACATCGGCCGTCAGAAGCACCTCGTCCCCGCGCAGGATGCGCTGCGCGAGCGTCATGGATGCGCCCTTCACCTCTGCGGCGAGGGTCTCCACCGTCACCACGTCGTCCATCTTCGCGGGCTTGAGCCAGTCGATCGTCATCCGCCGCACCACGAAGGCGATCGCGTCCGCGGCATGGAGATCCTGCTGATGCACGCCGACCGACCGCAGGAACTCCGTCCGGCCCCGTTCGAGAAAGCGGAGATAGGACGCGTGATAGACGACGCCCGAGAAATCGGTGTCCTCGTAGTAGACGCGGACGGGCAGCGCGTGCCGTCCCGCCTCGTATCGTCCGGCCGCGGGCGTCACGCGGGCTCGTCCCCGTCCGCGAACAGCCCGAACTGCCCGCTCTCGCGCTTCGGCTCCGCCAGACCCAGATGCCGGAAGGCCTGCGGCGTGAGCAGTCGACCGCGCGGGGTGCGCTGCAGGAAGCCCTGCTGGAGCAGATAGGGCTCGATGATGTCCTCGATCGCGTCTCGCGGTTCCGACAGCGCGGCCGCGATCGTCTCGATCCCGACGGGGCCGCCGCCGAAATTGACCGCGACGAGCTTCAGATAACGCTGGTCCATCACGTCGAGCCCGATCGGGTCGACGTCGAGCAGCGACAAGGCTTTGTCCGCCGCCGCCCGCGTCACGGCGTCGACCTTGTCCACCACCGCGAAGTCGCGCACGCGGCGGAGCAGCCGCCCCGCGATGCGCGGCGTGCCGCGGGCGCGCTTGGCGATCTCGTTCGCGCCGTCTTCGGTCATCGGAATGCCGAGCACGCGCGAGCCGCGGCGCACGATCAGTTCCAATTCCTCGACCGTGTAGAAATTGAGCCGCACCGGAATGCCGAACCGGTCGCGCAGCGGCGTCGTCAGCAGCCCCGCCCGCGTGGTCGCGCCGACCAGCGTGAACTTCGGCAGATCGATCTCCACCGGGCGCGCCGCGGGCCCTTCGCCGATGATGAGATCGAGCTGATAATCCTCCATCGCCGGATAGAGGATCTCCTCGACCGAGGGGTTCAGCCGGTGGATCTCGTCGATGAAGAGCACGTCATGCTCTTCCAGATTGGTGAGCTGGGCCGCGAGGTCGCCCGCCTTGGCGATGACGGGGCCGGAGGTCGAGCGGAAATTCACGCCCATTTCGCGGGCGACGATCTGCGCCAAGGTCGTCTTGCCGAGGCCCGGCGGGCCGACGAAGAGCACATGGTCGAGCGCGTCGTTGCGGGCCTTGGCGGCTTCGATGAAGACCCGGAGATTGGCGCGCGCCTGCGCCTGACCCACGAATTCCTCGAGGACGAGCGGACGCAGCGACGTGTCGATGTCGTCTTCGCGCTTTTCGGGCTGGACGAGTCGGCGGGGCGTGTTCATCGGCCCGGTTGTGACACGAGCCCCGAGCGAAGCAAAGCCCCGCCGCGACGTTCCCGAACGGGCCTCACACGATGCGCAGCAGGCGCGCCAGCGACCAAGCGGGGAGAACCGCGATCACCGAATGAACGGGAAGCTCCCGCGGGACGCTCAGCATCGCGGAGACGAGACCGAAATGGGGATATTCGAAGAGATTGGCCGCGATCACGATCATGAACGTCGCCATCACGCCGAAGAACCCGGCCAGCACCGACCGCATCTTCCCGAATTGAAAGGCGAGCCCCGCAAGAAAGCCCGCCGCCGCGCCCCCGATCCAATGGTCGATCACGAAGTTCTGCAGCATCGACATCATGGCCGCGGGCGAGCCCACGAGGCGGCCGCGCAGGAGATCCGACGTCATCTGGGACAGTCCCGCCATCAGCGTGCCGACGGCGAGCCCGAAGACGAGGGCGGCCATGCAGAGAAGGAGACGATCCGGAACGCTCCGTTCCGTTCTGATCTTCAAAATTCTGGCGCGCTCGGCCATTGCGGCGTTTTCCGAAAAACGGATCAAAAATGCGTCTCTCCTCCGTCAATCGGAGGCTCAAGGAGAATAAATCGGATCGGCTATTTCGCCAACTCCTTCAGGCCGAGACGGATCAGCGCGCTCGCTTCCGCGCCGTCTCCCGCCTTGGCCATCGCCGCGGAGACGGCGGCGGAGGCCTGCGCCTGCGGCCAGCCGAGATTGACCAGCGCGGAAACGGCGTCCTGCACGGGGCCGGGAGCCCGCCGTTCCGCCACGTCCTCGACGAGCCGGGCCAGTCCGGGATCCACGACGCCGAACACGGGCGCCTTGTCCTTCAATTCCGCCACGATCCGCGCCGCGAGCTTCGGCCCGACGCCCGGCGCGCGGCCGATCGCGGCCTTGTCCTGCGTCCCGATCGCGGTGGCGATGCCGCCCGGATCGAGAATCGACAGGATGCCGAGCGCCACCTTCGCCCCGACGCCCTGCACGGTCTGCAGCAGCCGGAACCATTCGCGCTCCGCATCCGAGCGGAACCCGAACAGCCTGATCATGTCCTCGCGGACCACGGTCTCGATGGAGAGCACCGCCGCCTCGCCGGGCGACGGCAGCGCGGTCAGCGTCTTCGCCGAGCAATGCACGACGTAGCCGACGCCGTGCACGTCCACGACGACGAAATCCTCGCCGTAGGAATCGACCGTTCCCTTGAGCTTTCCGATCACGACGCGCGCTCCTTCCGCCGGGGTTTCATATCGGATTCGCCCGCCTCGCGGCAGCGGTCGGGCGGGCTCACCGGACGAGCGCCCGCGTCAGGGCCTTGATCCCGCGATGCTGGGCATGGGTCAGCGCGATGGCGAGCGCATCGTTCGCGTCGGCGCTTTTCGGGTCCGCCTTGGGCAGCAGCACCTTCACCATCAGCCGAAGCTGGTCCTTGTCCGCATGTCCCGTCCCGACGATGCTCTTCTTGACGAGATTGGGGGCATATTCCGAAACCGGAATGCCCGCCCGCGAGGGCACCAGCAGCGCGATGCCGCGCGCCTGTCCGAGCTTCAGGGTCGCCTTGGCGTCCTTGTTGACGAAGGTCTCCTCGACCGCGGCCTCGTCGGGCGCATGCGCATGGACGATGTCCGACAGGCCGTCGAAAAGCTGTCGAAGCCGGTCGGCGAGGCTGAGGCTCTGGTCGGAATGGACCGTCCCGCAGGCGATGAAGCGCAGGGACGCCCCCTGCTGTTCGATCACGCCCCAGCCGGTGTTCCGGAGCCCGGGGTCGATGCCGATGATGCGAATCGGAGGTGCCGCAGCCATGTCCGCGGTTTAGCGCGAAGCGGAGCCGCCCGCATCAGGATCCGTCGCCCGTCTCTCCCGTCATGCCCGCGCCTGCGGGCATCCACGTCTTCTCCCGACCCCGTCGACGTCCCGTCGCAGCGTCGCCTCCGGGCCGTCCTCAGCCCAGCTTCGCCATCAACGCGTCGGAGAAGGACGCGTTGGAATAGACGTGCTGGACGTCGTCGTTCTCTTCCAGCGAGTCGAGGAGCTTCATGATCTTCTCGCCCGCCTCGTCGTCGGCGGCGATCAGGTTCTGAGGCTTCCAGACCAACGCGGCCTTGCGCGGTTCGCCGAACTTGTCTTCGAGCGCCTTCGCGACGTCGCGCAGCCCTTCCATCCCCGTGACGACCTCGTGGCCGTCCTCGGAGGAGGAGACGTCTTCCGCGCCCGCCTCGATCGCGGCTTCCATCATCGCGTCTTCGGAGGCGGCCTTCGCATCGAATTCGATGACGCCGACGCGGTCGAACATGAAGGATACGGCGCCCGTCTCGGCCAAGCTGCCGCCCGCCTTGGTGAAATAGGAGCGCACTTCGGAGGCGGTGCGGTTCCGGTTGTCGGTCAACGCCTCGACGATCACCGCGACGCCGCCCGGGGCGTAGCCCTCGTAGCGGATCTCCTCATAGTTCTCGCCGTCGTTGCCCGCCGCCTTCTTGATCGCGCGGTCGATATTGTCCTTCGGCATGTTCTCGGCGCGCGCGGCCTGGATCGCGGCGCGCAGCCGCGCATTCATGCCCGGGTCCGGAAGACCGAGCTTGGCGGCGACGGTGATTTCGCGCGCGAGCTTCGAGAACAGCTTCGACCGCATGGCGTCCTGGCGGCCCTTGCGATGCATGATGTTCTTGAACTGGGAATGCCCGGCCATGTGCACGGCTCCTCGAACGGGGCGGGCGCGCCCGGAAGGCCGCGGCCCGAATGCTGAGTTTCGGCGCGCCTTATACGTCGCCGTCCGCGCGAAATGAAGCCGCCCTTTCCGCCGCCCGCTCCGCCCTGCGGCGCAGGCCTTTCTCGATCTCCATCACGGCGAGCAGCGACGCCGCGATCAAGAAGAGACCGATCCGGAAGTCGGACGAGACGGGCGCGACCTGAAGCACCTCGCGCAGCCCGGGCACATGGGCCGCGCCGAGATGCACCCCTTGGGCGAAGAACACCGCGGCGATGAGCGTCGGATTGGCCGAGAGCGGCGCCCGGAAGGCGGAACGCGTTTCGCTGCGGCAGTTGAAGACCTGCACGTTCTCGAAGGAGACCATCAGGAACAGCAGCACGTTGCGCGCCTCCGCCTCCTCCGTTCCCGTCGCGATCAGCCAGGCGAAGACGCCGTAGGCGACGATGCCCGTGTAGAGCCCCGAAACCGTCACCTGCCTGATCATGGCCCGGTCGAGCAGCGGTTCGTCCGGTGCGCGGGGAGGGCGGGAAAGCAGGTCCGGTTCCCGCTTCTCGAGCGCGAGCGCGACGTCCTGCCCGCCGTTGGTCACCAGATTGAGCCAGAGGAGATGTACGGGCAGCAGCGGCACGGGAAGCCCGTGCGCGATCGAGAGGACGAAGAGCACGACCTCCGCCGCCCCCGTGCTGAGCAGCAGATAGATCACCTTGCGGATATTGGCGTAGGCCGCTCGGCCCTCCTCGATGCCGGCCACGATCGAGGCGAAGTCGTCGTCGGTCAGAACGAGATCGGCCGCCTCGCGTGCGGCGTCCGTCCCGCCGCGTCCCATCGCGATGCCGATGTCGGCCCGCTGCAGCGCGGGCGCGTCGTTCACGCCGTCGCCCGTCATGGCGACGATGTGCCCGGCGTCCTGAAGCGCCTCGACGATCGCCACCTTCTGCAGCGGCTCGACACGCGCGAAGACCGTCGCGGAGGCGACGCGTTCGGGCGACAGGCCCGCCGCGAGTTCGGCCCCGGTCACGACCTCCTCGCGGCGTGCGGCGAGGCCGAGTTCGCGCGCGATCGCGAGCGCGGTGACGGGGTGGTCGCCCGTCACCATCTTCACCGCCACGCCCGCGCGGCGGCAGGCCGCCACGGCTTCGCGCGCCTCCGGTCGCAGCGGGTCCATGAAGCCCGCAAGCCCGAGCAGTTCGAGCCCGTAAAGCTCGTCCGCGAGCGCGATCTCCTCATGCGGCCGGTCGATCCGCTTGCCCGCCAGAGCCAGCACCCGCAATCCCCGCGCCGCCATCGCTTCCGCCTCTGCGATCACCGCCGCTTCGTCGATGTTCGTGCAGAGCGGCGCGATCACCTCCACCGCGCCCTTGGCGTCGACTCGCGCCGCCGTGCCGTCCGCCGTCAGCACGGCGGCGAAGCGGCGTTCCGCTTCGAAAGGCATGTGATCGAGCCGCTCCCGTGCCGCGAGCGCCTTGCGGTCGAGCCCCGCCTTGGCGGCGAGAACCAGCAGCGCCACGTCGATCGTGTCGCCCGACGCCGCCTCCGCGCCGCGCGCGGGGTCGAAGCTCGCATCGTTGCAGAGCGCGCCCGCGGCGACGAGCCGTCCGACGGCGCTCCGCGCGTCGTCGGTCGGCGGCGAACCGTCCCGGAGGACCTCGCCCTCGGTCATGATTCCCTCGCCCGTCACGTCGAATGCCCCGAGGCCGGGCAGGGCGAGACGCACCGCCGTCAGGCTGTCGACGGTCAGCGTGCCGGTCTTGTCCGTGGCGACGACCGTGCACGATCCGAGCCCCTCCACCGCCGGGAGGTGACGCACGATCACGTTCCGCCGCGCCATCCGTCGGGTCGCCGCCGCCAGCGCCACCGTCACGGCGACGGGCAGGCCTTCGGGAATGATCGAGACGGCGAGCGCGACCGCGAGAAAGAAGGTCTCCCGAGGCTCCGCACCTTGGAGCATCCGCACCGCGATCAGCGCCGTCACCACGGCGACCGCCGCATAGCCCAAGCGACGGCCGAAACGTTCCAGCCGAAGGGTGAGCGGCGGCGGGATCGGTGCATGGGCGAGCGCGCCGGCGATCCGCCCCAGTTCCGTCTTCGTCCCCGTCGCGGTGACGACGGCGACCGCATGACCCTTCATCAGGGTCGTGCCCGCATGCAGCATCGTCGTCCGGTCGCCGATGGAGGCTTCGGCGGGAACGACCGCTTCCGAGGATTTTTCGACTGGAGCGGATTCGCCCGTCAGGCTCGATTCGTCGGTTCGAACATCGGCGCCGCGCAACAGTCGAAGATCCGCCGGGACGCGGTCCCCGCCTTCCAGCACCACGACGTCGCCCGGCACGAGATCGGTCACGTCGATGCGCGCGACGACGCCGTCGCGCAGCGCCCGCGTCATGGTCCGGACGGAGGAGCGGAGCGCCGCCGTCCGGACTTCGGCCCGATGTTCCTGATGGGCCCCGATCGCCGTGTTCAGCGCGAGCGCCAGGCCCACGAAGATCGCGTCGTCCGCCTCGCCGAGCAGGACGGAGACGCCCGCCGCAGCGATCAGCAGATAAATCAACGGGCTACGGAGCTGAGAGACGATCACCGCCGCGAGCGATCGCGTCGACGGGGCCGGGAGCGCATTCGGCCCGTACTCCGCGGATCGACGCTTCGCCTCGGCCGTGGAGAGGCCGTCCCCCGAGGCCTTCAGTCCGGCAAGGACTTCGGCCGGGGGCGTCGCATGAGGATCGTGTCCCGAGGCCTCGGCCGTTCTCCCGTCCGTCATGCTCCGAAGCCTCCGCCGACGTCGAAATGACGTTACGGAAGATTCAGTCGGATTCCCATTCTCCGAAGGGCGGCTCCGGTCGGCTCAGTTCGTCCAGAAGGCGGGAACGCTGCGGGAGAGATGCGGCCCGATGCGGACGGCGGCGCTGCGGATCGCGAGGCCCGTCCGGTCGTCGGTCTCGACCGCGATGCCGGACAGCGTGCCTTCGCCCGCCGCGGCTTCCATGCGGCTGCCGGGCGTCTTTTCGAGGAAGCGCCGCACCGGCTCGTCCTTCTGCATGCCGAGCACCGAATCATAATCGCCGCACATGCCCGCATCCGACATGAAGGCCGTGCCGTGCGGCAGGATCCGGTCGTCGGCGGTCGGGGCATGCGTATGCGTCCCCACCACCAGCGTCGCCCGGCCGTCGAGCCAGTGGCCCATCGCCTGTTTCTCGCTGGTCGCTTCCGCATGGACGTCGACGACGACGGCGTCGCAGGCCGCGCCCAAAGGGCAGGCGGCGATCTCGCGCTCGACCGCGGCGAAGGGATCGTCGAGCGGGTCCATATAGATCCGCCCCATGACGTTGATCACCAGCACGCGCCCGCCGTTGCGGGCCTCGACCATGGTCGCGCCGCGGCCCGGCGTGCCGGCGGGATAATTGGCGGGTCGGAGCAGCCGGGGCTGCCTTTCGATGAAGACGAGCGCCTCGCGCTGGTCGAAGGAGTGGTTGCCGAGCGTCACCACGTCCGCGCCCGCGGCCAGAAGCTCGTCGCAGATCGCCTCCGTGATGCCGAAGCCGCCCGCCGCGTTCTCCCCGTTGATGACGACGCAGTCGAGCGCCCACTGCTCGCGCAGTCGGGGAAGATGGTCGGAAACGGCCTGTCGACCGGGACGTCCGACGACGTCGCCGAGAAAGAGAAGACGCATGGTGAGGTTCAGTCCGTGGCGGTGCGGATCACTTCGCGCTCGGTGACGATCCAGTCAAGCGCATGGTCGTGCGTTTCCTCGGGAACCGCCGGGATTTCCTGCACGGCGAAGGCGATGCCGACCGTCACGAGCGGTCCCGTCGCGCGCAGGGCCGCGACGGCGCGGTCGTAGAAGCCCTTTCCGTAGCCGATGCGGTGACCGCGTCGGTCGAAGGCCGCGAGCGGAACGAGAAGCGCGGAGGGGCGGACGACCGGCGCGCCGGGCAGGGGTTCCGAGAGACCGAAGGCTCCCGCCGCGAGCGGATCGCCGGGCGACCACGCATGGAAGAAGAGCGCGTCGCCCGCGACGCGCGGCAGCGCGAGAGAGAGGCCTCCCCGCGAAAGGATCCGCATGGCGGGCAGCGGGTCGAGTTCGCTCCGCACGGCGACGAAGCCCGCGACCGGGCCCGGTCCGAGACGGTCCGCGAGAGTGAGGACATGCGCCGCGACCGCTTCGCCCGCTGCGGCGCGGATGTCGGGCGGGATTCCGTCACGCCGGACGAGCGCCTCGCGGCGGAGGGCGGGCTTTTCGGCGGTCATGCCGCGGCGCTCCGGGCCCGCGGGACGGAAACCGCTCGCGCCGGGCCGGCATGGCGACGGAAAGGAGAAGTGCGGAGCCACAATGGCCGTGGGACGGTCGATCCCGGGAACCTACAGAGTAGGTGGGCGCCGTTTTGCCCGAGCCCAGGGGCAAGGACAGGGACAGCTCCCGTTCGGATCGATAAGGCCCCGGGGAATGCAGTTGTCCTCACGCACCCCGCAGCCCCGCTCGTCATAGGTAAGCCCGCTCCCCGCGAAAGGCCAGTCCCAAGATCAGCCGATCCGGTCCTGACCGAGGGTTCGCGCGACGCCTTCGATCCGTTCCGCGGCTTCGAGGATGACGGCGGCGACTTCGCCCGCCTCGCGCGCCGCGACGTCGCCCCAGGAGTCCCGTTCCGCCCGCAGCGCCGCGACCTCGCCTTCGAGCTCCGCCAGCCGGCGCTTCACTTCCGACCCCTCGTCGAGACAGGTGATCGCGGCCATCACGGTCAGCCGGTTGTCGCCGATCTCCCCGAAGGCGCGGCGCATCTGTGCGATCCGCGTGTCGAGATCGGAGGCGAGCGCGGTCAGATGCTCTTCCTGCCCGTCGTCGCATGCGATGCGGTAGGTCTTGTCGGCGATGAGGACGGTGACCTGACCCATCAGCCCTGCTCCGTCCCGTCCAGCACGCCGCGGATCGTTCCCATCGCCGCCTGCAGGCGCCGGTCGACGTCCTTGTTCACCGAGGCGAGTCGTTCCGCCCGCGCCATGGCCAGATCGAGCTCCGTGGCGAGCCGCGCGCGATCGTCCTGCATGAGGGCGAGTTCCGTCTCCGCGCCCGCCTTGCCGCGGTCGAGTTCCGCGCGCCGCTGCGCCGCGGCTTCGAGCGCCCCCAAGGCCGAACGAAGCCGGCCGACGGCATGGGACAATTCGGGAGTGCGCTCTCTGATCGCCACGCGGAACCACCTTGCGTCTGCTGCCGGCTCGAACGGCCTCGGCGGGAATCACTCGGTGCGGCCTTTTCGCTTCGGGATTAAGAAGGACCCTCCCGGGAGCGTCAACGCCGCCCGACCCGCCTTCCACCGCAACCCGCCTCTTCCGCACGCCGATTTTTCGGCGGAAAGACGCTCGGACCGCGTCTTTCCGTTCATTGACTCGCAGGGTCGAGGTGTTATCAAGCCCGCGCCTCCCCTTACGGACGAATGTGATGACGTTTCAGGACAAACACGGGCCGATGGCCAATGCGATCCGCTCGCTGTCCATGGACGCGGTGGAAGCCGCCAAGTCCGGCCATCCGGGCCTTCCGATGGGAGCGGCCGACGTCGCGACCGTCCTCTTCACGCAGTTCCTGAAATTCGACCCCGCCGATCCGAACTGGCCCGACCGCGACCGCTTCGTGCTGTCGGCGGGCCACGGCTCGATGCTGCTCTATTCGCTGCTGCATCTGATCGGCGTCGAGGGCGTCACGCTCGACGAGCTGAAGCGCTTCCGCAAGCTCGGCTCGAAGACCCCGGGCCACCCCGAATACGGCCATACGCCGGGCGTCGAGACGACCACGGGTCCGCTCGGGCAGGGCATCGCCACCGCCGTCGGCATGGCGCTCGCCGAGCGGCTTCTCGCCGCGGAATACGGCAAGGACGTCGTCGACCACTACACCTACGTCCTCGCCTCGGACGGCGACCTGATGGAAGGCATTTCGCAGGAGTCGATCGCGCTCGCGGGTCATCTGCGCCTGTCCAAGCTCATCGTCCTCTTCGACGACAACGGCATTTCGATCGACGGCCCGCTTTCGCTCGCCGATTCGGTCGATCAGGTCGCGCGCTTCAAGGCCGCGGGCTGGGATGCGGTGCGCGTCGACGGCCATGATCCCGCAGCGATCGCCGCGGCGATCGAAGCCGCCCGCAAGGCCGAGCGCCCGACGCTCGTCGCCTGCAAGACCACCATCGGCTATGGCTCCCCGAATCGCGCCGGCACGTCCAAGGCGCATGGCGAACCGCTCGGCGCGGACGAACTCGCCGCCTCGAAGGCGAAGCTCGGCCTCTCGCCGGAGCCCTTCCACGTTCCGGCCGACGTGCTCGAGGCATGGCGCGCCGTCGGCGGCCGTTCCGCGACCGAGCGTCAGGCCTGGGCTGGCCGCCTCGCGAAGCTCGATGCGGGCAAGCGCGCGGAATTCGAGCGCCGCATGGGCCGCGAGCTTCCGCCCGCGCTCACGAAGGGCATCGCCGACCTCAAGGCGAAGCTGCTGGCCGAGCCCGTCACCGTCGCGACCCGCAAGGCGTCGGAAATGGCGCTCGAAGTCGTCACGGAGGCCGTGCCGGAACTCGTGCTCGGCTCGGCCGACCTGACGCCGTCCAACAACACCAAGACGAAGAACCTTCAGGTCGTGAAGCCCGGCGAACTGGCCGGCCGCTACATCCATTACGGCATCCGCGAGCACGGCATGGCCGCGGCCATGAACGGCATGGCGCTGCACGGCGGCGTCATTCCGGCGGGCGCGACCTTCATGGTCTTCACCGATTACTGCCGCCCGGCCATCCGCCTCTCGGCGCTGATGGGCACGCGCGTGATCTACGTCATGACGCATGACTCGATCGGCCTCGGCGAGGACGGCCCGACCCATCAGCCGGTCGAGCATCTCGCCGCGCTCCGCGCGATTCCCAATCTCAACGTCTATCGCCCCGCCGACGCGGTCGAGACGGCGGAGTGCTGGGAACTCGCGCTGCAGTCCGTCTGTTCGCCGAGCGTGCTCGCGCTCACCCGCCAGAACCTGCGGCAGGCCCGCAAGGACGGCGCTGGCGAGAACCTGTCCGCCAAGGGCGCCTATGAGGTCTCCCCCGCGAAGGGCGCGGCGAAGGTGTCGCTCTTCGCCTCGGGCTCCGAGGTCGAGATCGCCCTCGACGCTCAGGCGCTGCTCGCCGACCGCGGCATTTCGGCGCGGGTCGTCTCGGTGCCCTGTCTCGACCTCTTCCTCGCGAAATCCGAGGCGGAGCGCGCCGCGGTGATCGGCGATGCGCCCGTCAAGGTCGCGATCGAGGCCGGTCTGCGCATGGGTTGGGATCAGGTCATCGGGGATCGGGGGATCTTCGTGGGCATGAGCGGCTTCGGAGCGAGCGCGCCTTACAAGGATCTTTACGCTCATTTCGGTATCACGGCCGAAGCCGTGGCGGAGAAGGCCGCCGCGCGCCTCGGCTGAGACGTTTTCGACAAGGGGAGAGAGAGAAGACCATGACCGTCCGCGTCGCCATCAACGGCTTCGGCCGCATCGGCCGCAACGTGCTGCGCGCCATCATCGAATCGGGCCGCACCGACATCGAGGTCGTCGCCATCAACGATCTCGGCCCGGTCGAGACGAATGCGCATCTCTTCCGCTTCGACTCGGTTCATGGTCGCTTCCCCGGCGAGGTGAAGGTCGCGGGCGACACGATCGACGTGGGCCGCGGCCCGATCAAGGTGACCGCCGTGCGTGATCCCGCCCAGCTTCCCCACAAGGAGCTCGGCGTCGACATCGCGCTGGAATGCACGGGCATCTTCACGTCGAAGGACAAGGCTTCGGCGCATCTGACCGCCGGCGCCAAGCGCGTCCTCGTCTCGGCCCCGGCCGACGGCGCCGATCTCACGGTCGTCTTCGGCGTCAACCACGAGAAGCTGACCAAGGACCACCTCGTGGTCTCGAACGCGTCCTGCACCACGAACTGCCTCGCGCCCGTCGCGAAGGTGCTGAACGACGTCGTCGGCATCGAGCGCGGCATGATGACCACGATCCATTCCTACACGGGCGACCAGCCGACGCTCGACACGATGCACAAGGATCTCTACCGCGCCCGCGCCGCGGCGCTGTCGATGATCCCGACCTCGACGGGCGCGGCGAAGGCCGTGGGCCTCGTGCTTCCCGAGCTCAACGGCAAGCTCGACGGTTCCGCGATCCGCGTGCCGACGCCGAACGTCTCGGTCGTCGACCTGAAATTCGTCGCCAAGCGCGCGACGACGAAGGACGAGATCAACGCGGCGATCAAATCCGCCGCCGACGGCCGTCTGAAGGGCGTGCTCGGCTATACCGATGCGTCGAACGTGTCGGTCGACTTCAACCATGACCCCCGTTCGTCCATCTTCCACATGGACCAGACCAAGGTCATGGAAGGCACGCTCGTGTCGATCCTGTCCTGGTACGACAACGAGTGGGGCTTCTCGAACCGCATGTCCGACACCGCGGTCGCGATGGGCAAGCTCATCTGATCCGTCGACCCGGCCCGC
>JAIXTT010000081.1 GCA_027483795.1 Hyphomicrobiales bacterium
AAGGGCCGCTGGTAGATCTTGCCCTCTTCCGTGCGGGAGAAGGGCACGCCCCAATGCTCGAGCTCGTAGACGGCGGCCGGCGCGTTGCGGCAGAGATATTCGATCGCGTCCTGATCGCCGAGCCAGTCGGACCCCTTGACGGTGTCGTACATGTGCCAGCGCCAGTCGTCCGGACCCATGTTGCCGAGCGAGGCGGAGATGCCGCCCTGCGCCGCCACGGTGTGCGAGCGGGTCGGGAAGACCTTCGAGATGCAGGCGGTGCGCAGGCCGGCCTGGGCGCAACCGACCGTGGCGCGCAGACCCGCGCCGCCCGCGCCGACGACGACGACGTCGAAGGTGTGGTCGGTGATCGGATAGGCCGCGCCGTTGACGGCGGGCTTGGCGGCGCTGCCGTTCGTGCTCTTGGCTGCCATGGATTTACGCTCCGAAGCTGAGCTTGAGGATCGCGAAGATGCCGGCGAGGCCTACCGCGATCGAGAAGAAGGCGTTCAGCGCGAGAAGGAGAACCTTGGGCCCTTCCTCGTGCACATAGTCCTCGACGATCACCTGCATGCCGATGCGCATGTGGACCATCACCGAGACGAAGAAGAGAACCATCGGAATGGCGACGACGGGATGCGACAAAACCGCCTTGGCCGCGGCCGCGTCCTTGCCGACGAGCGCGATCACGATGGCGATCATGACGATGACGAGCGGCACGTTGGCGAGCGCGGTGAGGCGCTGCTTCCAGAAATGGTCGGTGCCGGACCGGGCGGAGCCGAGGCCGCGGACCCGCTTCAGCGGGGTCTTCATCGAAGAGGACGTGTCCATGTGCCGCTCTCCTCAGCGCGTGACGAAGGCGATGACCCAGACGAGGACCGTCAGGCCGACGGACCCCGCGAGGGTGGCATGAGCGAGGAAGGAGCGCTGTTCGGCCCCGTAGCCGCGGCCCGTGTCCCAGATGAAGTGCCGGATGCCGCCGAGCGCGTGATGCAGCAGCGCCCAGGTGAAGCCGAACAGGATCAGCTTGCCGAACCAGGACGTCATGAAGCCGTGCACCGCGGCGAAGGCCGCATCGCTCGTGGCCGCGCTCACCAGCCAGACGGAGAGGAGGAGCGTGCCGAAATAGAGAGCGACGCCCGTGATGCGGTGGACGATCGACATGATCATCGTCATCGCGGGCTTGTAGATCTCGAGATGCGGGGACAGCGGCGGTTCGCGTCGAGCCTTGGAGTCGGCCATGGTCTTCCCTTTTCCGGTCAAGGGTTTGAGGCTGTCTAACCGATGGCGTCGCGAACCGCAATCGGCGGGCGGGACGGACTTTCGGAGGGGGCGGAGAATGCGCGGCTCAATCCGCGTCGGGGCGGCCCGAACGCAGCGCCTTGACCCCGGATCGCCGCGACTTGCTTTCGAGCCGCCGCTTCTTCGAGGCCAGCGTCGGACGGGTGGCCCGGCGGATCACGGGCCGGATCGACGCTTCCCGAATCAGCTCGAACAGCCGCTCCCGCGCGTCCTCGCGATTGCGCTCCTGCGTGCGGAAGCGCTGGGCGGCGATGACGATCACGCCCTCGGTGGTGAGCCGGCTGCCCGCGAGCTTCTCCAGCCGCTCGCGCACGTCCTCGGGCAGCGCGGGCGAATTCCGCACGTCGAAGCGCAGTTGCACCGCGGTCGAGAGCTTGTTGACGTTCTGCCCGCCCGGCCCGGAGGCGCGCACGAAGCTTTCGACGAGTTCGCTCTCGTCGATCGCGACGCGGGGCGTGATGCGGATCATGGGACGGCTCCGGGGAACGGCGGGAGAATGGCGAAAGGCGCGCGCCGCCGCAATGATCGTCGGAGATCTTCGTCCGCTCGGGCATCGGATTTTGCATGAATTGCATGAAGCGCATAGAATGTCGGTCGAGAGGTGCGCCATGCTTCGGGTTCCCGCCGCCGAATTCCAACGCAATATCGGTCGCTATCAGGATGCGGCGCTGACCGGACCCGTGGCCGTGACGCGGAACGGCCGAGCGCGGACGGTGCTGATCTCGATCGAGGCGTATCGCCGGCTCACGGCGGCGGCCGGAGCGCCGGACGCGGACGCGATCCTCTCCGCCCTTCGCGATCTCGAGTCCGACCTGCGGGCGAAAGGCGTCGCCGCGCTGTTCCTCTTCGGCTCGATCGCCCGTGGCGAAGGCCGCCCGGCGAGCGACGTCGATCTGTTCGTCGATCCGGCGCGGAGCGGTTTCTCGCTTCTCGATCTCGCGGGCCTTCAGGCATTCCTTGCGGAGCGTCTCGGGCGCGACGTCGATCTCGCGACGCGCGATTCCCTGCATCCGGCCCTGCGGTCCGGGATCGAAGCCTCGGCGCTCAGGGTCTTCTGATGCCGCGGCGCAGCGACATCGTCGTCGAGGAGATGATCGCGGTCGTCGACGAACTCGCGGCGGCCGTTTCCGACGTGGATTTCGAGGCGTTCTCGGCGAGTTGGGTTCTGCGCCATGCGGCGCAGCGCGGTCTCGAAATCATCTCCGAAGCGGCGCGGCATCTCCCGGCGGAACTGACCGACCGGGAGCCCGCCATCCGTTGGGCGGAAATCCGTGCGGTCGGCAATCTCCTCCGGCACGAATATCATCGCGTATCCGACGCGGCCGTCTGGGCCGTCCTGACCGACGATCTCCTCCCCCTCCGCGATGCGCTGATCAGGCTGCGCGCGGTCGGACGCTGAAGCTCACCGCGGCAGCAGCACCCAGAGATCGAGATCGAGGATGACCGAGGGGTCGTAGCCGTCGCCCTCCTTGAACGGAAGGTCGTCGCAGGGCTTGTTCTTGGTCGCGATCATGCGCAGGCGCAGCGCGCCGACGTCGTCGCGGCCGGGCAGATCGGCCTTCTCCAGCACCTCGCTCCACGCATAGACCGTGTCGCCCGAAAAGAGCGGCGCGACGTGCCGGCCCGCATTGATGGCCGCGATATGGAAGGCGTTGCCGAACCCGTTGAAGGACAGCGCGCGGGCGAGCGAGATCACCACGCCGCCGTAGATCAGCCGTTTGCCGAAACGGCCCTGCGCCTGCCGATGGCCGTCGAAATGCACCTTGGCGGTGTTCTGATAGAGCCGCGTCGCGATCTGGTGCTCGGCCTCCTCGACGGTCATGCCGTCGACATGATCGATCGTCTCGCCCACGGCGTAATCGTCGAAGCGGAAGGACGAACCCGCGAGGGCCGCGTCATAGGCTTCGACATCGATCGCCGGGCAGGCGTCGCCGAGCGCTTCGGGCGCGACGACGCGCGGCAGCGTCGGGACGACCTCCGCGGGCGCGGGCGAGGCCTTGTCGCGCTTGCGCACCATGACCCAGCGGACATAGTCGAGCACCGCCGTGCCGTTCTGATCGAAGCCCGTCGAGCGGACATGGACGACGCCCGTTTCGCCGTTCGAATTCTCCTTGAGGCCGATCACTTCGGAGACGGCCGACAGCGTGTCGCCCGGATAGACGGGCGCGAGGAAGCGGCAGGCGGCATAGCCGAGATTGGCGACCGCATTGATCGAGATGTCCGGCACGGTCTTGCCGAAGACGATGTGGAAGACGAGGAGGTCGTCGACGGGCGAGCGCGGATAGCCGATCGCGGCGGCGAAGGCGTCGGAGGACTGGACCGCGAAGCGCGGGCCGTAGAGCGCGGTGTAGAGCGCGACGTCGCCGGTCGTGACCGTGCGCGGGGTCGCGTGGCGGATGACGTCGCCGACGCGGAAATCCTCGAAGAAGCGGCCCGGCTGCGTTTTCGGAACGACGGCGGTGGGATGCGGGGTCATGGCGGGCCTCCTTCGGCCCGTCTTTATCTCGCGTTCTTCCGCAGTGCAGCAAGAGGCGCGCGGGCCGACGATGGTCTTAGGCGAGGAGGGCGGCGGTCCCGTAGAGGCCGAGCGCGAAGACCGTATGCGCGACGAGGTTCAGCATGCGGATCTTGTGGGCGTTGGGCCGCTTCGACGCCATCCAGCCCGCGCCCATGCCCGGCTGCAGCAGGAACCAGCCCGCTCCCACCGTCACGAGGCCGAGAACCCAGGCGGGCAGGAAGGTCGGCGAAGCGAGCCAGTCGGGGCCCGTGAAGGCGAGGAGGATGAAGGCGTAGAGGACGCCGATCGCGTAATGCGCGGCCCAGCCGATCGCGCGTTCGTTCGTGATCGGATCGGCCGCGGCGATGTCGTCATGGAAGACCTTGCCGCGGGGCAGATGCGCGAACCAGCGGCCGACCAGCGCCCAATTCGGCGGCGGGAAGGCGATGCTGCGCTTGAGGACGACGGCCCAGACGTCCATCAGCGCCGTCGCGCCGATGCCGACGACGACGGTCTCGGCGATGGTTTCCATTCCGATTCCCCCTCGGTTTCCCCCGCGTCCGACGGGAGTTGAACACGAGCTTCGCCGCGGCGCAGGGCGTGCGCCCGCATGCGTCCCATACGCCGGGCGCGGAGCCGGGCCGTTGCGGCCGGGCGGCGGCTTCGTTATCGACCCGTGACGTCCCTGCGGAGAAACGAGCCGTGACCGACATCTTCGCCAAGGCCGGATGGATCGCCGTCGCCGTGCTGATGGGGCTGCTGCTGACCTGGCAGTCGCCCGTCAATGCGGAGGCCGCGCGCCGCTTCGGCTCGCCCGTGCTGGCCGGCATTCTTTCGATCAGCGGAAGTCTCCTGCTGCTCGCCCTCTTCGCGCTGTTCACCGTGCGGTCCTTGCCGACGGCCGCCTCGCTCGCGGGCATGCCCTGGTGGGCCTGGATCGGCGGGATCACGGGCGCGGTCTTCATCATCGGCGCGATCTTCGTGGTGCAGCGGACGGGCAATTTCGTGCTCGTCGCCTCCGTCATCGCCGGGCAGATGATCGGTGCGCTGGCGGCGGACAAGTTCGGCCTGTGGGGCCTGCCGCAGCTCGAGATCAATGCGACCAAGATCGCCGCCGTCGGCCTCGTGCTCGCGGGTGCGCTGGTCTTCCACCTCTCGGAGTGACGGCCCGCGCGGGGCCCGCGGCGGCGTTTGCCGCTTGCCTGCGGCCGCGCTTGCCGCTACCGGATGGGTTCTTCGTATCGAACGATCGAACCTGAGAGACGGAACGAATGTCCCGTTCCCCCGTCGTGCCGGCGACGCCGGCGAGCGAGGCCGACCGGCCTTCCAGCCTGGTTCTGCGCTTCGGCGCGGACCGGCCGCTCGTGCTCGACGGCGGCGCTTCGCTCGGTCCCTGGCAGATCGCCCATCAGACCTACGGCACGCTGAACGCGGACAAGAGCAATGCCGTGCTCGTCTGTCACGCGCTGACGGGCGACCAGCACGTCGCCAACGTCCATCCCGTGACGGGCAAGCCGGGCTGGTGGGAGAGCATGATCGGGCCGGGCAAACCCGTCGATACCGACCGCTTCTTCGTGATCTGCTCCAACGTGCTCGGCGGCTGCATGGGCACGACGGGTCCCGCCTCGACCCGGCCCGACGGCGACGACGTCCACGGCGTGGATTTCCCCGTCGTCACGATCCGCGACATGGTGCGCGCGCAGGCCGCGCTCGTCGACGCGCTCGGCATCGAGAGCCTGTTCTGCGTGATCGGCGGTTCGATGGGCGGCATGCAGGTGCTGCAATGGGCCGCGAGCCATCCCGAACGGGTGTTCTCGGCGATCCCGCTCGCCACCGCGGCCAAGCACTCGGCGCAGAACATCGCCTTTCACGAGGTCGGCCGACAGGCCGTCATGGCCGATCCGGAATGGAAGGGCGGGCGCTATATCCGCGAGGGCGGCCGGCCCGAAAAGGGGCTCGCCGTCGCGCGCATGGCCGCGCACATCACCTATCTGTCGGAGCCCGCGCTGCATCGGAAATTCGGCCGCAAGCTGCAGGACCGCTCCGCCCCCACCTTCTCCTTCGATGCGGATTTCGAGGTGGAGAGCTATCTGCGCCATCAGGGCCGGAGCTTCGTCGAGCGCTTCGACGCCAATTCCTATCTCTATCTGACGCGCGCGATGGACTATTTCGACCTCGCGGCGGATTACGGCGGCTCGCTCGCCGGGGCTTTCCGGGGCACGAAGACGCGGTTCTGCAATTGACGGCCGAACTTCCGGTGCAGCGCGGATTCGGACAGATAGGTGATATGCGCCCCCATCCGCGCCACCGACAATCCCTTGG
>JAIXTT010000097.1 GCA_027483795.1 Hyphomicrobiales bacterium
CTTTCAGCAGGTCGCGGGCTTCGAATGCTCGCCGGTCTCGGGCGAACTCACCTACGGCCTCGAACGCCTCGCGATGTATGTGCAGGGCGTCGAAAACGTCTACGACCTCAACTTCAACGGTCTCGAAGGCTCCGAGAAGGTCACCTACGGCGACGTCTTCCTGCAGGCCGAGCAGGAATATTCCCGGCACAATTTCGAGCATGCCGACACCGACAAGCTCTTCCGTCACTTCAAGGACGCGGAGGCGGAATGCCGCGCGCTTCTCGAGAAGGGCGACGCCGGCGAGCGGCATCTCATGGTGCTGCCCGCCTATGACCAGTGCATCAAGGCGAGCCACGTCTTCAACCTGCTCGACGCGCGCGGCGTGATCTCCGTCACCGAGCGCCAGAGCTACATCCTCCGCGTCCGCGAACTCGCCAAGGCCTGCGGCGAAGCCTGGCTTCGCACCGACGCCGGCGGAGCCGCCTGAGAGCCGCCATGCCCGATCTCCTTCTCGAACTCTTCTGCGAGGAAATCCCCGCGCGCATGCAGCGCAAGGCGGCGGAGGACCTGAAGTCGCTCGTCACGAACGCGCTCGTCGAGCGCGGTTGCGTCTATGAGGGCGCGAAGGCCTTCGCGACCCCGCGCCGGCTCGCGCTCCATGTCGCGGGCCTGCCCGTCAGGCAGCCCGACCTCCGCGAGGAGAAGAAGGGCCCCCGCGTCGGCGCGCCCGAAGGCGCGCTGCAGGGCTTCCTGAAAAGCGCGGGCCTCACCGACATCGCGCAGGCGCAGATCCAGTCCGACCCGAAAAAGGGCGATTTCTACGTCGCCGTGGTCGACAGGCCCGGCCGCGCCGTGCCCGAGGTTCTCGCCGAGATCGTGCCCGAGATCGTCCGCGGCTTCCCCTGGCCGAAATCCATGCGCTGGGGCGCGGGCTCGGACAAGCCCGGCGCGCTGCGCTGGGTGCGGCCGCTGCAGTCGATCCTGTGCACCTTCGGCCCCGAGACGGAGACGCCCGACGTCGTGCGCTTCGAGATCGACGGCATGGTCGCCTCCGACGTCACCCGCGGCCACCGCTTCATGGCCCCGGACCTGATCCTCGTCCGTCGTTTCGAGGATTACGTCACGGCGCTCGACCGCGCCAAGGTCGTGCTCGACGCCGACCGCCGCAAGGAGATCATCCTCGCCGACGCCAAGACGCTCGCCTTCGCGCGCGGGCTCGAACTCGTCGAGGACGACGGGCTTCTGGAAGAGGTCGCGGGCCTCGTCGAATGGCCCGTGGTGCTGATGGGCTCCTTCGACGAGAGCTTCCTCGAAATCCCCGGCGAAGTCGTCCGCGCCACGATCCGCGCGAACCAGAAATGCTTCGTGCTGCGCGACCCGGCGACGGGTCGGCTCGCGAACAAGTTCATCCTCGTCTCGAATCTGGAAGCCTCCGACGGCGGCGCCGCGATCGTCGCCGGCAACGAGCGCGTCGTCCGCGCCCGCCTGTCCGACGCGCGGCATTTCCGGGAGCTCGACCGCAAGCCGCTCCCCGGCTACGAGCACGTCCCCGGCACGCTGCTCGACCAGCGCCTCGCCAAGCTCCGCGCGCTCGGCATCGTCTTCCACGAGAAGCTCGGCACGCAGGGCGAGCGCATCGACCGCATCGTCGCGCTCGCGAAGGAACTCGCGCCCCTCGTCGGCGCGGATCCGGCCAAGGCCGCCCGCGCGGCCGCACTCGCCAAGGCCGACCTCGTCACCGAAATGGTCGGCGAATTCCCCGAAGTGCAGGGCCTCATGGGTCGGCGCTACGCCGAACAGCAGGGCGAAGACCCCTCCGTCGCCGCCGCCATCGAAGAGCACTACAAGCCGCAGGGCCCGAGCGACCGCGTCCCGACCGACCCCGTCAGCGTCGCCGTGGCGCTCGCCGACAAGCTCGACACCCTCACGGGCTTCTGGGCGATCGACGAGAAGCCGACGGGCTCCAAGGACCCCTTCGCGCTCCGCCGCGCGGCGTTGGGCGTGGTGCGGTTGGTGCTGGAAAACGGGCTACGCCTCGCGCTCGTCGCGACGTTCCGGAAAGCGAACTCCGCCGATATCGGAAGCGACCTCCTCTCCTTCTTCCACGACCGTCTGAAGGTCTATCTCCGCGATCAGGGCGCACGTCACGACCTCATCGACGCGGTTCTCGCCTCGGGCGGGGCGCAGGACGACCTCCTGATGATCGTCCGCCGCGTCGAGGCCCTCGGCCGTTTCCTCGACACCGAGGACGGCAGGAACCTGCTCGCCGGCACCAAGCGCGCCGCCAACATCCTCGCCATCGAGGAGAAGAAGGACGGCGCGGGCGCCTTCGACGCCGCCCCCGACGCTTCCGCCTTCGTGCAGGACGAGGAGAAGGCGCTCGCCGCCGCGCTCGACTCCGCCCGTGCCGAGGCTTCCGCCGCCGTCGCCCGCGAGGATTTCGCGGCCGCCATGGCCGCCCTCGCCCGCCTCCGCCCGGCCGTCGACGCCTTCTTCGACAAGGTCACGGTGAACGCCGACGACGCGAAGCTGCGCACGAACCGCTTGCGGCTGCTCTCGACCCTGCGCGAAGCGACCCGCGCGGTGGCGGATTTCTCCCGCATTCAGGGCTGATCGCCCGCCCTCTCCCCGTCATGCCCGCGCCTGCGGGCATCCACGTCTTCCTTGCAGCCTCGAAAGCAAGCCGTGGATGCCCGCATCCGCGTTCATGACGGGCGATGCGGCCGCGCCGCCGCCCGACGCCTGCCGCCGCGATCCCTCAGATCACCTTCCCCGGATTGAGCAGCCCCTGCGGGTCCAGCGCGGCCTTGATCGTCCGCATCAGTTCCAGCGCGGTCGGGTCCTTCGTTTCGGCGAGCAGCGTCTTCTTCATCCGCCCGATCCCGTGTTCGGCCGAGACCGAGCCGCCCGCCTCCAGCACCCGGCCGTGCACGATCGCGTTCACCGCGTCCCACAGCGCGAGATAGGCCGCCTTGTCCATGCCGAGCGGCTGCGTGATGTTGTAATGCAGGTTCCCGTCCCCGAGATGGCCGAAGGGGAAGGGCCGGACGCCCGGCAGAAAGGCCTCCAATTCCGCATTCACCGTCTCGATCAGCCGCGGCACGGCCGCCACGGGCACCGAGACGTCGTGCTTGATCGAGCCGCCCTCCACCCCCTGCGCCTCCGACATGCCCTCGCGGATGCGCCAGAAGGCGTTGCGAACGTCGAGCGAGGTCGCGAGCGCCGCATCCTCGACGAGCCCCGCCTCGATCGCCTCCGCGAGCAGGCTTTCGGCCGTCGTCTCGAGCCCCGCATCCGAGGCCGAGGAGAGCTCGATCAGCACGTACCAGGGATGCATCCCGGCCAACGGATCGCGGCAGCCCATATGCTTGACCGCGATGTCGACGCCGAAGCGCGGCGTGATCTCGAAGGTCGTGACGGCCGACCCCGCCCGGCTCTTCGCCAGCGCGAGGAAATCCACCGCCGCCTGCGGCGAGGGCAGGCCGCAAAAGGCCGTCGCCACCGATTTCGGCTTCGGGAACAGCTTCAGCACCGCCGCGGTGATGATGCCGAGCGTGCCCTCCGACCCGATGAACAGATGCTTCAGGTCGTAGCCCGTATTGTCCTTGCGCAGCTTGCCGAGCCCGTTCCAGATCCGGCCGTCCGCCAGCACCACTTCCAGCCCCAGCACGAGATCGCGCGCATTGCCGTAGGCGAGCACCGCCGTGCCCCCGGCATTGGTGGCGAGATTGCCGCCGATCATGCAGCTGCCTTCGGAGGCGAGCGAGAGCGGGAACAGCCGGTCGACCCCGTCCGCGGCCTCCTGAGCCGCGGCGAGCGTCACGCCCGCCTCCACCGTCATCGAGTCCGACAGCGGATCGATCTCGCGCAGCCGGTTCAACCGCTGCAGCGACAGCACGATCTCGTCGCCCGTCTCCCACGGCACCTGCCCGCCCACGAGCCCGGTATTGCCGCTTTGCGGCACGATCTTCAGCCCCTCGGCGGAGGCGAGCCGCATCAGGGCCGCGACTTCCGCCGTCGAACCCGGCTTCACCACCGCCTGCGCCCTGCCGCGATAGAGCCCCCGCCATTCCACGAGATGCGGCGCCATGTCCGCTTCCGTCGAGAGGACGTGAGCCCCGCCGACGATCGCGGCGAGGCGGGCGAGCAGGTCGGGCGCGGTCGCGGTCATGGGCCTATCCCAGCATACGCCGCTTCTTCATTGAAGCGGCGGCCTTCTCGAACGTGCCGACGAGTTCGACATGGCCCGAATACAGGAACTGATCCACGGGCGTGACGGAGACGAGTGCATAGCCTCCCCCCGCGAGGATCGCGGCATCCCGCGCGAAGGTCCCCGCGTCGCAGGAGACGGCCACCACCCGCGGCACCTTCGACAGCGCCAGAGCCTGCGCCTGCGCCTTCGCGCCCGCCCGCGGCGGATCGAAGATCACCGCGTCGAAGCCCGCGAGTTCGGCGGCGACGAGCGGCCTCTTGAACAGGTCGCGCGTCTCCGCCGTGATCGGCTTCAGCCCCTGCGTGTCGCGCGCCGCGCGCAGCAGCGCCGCCACGGCCTGCGCGTCGCCCTCCGCGGCATGGACCTTGGCGCGCTGCGCCGCCCGGAAGGTGAAGGGGCCGACGCCCGCGAAGAGATCGGCCACGCTCTTCGCCTTGCCGATGCCCTCGAGCACCAGCGCGCCCAGCGCGTCCTCGCCCTTGGCCGTCGCCTGCAGGAACCCGCCGGGCGGGATCATGACGTCGGCGGGGCCCGTCCGCACGAGCGTCGGCGCGAGCGACGCGACCACGTCGCCATGCACCGAGAGCCGCGCAAGGCCCAGATGCCGCGCCGTCTCGCCCAGCACGCGGCGCTTGCCGTCCGAGACGGGACCATGTCCGCGGATGTCGACGTCGAGCCCGCCCGCGGTGGCCGTCACCTGAATGTCGAGCGGCTTGTCGCCTCCGAGCGCCTCCGCGACCGCCTTGGCGATCCGCGGCGCGGCGTCCCGCAATGCGGGAACGAGGATCGGACAGGCATCGACGGGCACGATGTCGTGCGTCCGCCGCGCCATGAAGCCGACCGACCATCCCCCCGGCCCGCGCCGCCCGTGCAGGATCGCGCGCCGGCGTCCCTCGCCATGCGCCGGGACGAGCGGCGCGACGGGGGCGGAAATGCCGTTGCGGCGCAATTCCGTCTCCACCAGCCCGCGCTTCCACGCCGCATAGGGCTCCGCCGCCCAATGCTGGAGCGCACAGCCGCCGCAGCGGCCGAAAAGCGGACAAGGCGGCGTCACGCGCTCGGGCGATGCGGCCTCGACGGAGACGAGATCGGCCCGGTCCCCGTCGACCGCCGCCGTGATGCGCTCGCCGGGCAACGCGCCCGCGACGAAGACGTCGCCGTCGGGGCCGCGGGCGACGGCGTCGCCCTTGCCGCCGATCCGTTCGACGAGGAGCGTTTCGGTCATCTTCAGCATGGCTTGTCCGCCGCGAGCAGGAATTCCTTGTTGCCCTCGCCGCCCGCGATCGGGGAGGGGATCGTGCCGCGCACCGTCCAGCCGCAGGAGCGCACGAGGTCTTCGGCCTCGGCGCAGACCCGTCCATGGACGGCCTCGTCCTTCACGATGCCGTTCTTGCCGACATGCGCCCGCCCGGCCTCGAATTGCGGCTTCACCAGCGCGACCAGCGTCGCGCCCGGCGCAGCGAGCGCGAGCACGGGCGGCAGCGCCGTCGCAAGCGGGATGAAGCTGACATCGATCACGACGAGCGAAGGCGCTTCGGGAAGGTCGGCGGGCGTCAATCCGCGCACGTCCCGCCCTTCGAGCGACCGCACGCGCGGATCGGCCGCGACCTTCGGGTGAAGCTGCCCGTGTCCCACGTCGGCGGCGGTCACGCCCGCCGCGCCGCGGGAGAGCAGCACTTCCGTGAAGCCGCCCGTCGAGGCCCCGGCGTCGAGACAGGTCCGCCCCGCCGCGTCGATGCCGAAGGCGTCGAGCGCATGGGCGAGCTTCACCCCGCCGCGTGACACCCAAGGATGGGCGGGCTCCGCCGTGATCTCGGCCCCAGGGGCGATCTCGTCCGAAGCCTTCCGCACGGGCCGTCCGTCCGCGGTCACGAGCCCGGCGGCGATGGCGTCCTGCGCCTTGGCGCGGCTTTCGAAGAAGCCGCGTTCGACGAGCAGGCGGTCGGCGCGCAGGCGCTCGGTCATGGAGGGGCGGATCCTCATGGCGGGAGCCGGGGTTCTAGCCCGAAAAGCGCGCCGCCGCGAGGCTTGCGTCACCACGCGAGGGACGCCCGCCCCCGTGCGGCCGCATCGGCTTCGGGCGTCGGCCTGCCGGCCGCATCCTGCAGCACGAAGCCCGGCCTCAGCGAAAGCGGGGCCCGGCTGCCCTTCACCGCCTTCACCAGCACCCGCACGGCCGGGCGGTCGGCGCGCGGATGGACGGGCAGCACCGCGACCGCGCCGAAGGTCCCCGCCAGCGCTTCGAGGATCGTCGCCAGCGCCTCCGGTCGATGGATCATCACCAACTCGCCCTTCGGCACGAGCAGCGCCCCGCAAGCCCGCACCCAACGGACAAGGTCGTCGTCGGCGAGCACATGCGCCCCCGCCCGCCGCGCATCGGGCGACACGCGCACCCGCCCCGCGGGATGGAAGGGCGGATTGGTCAGCACGAGCTCCGCCGACCGCTCGACGAGGCCCGCCGCCGCCCGGTCGCGGGCCGGGGCGAGGAGATCGGCCGCACGCACTTCCACCCGGTCGGCGAGGCCGTTGTCGGCCGCATTGGCGGCGGCGAGCGCGAGCGCGACGGGATCGATGTCGAGAAGCAGGGCGCGGGCCTCCGGCCGCCGCGCCGCGACCGCGAGCCCGACGACGCCCGATCCCGTTCCCGCATCCACGAGGCGGCCCGCGAAATCCTGCGGCGCGCTCGCGGCGAGCAGCACCGCGTCGGTCCCCGCCCGATGCCCGTCGGCCGCCTCGCGGACATGGATCAGCCCGCCGAAAAAGGCGTGCGGCCCCACCGTGGTCTGCGCGGCGGCGTCGGTCACGGGCGCAGCTCCGCTGCGAGACCGTTGTCGATCAGCACCTGCCGGGCCTCCTCCGCATCGTCCTCCGCCACGAGGATGCGGCGCGGAAACAGCCCGATCGACCCTTCCGTCGCGCTGATGTGGCGGTCGGCGACGAAGACATGGATCTCCGCCGAGGCCATGAGCGCCTCGACGAAGGAGATCAGAACGAGGTCGTTGGTGCGGATCAGCTCGTGCAAGGGTCACCGTTCCGGGCGGGGCGGTCCGATTTGCGGCCATGCAGAGGTCGCGCCCGCCCGTGCGTCAAGGGGCGAAGTTGCCCGCACGCGGCCGGCGTGGCAGTTTGCGGGTGATTTTCCGGTATGCGTACCTCGTTTCAAGGATGGTCCGGTGGGTGTCGTCGTTTCTTTGGAAGGCAAGGCCGCGCCGGCCCCGAGCATCGAGCCGTTGATGCGTCTCGTCGCTCCGGGCATGGAGCGCGTCAACCGCCAGATCATCTCCCGAGTCGGCTCCGACGTGGCGCTGATTCCCGAAATCGCGCGCCATCTGATCGATTCGGGCGGCAAGCGGCTGCGTCCGATGCTGACGCTCGCCACCGCCCAGCTCTGCGGCTACGGCGGCGACGGCGACATGAAGCTCGCCGCCTCCGTCGAATTCATGCACACGGCCACGCTGCTGCATGACGACGTGGTCGACAACAGCGAGATGCGGCGCGGCAAGCTCGCCGCGCGCATGCTGTGGGGCAACGAGGCGAGCGTGCTCGTCGGCGACTTCCTGCTCGGTCAGGCCTTCAGGATGATGGTGGAGGTCGGGTCGCTGCAGGCGCTCGACGTCCTGTCCACCGCCGCGACCGTCATCGCCGAAGGCGAGGTCATGCAGCTCTCGGTCGCCAAGAACACCGCGACCACCGAGGACGAATATCTCGCCGTGGTCCGCGCCAAGACCGCCGCGCTCTTCGCCGCGGCCTGCGAGGTCGGGCCGATCATCGCGGGCAAGGGCAAGGCGGAGCAGTCGGCCTGCCGCAGCTACGGCATGAATCTCGGCATCGCCTTCCAGCTCATCGACGACGCGCTCGATTACGGCGGCGCCGGCGAGAAGCTCGGCAAGAATGTCGGCGACGATTTCCGCGAAGGGAAGATCACCCTGCCCGTCGTCCTCGCCTTCCGGCGGGGCAACGAGGCGGAGCGCGATTTCTGGAAGCGCGCGCTCGAACAGGGCGAAGCGTCCGACGCCGATCTCGAACAGGCCATGGGCCTGATGCGCAAGCACCGCACCATCGAGGACACGGTGGAACGCGCCCGCCATTACGGCGACATCGCCCGGGACGCGCTCGAACTGTTCCGCGACGGGCCGATGAAGCGGGCCATGATCGAGGCCATCGACTTCTGCATCGCCCGCGCCCATTGAGGCCCGGCTCCCGGCCGAAAAAAAGCCCGGCACGAGGCCGGGCATCGAAGTCGGGAGGAGAAAGAGAAAGCGTCCCGGGAGGCCTGCGCCCGCCGGGACGAGAAGATCGTCCGCTCAGACGACGAGCGCCCGGGCTTCGTTCACGCATTGCGTCTTGACGGCTTCGACCGCGTCGGGCGTGCCGACCGTCGGTCCGATACGGAGCGTGCGGATGTCCGTGAAGCCGAAGAACTTGAACATCCATTCGACATAAGGCGTCGCGAAGTCGATCGCGGCCGCCGGCGCGCCCGGACGATAGTCGCCCGCCGAGGCGACGAAGATCGTGACGGGCTTGCCCGTGACGAGGCCGAAGAAGCCCTTCTCCGGCGAACGGCCGAAGGTCAGGCCCGGATGGGCGAGAACGTCGATATACTGCTTCAGCCGGTAGGGAACCGAGAAGTTCCACATCGGGAAGGACACGACATAGGCGTCGAAGCCCTTGAAGTGCTCGACCTGCTTGACGATCGCGCCCCAGGACTTGGCCTGCTCGGCCGAATGCTCCTTGCCGGCGGCGGCGGCGTAGCGCGCCTGCAGCGTCGGGCCGTCGAATTCGGGAAGGTCCGCGGTCCAGACGTCGATCGTCTCGACGACGTCGCCCGGGTGCTTCGCGAGATGCGCGGCGAGATAGGCCTCCGCGGCGAGCTTGGAGAAGGCGCCCTCGCGGGGGCTCGCTTGGATATGGAGGATCTTGGCCATGGTTCTCTGTACCTCGAAATGCTTGACCGGGCGGATCGCTCCGCCCGGCGGGATCGTCGACGTTTACGCCGGCTGCGGGACGAGTCGCGACACGAAGCCGGGAAGTTCGGCGCGCTTCAAGGCATACGCGCCTTCGCCGGAAAGGATCACCGTCAGCGACGCCGCGATGAGGAAGGCGACATATTCCCAGCCGCCCTGCCCGGCCTGCCAGCCCGCCGGCAGATGCACGAAGAAGGCCCCGATCAGGATCGGCAGCAGAACCGCCGCCACATGGCGGGAATACACGCCAAGGATGAGTGCAACGCCGCCTGCAATTTCCGCGACGATGATCGGCCAGGCGAGAAATTCAGGATTGCCGGTCTTGGCGAGGAAGCCCGCGAAGCCCGTCGGAGTGAAGACGAGAACCTTCAGGAGGCCGTGGGCGACATACATCACGCCCAGCGCGACGCGGAGGGTGAACAGGCCCAGCGGAGCGGTACGGTCGTCGGTCATCGGTGAAATCTCCCTGCTGCCCCGCGTTTCGGGGGTGAATGCGGTTTTCCTTTTTTCTTGTTCGCAAATAAAGTAGTCTTTCCGAAAGTTTTCATTTGCAAAAATGCAAGGTTATCCGTCATGCAGCCGCTCTTATGGGACGAATTCCGTTTCGTGAAGGCCATCGCCGAGGCTCGCGGGCTCACCGGCGCGGCCGACGCGATCGGGGTCAATCATTCCACCGTCTTCCGCCGTCTTGGCGACCTCGAGAAGCGTCTGGGCACCCCGCTCTTCGAACGCCACCGCACCGGCTACGCCCCCACTTCCGCCGGCGAGGAGATGATCGCCCTCGCCGAACGGATGGAGGAGGACGTCGTCGCCTTCACCCGCAAGCTCGCGGGCAAGGAACTGGTCCCCTCGGGCGAATTGCGGGTCACCACCAACGACACGCTGCTCGTCAGTCTCTTCGTTCCCGTGCTCGCCGCCTTCCGCCGCGCGCACCCGAACATCCGGCTCGACATGCTGCTGTCGAACGAATCCCTCAATCTTTCCAAGCGCGACGCCGACATCGCGCTGCGCGCGACCGACGCCCCGCCCGACACTCTGGTCGGCCGCCGGATCGGCGGACTGGTCTGGTGTCTCTATGGCCGGCGCGCGGATTGGCCCGACGCGGTCGCGGGCCGGACGCCCGATCAAGACGCCCTCGCCGGCCGCGACTGGGTATCCTTGGGCGACCGCTTCGCCCATGTGAAGGCGCACCGCTTCGTCCGGGAGAACGCCCCTCCGGAGCGTATCGCCTTGAAGATCAACACGGTTCTCGGACTGACCGAGGCGGTCGCGGCGGGCATCGGCATCGGCCCCCTGCCCGCCTTCATCGCCGACCGCAACCCGGACGTCGTCCGGCTGTCCCCGCCGAACCCCGCCTTCTCGACGGGGCTCTGGCTGCTCACTCATCCCGACCTGAAGAACAGCCCCCGCGTCCGCGCCTTCATGGATCTCGCGGGCACGGAACTGAGCAAATTCAAGGCCTTGCTGGAGGGGACGGGCGGCTGACCTCAGCCGATCTCCACCACGACGCGACCGCGAACCTTCCCGTCGAGAATGCCGCGGGCGGTCTCGATCACCGCGTCGAAGGGCACCGTCGTCGTGATCGCCGCCAGCTTGGCCCGGTCGAGATCGCGGGCGAGACGGGACCAGGCCTCCTCCCGGACGGGCTTCGGCTGGTACACGCTGTCGATGCCCAAAAGCGAAACGCCCCGCAGGATGAAGGGCGCGACGCTGGCCGGCAGATCCATGCCCTGCGCGAGCCCGCAGGCGGCGATCGCGCCGCGATACTTCGTCTGCGCGATCAGATTGGCCAGCGTATGCGAACCCACCGAATCGACGCCCGCCGCCCAGCGTTCCTTGCCCAGCGGACGGCCGGGCGCGGACAATTCGTTGCGGTCGATGACTTCCGCCGCACCGAGCCCCTTCAGGTAATCCGTTTCCGAGGCGCGACCCGTCGAGGCGATGACGTGCCAGCCGAGACGGGCCAGCAGCGCGATCGCGACCGAACCGACGCCGCCCGCCGCGCCGGTGACGACCACGGGACCGTCGGCGGGGGAAAGTCCGTGCTTTTCCAGCGCGATGACGGCGAGCATCGCGGTGTAGCCCGCCGTGCCGATCGCCATGCATTCGGCCGGGGACAGGCCTTCGGGCCGCTTCAGCAGCCAGTCGCCCTTGACGCGCGCCCGGCCCGCATAGGCCCCGAGATGCGTTTCGCCGACGCCGAAACCGTTGAGGATCACCTCGTCCCCGGGCTTGAAGGCGGCGTTCTCGGAGCTTTCCACGACGCCCGCGAAATCGATGCCCGGGATCATGGGGAAACGGCGGACGACCGGCGACTTGCCCGTGACGGCGAGGCCGTCCTTGTAGTTCACCGTCGAATGGGTGACCCGCACCGTGACGTCGCCCTCCATCAGGAAGCTTTCGTCGACCTCGCGGAACCCGACGGTCTGGCCGTTGTCGGCCTTGTCCACCACCACCGCACGAAACTGCGCCATTCTCGGTCTCCCCGGCATGCTGATCGGCGTCCACTCATGGCGCGGGATGCGGCGCGGGGCAAGGCATTGCCATGGCGGCCGAGGGAGGCTTCACCCGCGCGGCGGCAACCCGGCCAGCGCGGCCTTGATCGCCTTGAAGTCGCGCCAGACGAGCTTCTTCTGGCCGGGCTGACGCAGAAGATAGGCCGGGTGGAGCGTTGCGAGCGCGCGGATCGTCCGCTTCCCCGTCTCGTAATCCGTCCAGCGACCGCGCGCCTTCAGGATGCCGTCCTTGATCCCGAGCAGCGTCTGGGCGGACGGACCGCCGAGACAGACGAGAATGTCGGGATCGGCCAATTCGATCTGACGGCGGATGAAGGGTTCGCAGGCGGCCTGCTCCTGCGGCGTGGGCGTCCGGTTGCCCGGCGGCCGCCAAGGGATGACGTTGGCGATGTAAACCGAGGAACGATCGAGCCCGATCGCCTTCAGCATCCGGTCGAGCATTTGGCCGGACTTGCCGACGAAGGGCTCCCCGAGGCGATCTTCGTCCGCGCCCGGAGCCTCGCCGACGAACATCACGCGGGCGGCGGGATCGCCCGCCGAAAAAACGAGGTTCTTGGCGGTGCTCTTGAGCGCGCAGCCTTCGAAACGGGCAAGGGCCTCGCGCAATTCGTCGAGCGTCGCGGCGGAGCGCGCCGCCGTACGCGCGGCGACGGCGATCTCGTCCGCGGCTTCGGCAGCGCCCGCAAAGGGAACCGCGGCGGCGGATTCGGCACGCGTATCCGGCCTGCCGCGCTCGCGCACCGCTTCGGGACGCTCCCGCCCCCGTTGCGCTGAGGCGACGGAAGCCGCGGCGGCCGCTTCGGCGAAGCGGTCGCGCGGCGTCTCGTCGAGCGCCGCGTCGACGCCCGCCTCGACGTACCAGCGCAGCAATTCGGCGGCATCCGTGGAAAGGGTCATGGCGGGATCGTATCGGCCCGCGCGACGCCGCGCCACGGTTTCCGCATGGCTCGCGAGGTTGCGACCGCAGGCAGGACGGTCCATAGACCGAAAACGGGCAGGGTTCCGGGGGTTTGGAAATGGAATCGGCGGAAGCGCTTTCTCAACCGCGCGAAGGGATGGATTACGACGTCGTGATCGTGGGCGCCGGGCCCGCGGGTCTTGCGGCGGCCATCCGCGTGAAGCAGCTCGACCCGGACCTCTCCGTCGTGGTCGTGGAGAAGGGCTCCGAAGTCGGCGCGCATATCCTGTCGGGCGCGGTCGTCGACCCGATCGGCATCGACCGGCTGCTGCCGGGATGGCGCGAAGAGACCGACCATCCGTTCAAGACCCCTGTGACGGACGACCGCTTCTACATGCTCGGGCCGATGGGCGTGATCCGCCTGCCGAACGCCTTCATGCCGAAGCTGATGTCGAATCACGGCAATTACATCGTCTCGCTCGGCAATGTCGCGCGCTGGCTCGCGGGCAAGGCCGAGGCTCTCGGCGTCGAGATCTATCCCGGCTTCGCGGCGGCGGAAGTGCTGTTCGACGAGAACGGCGCGGTGGCGGGCGTGGCCACGGGCGACATGGGCATCGGCAAGTCGGGCGAGGTGAAGGACGGCTTCACCCGCGGCATGGAACTGCGCGGCAAATACACCTTCTTCGCCGAGGGCGCGCGCGGGCATCTCTCCAAGCGGCTGATCGCGAAGTTCGGCCTCGCCGAAGGCCGCGACTTCCAGAAATACGGCATCGGCCTCAAGGAACTGTGGCAGGTCGCGCCCGACAGGCACCGTCCGGGTCTCGTGCAGCACTCCTTCGGCTGGCCTCTCGACGAGCGTACCGGGGGCGGCAGCTTCCTCTATCACCTCGAGGACGGTCTCGTGGCGGTCGGCTTCGTGGTCCATCTCAATTACGAGAACCCGACGCTCTCGCCCTTCGACGAATTCCAGCGCTTCAAGACGCATCCGCTCGTCGCCGAAACCTTCGAGGGCGGCAAGCGCATCTCCTACGGCGCGCGCGCGATCACCGAAGGCGGCTGGCAGTCGGTGCCGAAGCTCGTATTCCCGGGCGGCGCGCTGGTGGGTTGCGCGGCGGGCTTCGTCAACGTTCCGCGGATCAAGGGCTCCCACAACGCGGTGCTGACGGGCATGATGGCGGCCGAACGTGCGGTCGAGGCCATCAAGGCGGGCCGCGCCAACGACGAACTGACGGCCTATGAGGCCGCCTGGCGTTCGAGCGATGTCGGCAAGGATCTGCGCCGCGTTCGCAACGTGAAGCCGCTGTGGTCGAAGTTCGGGACGCTGCTCGGCGTCGCACTCGGCGGCATCGACATGTGGATCAACCAGATCTTCGGCACGTCGCCGTTGAACCTCGCGCACGGCAAGCCCGACCACGCGACGCTGAAGCCGCTCTCGGAGGTGAAGCCGATCGACTATCCGAAGCCCGACGGCGTGATCTCCTTCGACAAGCTGTCCTCGGTCTTCCTCTCCGCGACGAACCACGAAGAGGACCAGCCCGCGCATCTGAAGCTCGCGGATCCTTCGATCCCGATCGCGAAGAACCTGCCGGTCTACGGTGAGCCCGCGCGCCTCTACTGCCCGGCCGGCGTCTACGAGGTGGTCTATGCCGACGCGGAGGCCAAGACCGATCCGCGCTTCGTGATCAACGCGCAGAACTGCGTGCACTGCAAGACCTGCGACATCAAGGATCCGGCCCAGAACATCACATGGGTGACGCCCGAGGGCGGAGGCGGACCGAATTACCCGAATATGTGAGACGATGCGGCAAGGCGGAGCTTGCTCCGACGGTCGCAAACGGTCATGTTCGCTTCGATTTCCCGCAGGTGAAACCCGCTCCGAGAAGGCGGGATTCCGGCCGAAAGAGACGCTCGCCCGATGACCCTTTCGCCACGACGTCGGTTCGCCGTCGCGCTTCTCGCCTTTCTTCTCCCGGGCGTGGTCCGGGCCGAAGTCGCCGCGCCCGCGACCGAGCGGAAGCCCCCGACGGCGGAGACGCTGTCGGGCAATTATCTGGCGGCGATCATCGCGGGGGCGGACCGCGACACGGCCGCCGCCGCCCGCTATTTCCGCGAAGCGATGCGCTGGGATCGCCAGAGCGACGAACTTGCGGAACGGGCCTTCATCACGCTTCTCGCCGACGGATCGATGCAGGACGCCGGACGCCTTGCCGAACGCGTGCTGCGCCGCGACCCGGGCAACACGCTCGCGCAACTCGTCCTCGGCGTTCGCGGCATCAAGAACAAGCGCTTCGGCGAGGCGCGAAATCATCTGATCAAAGGCGGCCGCGGACGCGCCGCCGATGTCACGGCGACGCTGCTCAACGCTTGGACGCTCCAAGGATCGGGCGAAACGCGGCGCGCGATCGAAACGGTCGATCGGCTGAAGGGCGAGGAAAGCTTCACGCCTTTCCGCGATCTCCATGCGGGTTTGATCGCCGAACTCGGCAAGCAGCCGCAGGAAGCGGCCCGCCGGATGAAGGCCGCCTATGAAGCCGACAAGCGCATGCTGCGGACCGTCGATCTCTACGGTCGGTTCCTCTCGCGCAACGGCGACACGGCGGGCGCGATCGCGGTCTACGAGGCCTTCGAAAGGTTGCTGCCGCGCAATCCCTTGGCGACCCGCGCGCTCACACGGCTCCGCGCCGGCGAGACCTTGGAGCCCGCCGTGACCGACGCCGTGCGGGGAGCGGCAGAAGTGCTCTTCATGCTGGGTGCCGTCGGCGGCCGCGAAGGCGACGAGATCGCCTCCATGATCTATCTGCGGCTCGCGCTCTGGCTCGAACCCGAGCATGAACTCGCGCTCCTGACCCTTGCCGACACCTATGACCGACTGAAGCAGTGGGGCGCCGCCAACGAGGTCTATGCCCGCATCGCTTCGCCCTCCGCGATGCATCGAACCGCGCAGGTGCAGATCGGCGTGAATCTCGAACAGATGGGCCGCGGCGACGAAGCGATCGCGCATCTGGTGCGCTTGGGGCAGGAAAAGGCGGAGGACGTCGACGCGCTCGTGGCGCTCGGCAACGTCCATCGGTCCCGCAAGGCGTTCAAGGAGGCGGCGGCGGCCTATGACCGGGCGATCGCGGCGGTCGCGAAGCCGGATGCCGGGCACTGGACGCTTTTCTATTTCCGCGGCATCGCGCATGAGCGGACCAAGCAATGGCCGAAGGCCGAAGCGGATTTCCGGAAGGCGCTGGAGCTGCAGCCCGATCAGCCTTTGGTGCTGAATTATCTCGGTTATTCCTGGGTCGATCAGGCGGTCAACCTCGACGAGGCCTTCCGGATGCTGCGCCGCGCCGTCGAGCAGCGACCGCGCGACGGCTATATCGTCGACAGTCTGGGCTGGGCCTATTACCGGCTGGGGCGTTATGAGGAAGCCGTCCGGATCCTCGAACGCGCCGTGGAACTGAAGCCCGCCGACCCGGTCATCAACGACCATCTCGGCGACGCCTATTGGAAGGTGGGCCGGCGTCTGGAGGCGGGTTTCCAATGGAATCACGCCCGTGATCTGAACCCCGAACCCGAGGATCTCGAAAAGATCCTCAAGAAGATCGCGGACGGATTGTCGGACGAGGCGCCCGCGGTCGCGCCCGCGAAGGCGGGCGGCGGCGGTTGAACTCCGTGCACGGCCCGCTCCTCGTTTCCCGCGCGCCCGCCAAGGTCAATCTGGCGCTGCATGTGGTCGGGCGGCGCATCGACGGGAGACACGATCTCGAAAGCCTCGTGGTCTTCGCGGGCGCGGCCGACACCCTGTCGCTGCGACCGGACGCGCCGCTCGGCATCGCGGTCTCCGGTCCGACGGCGCCGGACAGCGGCGATCCGAACGACAATCTCGTGCTGAAGGCCACGCGGGCGCTTCTGATGCGCCGGCCCGCGCTGCGGGCCGGCCGTTTCGAACTGGTGAAACGTCTTCCGGCCGCGGCCGGAATCGGAGGAGGCTCTTCTGACGCCGCCGCAGCGCTCCGTCTCCTGTCCCGGCTCAACGGATTGCGCGCCGACGATCCCGACGTGATCGCTTCGGCCCGCGAGACCGGCGCGGACGTTCCCGTCTGCCTCGCGCCGCGGGCACGGATCATGGCGGGTATCGGCGAAAGACTCGGTCCGGCGCTCCGCCTGCCGAAGCTTTTCGCGGTCCTCGTCAATCCCCGCGTTCCCGCGCCGACGGGCGTCGTCTTCACGGCTCTGGGCATGACGCCCGGCGATGTCCGCGAAGGGGCGGGCCTGCCCGTTCTCGCGAGCCTCGACCGGTCCGAAGGCGTGTTCGATTTCCTGAGGACGGCCCGGAACGATCTGCAGCCGCCCGCGATCGCCGTGGCTCCGGTCATCGCGGACGCGCTCGACCGTGTCGCCCATACGGCGGAATGCAGCCTTGCGCGGATGTCGGGTTCGGGCGCGACGGTCTTCGGGCTTTATCCGGACTGCAGGGCGGCGGCGCGGGCGGCCTCAGCGCTACGGCACGACCGGCCCGACTGGTGGATCAAGCCCACCGTCCTGCGCTGAGGCTCGCGCCCCGCCGATCTCTTCGGTCACCCCTCCGGTTTCAGGGCAAAGCCAAGCGGAGGCCCGGGTCGGTCAGAACAGTTCCCCCTGCGCCGAGGGCGGCGGAGCGGGCTTCGGCGCCGGGGCGCGTCGTTCGGGCTTCGGCAGTTTCGGGTCGACCGGTTCGATGACGAGAAGATCCTCGGGCGCGGGCCGGATCAGGGCGACGGCGTCCTTCGCGTCCGAGAAGGGATCGAGCCAAAGCTCCCACCGCTCTTCGGGGACGATCACGGGCATGCGGTCATGGACGGCCGATACGACCCCGTTCGACGAGGTCGTGACGATCGCGGCGGTATCGATCTCGCCGCCGTCCTTGGAAAGATGGGTCTCCCACAGCCCCGCCATGGCGAGGGGAAGCCCGTCGGCGCGGCGGATCCGATAGGGCGCCTTGCGCCCGTCCTCGCGCCGCCATTCGTAGAAGCAGTCCGCCGGCACGAGGCAGCGGCGATGCCGGATCGAGGCGCGGAACGCGGCCTTCTCCGTCACGGTCTCGCCGCGCGCATTGATGAGCAGCGGAAACTGGTTCGGATCCTTCACCCAGGCGGGGAGAAAGCCCCAGCGCACGAGCTTGAACCGTCGCGCGCCGTGTTCCTTCACCACGACGGCCAAGGGCTCGGTGGGCGCGATATTGGTCCGCGGCGGAAAGTTCGGCTGCTCCTCGTAGCCGAAGAGCTGCCGGACGAGTTCCGGCGAAGCGGTCAGGGCGAAGCGTCCGCACATGCGGCTGATGTGGCAGGGCGGGAGGGGATGCGCAAGCGGCGAGGCGTCGTCCCGCTCGGCGGATCGTCGATCAGGCCGCGAACATGTCCGCCCCACCGTTGACCGCCTCGGCTCCTTCGGTCACCGCGCAGGCCAGGGATGGAGCGCGCACCGCGATCCGTTCGGCGAAGAAGCGCGCCATCATGATCCGGGGCCCGTCGGCACCGTCCGCAAGCGCCTTCTCCGCGAGAGCCGTGCCGCCCACGGCCAACCCGAAAAGCTCGAGATAGGGCGCAGCACCGGCCAGCGCGTCGTCCGGCTTCGAGCCGATCACGGCCGAAAGCCAAGCGGTCGCCTCTTCCAGCGCGTCGACGGCCTCGGCCAGGCGCAGCGCCGTACGGCCGAAAGCGGGGGCGTTCGCGCGGCGGACCCGTTCGACCGTGTCACGCATGCGCCCGATCGCCTCCGCGACCGCTTCGCCGCCGGAGAGCGGCAGTTTCCGCATGACGAGATCGATGGCCTGAATGCCGTTCGTCCCCTCATAGATCGCGGCGATGCGTGCATCCCTCAGATGCTGAGCCGCGCCCGTCTCCTCGACATAGCCCATGCCGCCATGGACCTGCACGCCGAGCGAGGCGACTTCGATGCCGATATCCGTCGACCACGCCTTCGCGACGGGCGTCAGCAGCGCCGCGCGCTCGCCGGCGCGCCTTTTCCGCTCGGGATCCTTCTCGCGCGCGGCGCGGTCGAGCGCCTCGGCGGTGAGCATGCAGAGCGCGCGGGCGGCTTCCGTCTGCGCGCGCATCGTCAACAGCATGCGCCGGACGTCGGGATGTTGCGCGATGGGGCTCATGCCCTCGCCGGAAGCGCCCGCCGCCCTGCCCTGCCGCCGTTCACGGGCATAGTGCGAAGCCTGCTGAAAGGCCCGCTCCGCGATCGCGACGCCCTGAACGCCGACGGCCAGGCGGGCACTGTTCATCATCGTGAACATGCAGGCGAGGCCGCGATTTTCTTCTCCCACCAGATAGCCCGTCGCACCGCCGCGGTCGCCGTAGACCATCGTGCAGGTCGGCGAGGCATGGATGCCGAGCTTCTGCTCGAGGCCGTGGCAGTAGAGATCGTTCCGCTCCCCGAGCGACCCGTCCGGGTTCACGAGCCGTTTGGGCACGAGAAAGAGCGAGATGCCCCGCGTCCCGGGGGGCGCGTCCGGCAGGCGCGCCAGAACGAGGTGAAGGATGTTTTCCGTCAGGTCGTGCTCGCCGTAGGTGATGTAGATCTTCTGTCCGGTGATCCGATAGGTCCCGTCGCCCGCGCGTTCCGCCCTCGTCCGCAATGCGGAAAGGTCGGATCCCGCCTGCGGCTCGGTGAGGTTCATCGTGCCCGTCCACTCGCCGGAGACCAGTTTGGGGAGGTGGATCCGCCGCAAGTCCTCCGAGCCGTGCGTCTGAAGCGCCTCGATCGCGCCCGCCGTCAGCAGCGGTCCGAGCGCGAAGGCCATGGACGCGGCGTTCCACATCTCGTTGCAGGCGGTCTGGAGAAGGATGGGAAGGCCCTGCCCTCCGAAGCGCTCGTCCGCGGTGAGCCCGTTCCAGCCGGCGGCGGCCCATTCCCCGTAGGCCTCCCTCCAACCGGGCGGCATCGTCACGACGCCCTCGCTCAGCACCGCCCCATGAACGTCGCCCATCCGGTTGAGCGGGGCGATGCGGTCGGAAGCGAAGCGCCCCGCCTCTTCCAGAACTGCAGCGACGAGATCGTCGTTGAGGTCGGGAACGAGGCCCTCGGAGATCAAGCGATCGAGCCCGGCCACATGCCGGAGGGTGAAGAGCAGGTCGTCGACCGGCGCACGGTAACTCATGGGGTCTCTCCCGGAACGCGGGGATTCCCCCGTCATCATTGGCGCGAAGCATCGCGCGCATGGTATGCGGACGCCATCGGCAAATCCGCACGGCGACAAGTTTGAACGTGAACGATCGAGCGTCAATTCCCGGACAAGGCCAAGGCCCGGCGGAAGACCGCGAAACCCGCTCGATCCTTCCGGACGCGGCAGGGATCGCGGAGGCGGCGACGCTCCTGCGGGCGGGCGGCCTCGTCGCCTTCCCGACCGAGACCGTCTACGGGCTGGGCGCGGACGCGTCCGACGGGGAGGCGGTGGCGGGGATCTACTCCGCCAAAGGGCGCCCGAGCTTCAATCCTCTGATCGCCCATGTGGTCGATCTCGCCGCGGCGGAAGTCGAAGGCGTGTTCGGTCCGGAGGCGCGCGCGCTCGCCGAAGCGTTCTGGCCCGGCCCGTTGACGTTGGTGGTTCCGGCCGCGCCGGGCTGTTCCGTCAGCGATCTCGCCCGCGCCGGCCTCGACAGCGTGGCGCTCCGCGTCCCCGCGCATCCCGTCGCGCAGGCGCTGCTGCGCGCGACCGGAAGGCCCGTCGCGGCGCCCTCGGCCAATCGTTCCGGGCGGGTCAGCCCCACCACGGCGGACCATGTCCGCGAAGATCTCGGAGGGCGCATCGACGCGATCGTCGAAGGCGGCTCGACGCCGGTCGGCGTCGAATCCACGATCGTGTCCTGTCTCGACGGGAGAGCGTCCATGCTGCGGCCCGGCGGCATTCCGCGCGAGGCGATCGAGCGCGTTCTCCGACGCCCTCTCGTCGAACCGGAAGCCGTGGAGGATCGACCGGTCGCTCCCGGCATGCTCCGGTCCCATTACGCGCCCGAGGCGGCGGTGCGGCTCGATGCGCACGAGGTGCGGGAAGGCGAAGCGGTCCTTCTGTTCGGCGGCTTCGTCCCGGCCGGGCTGGAGCGCGCGAAGGCCCGTCTCGATCTGAGCGCGAAGGGCGACCTCGCCGAAGCGGCCGCCCATCTGTTCTCCCATCTTCGCCGCCTCGACGCGGTCGGGGCCGCCACGATCGCCGTGACGCCGATTCCCGGACACGGCCTCGGTGAAGCCATCCTCGACCGTCTGCGCCGCGCCGCCGCGCCGCGCACCTGACCTCAAAGCCCGCGCGTCCCCCGTTCGAAGAGGGGTGCCGCCCTTAGGACGCCGCGCGTGCGGGTTGAATTCGGAGGATCGCGGCAACAGACTGCATGCCGTTACGGAAGATGCAGCCGAAAGGACCGGATCCGATGACGCCCGAGGACGATCTGGGTTCCGGACTGGAGTCGGGCATCGCCGGTTTGGCGAAGTATTGGAAGCGCGTGGTCGCCGTCGGCGTCGTGCTGATGCTGTGCGGAGGGCTCGCCCTGACGGCCGTCGTGGCCGCGACGATCGCGAGCGTCTTTCTCGTCGGCGCGGCCATGATGATCGCCGGAGCGTCGGAAATCGTCCATGCGTTCGGCGTTCGCGATTGGAGCCGATTCTTTCTCTGGGTCGCTTTGGGGATCCTCTACACTCTTGCGGGGCTTGCCGCCTTCGTGAATCCCGGCCTCGCGGCGGGCGTCCTCACGCTGCTGCTCGGGGCCGGTCTCGTGGCATCGGGCATTCTCCGGATCGTGCTGGCCGCCGAAATGCGCGAAGGCCGATTCTGGGGCTGGGTCGCAGGATCGGGGCTGATCACCGTTCTGCTCGGCGTCATGATCCTTTTCCGATGGCCGGAATCGAGCCTTTACGTACTGGGGCTTTTCCTCGGGCTCGATCTCGTATTCGCGGGGGCCGGCTGGTTGGCCATGGGGCTGGCCCTGCGCGGCCGCCTCTGAGAGCCGAACGAGCTCGCCGTCCGTCGTCCCCTCCCCCCCCCCACCGCCGCCGGCGGAAGCGCGACGGGATTGCCTTTTGTGCCGTGATGCGCAAAGGACTAGCCGCTTTCCAGCTGATGTTTCGGGGACCGCGTTCATGACGAAATGGGTTTACGCCTTCGGTGACGGCAGCGCCGAAGGACAAGCCGGGATGCGCGAGCTTCTCGGCGGCAAGGGCGCCAATCTGGCGGAGATGAGCAATCTCGGCCTTCCCGTCCCGCCCGGCTTCACGATCTCCACCGAAGTCTGCACTTGGTACTACGCCAACGGTCAGACCTATCCGAAGGAACTCGAAGCGCAGGTCGCGGCCGCGCTCGCTCGGGTAGGCGCGATCACCGGGCGGGTCTTCGGCGACGCCGAGAACCCGCTGTTGGTCTCGGTGCGTTCGGGCGCACGCGCCTCCATGCCGGGCATGATGGACACCGTGCTCAATCTCGGCATGAACGACGTCACCGTCGAGGCGGTCGGCAAGGGTTCGGGAGACGCCCGTTTCGCCTGGGACAGCTATCGCCGATTCATCCAGATGTATTCAGGCGTGGTGCTCGACGTCGAGCACCATCATTTCGAGGATATCCTCGAAGCCTTCAAAGAGCGCAGGAACTACGCGCTGGACACCGACCTCTCCGCCGACGACTGGAAGCACATCGTCGCGGAATACAAGAAGGCCGTGGAGACCGAGCTCGGCCGTCCGTTCCCGCAGGATCCCAAGGAACAGCTGTGGGGCGCGATCGGCGCGGTCTTCGGCTCATGGATGAACTCCCGCGCGATCAAGTATCGCGAGCTGCACGGCATCCCGGCGGGCTGGGGCACCGCGGTCAACGTCCAATCCATGGTCTTCGGCAATCTCGGCGAGACCTCGGCGACGGGCGTCGCCTTCACCCGCAACCCCTCGACGGGCGAGAAGGAGCTCTACGGCGAGTTCCTGATCAACGCGCAGGGCGAGGACGTCGTGGCGGGCATCCGTACGCCTCAGGACATCACCGAGAAGGCCCGCATCGCGGCCGGCTCGGACAGGCCGTCGCTGGAAGTCGCGATGCCCGAATCCTATCGGGAGTTCATCCGCATCTGCGGGCTGCTCGAGAAGCATTATCGCGACGTGCAGGACGTGGAGTTCACGATCGAGCGCGGCAAGCTCTGGATGCTCCAGACCCGCAACGGCAAGCGTACCGCCAAGGCGGCGCTGAAGATCGCGGTGGAAATGGCGGCCGAAGGCCTGATCACGCAGGAGGAGGCGATCGCGCGCATCGACCCCGCCTCGCTCGATCAGCTGCTGCACCCGACCATCGACCCGAACGCCGAGCGGCGCATCCTCGCCTCCGGCCTCCCCGCTTCGCCCGGCGCGGCGGCGGGCGAGATCGTCTTCGATTCCGACGAGGCCGAAACGGCGAAGGCGGAGGGCCGGAAGGTCATTCTGGTGCGCGTCGAAACGAGCCCCGAAGACATTCACGGCATGCATGCCGCCGAAGGGATTCTGACGACGCGCGGGGGCATGACCTCCCATGCGGCGGTGGTGGCGCGCGGCATGGGCAAGCCCTGCGTCTCCGGCGCGGGCACGATCCGCGTCGACTACGCCAAGCAGACGATGACCGCGGGCGGCGTCACCCTGAACAAGGGCGACCTCGTCACGATCGACGGCTCGACGGGCCAAGTCCTGCTCGGTCGAGTGAAGATGCTCGAACCCGAGCTCTCCGGCGAATTCGGCACGCTGATGGGTTGGGCCGACAAGGTTCGGCGGATGAAGGTCCGGACCAATGCCGAGACCCCGCTCGATGCCCGCACCGCCCGCACCTTCGGCGCGGAGGGCATCGGCCTCTGCCGTACCGAGCACATGTTCTTCGAGGGCGAGCGCATCGTGGCCGTCCGCGAAATGATCCTCGCGGACGACGAGGCGGGCCGGCGCGCGGCGCTGGCGAAGCTCCTGCCGATGCAGCGTGCGGATTTCGTCGAGCTCTTTTCGATCATGCAGGGCCTGCCGGTCACCATCCGCCTGCTCGATCCCCCGCTGCACGAATTCCTGCCGCATACGGACGAAGAGATCGCGGAAGTCGCCGCCGCCATGGGCACGAGCGAGGAGAAGCTCAAGCGCCGCGCGGCCGAACTGCACGAATTCAATCCGATGCTCGGATTCCGCGGCTGCCGTCTGGCGGTCGCCTATCCCGAGATCGCCGAGATGCAGGCCCGCGCCATCTTCGAGGCCGCGGTCGAGGCCGCCCGCATCACGGGACAGGCCGTCATTCCGGAAGTCATGGTCCCGTTGGTGATGACCAAGGCGGAACTCGACCTCGTGAAGGGTCGGATCGACGCCATGGCCGAAGCGGTGGCGAAGGAGACGGGCACCAAGATCGAGTATCAGGTCGGCACGATGATCGAGCTTCCGCGCGCCGCTCTGCGGGCGGGCGAGATCGCGCAGTCGGCGGAATTCTTCTCCTTCGGCACGAACGACCTCACCCAGACGACGCTCGGCATCAGCCGCGACGATGCGGCCTCCTTCCTCGGGCCCTATACGGCCAAAGGGATCATTCCGGCCGACCCCTTCGTCACGCTCGACCAGGAGGGCGTGGGCGAATTGGTGAAGCTTGCGGCCGAACGCGGAAAGCGGACCCGCAAGGACATCAAGCTCGGCATCTGCGGGGAGCATGGAGGCGATCCGGCCTCGATCCTGTTCTGCGAGACGGCGGGTCTCGATTACGTCTCCTGCTCGCCCTATCGCGTCCCGATCGCCCGGCTCGCCGCGGCGCAGGCCGCGATCGGAGCGAAGGTCGCGAGCACGGCATGAACGACTTCACGACCGTCACCGGAAAGGCCTTCGCGGCTCTGATGATCGTGGTCGGAGCGGCCTCCGGGGCGGTCTATCGGGCCTATCCGGAGCTCTCGACTTCCGCGATCCCGTCCTTCGTCTGGCCGCTGCTCGCGGCCTTCGTCTTCGACCTGTGGTCGAGGCCGATGATCGCGGACGAGAAATGGCCGCCGATCACGACGCAGACGCGCTTCATCGGCGTGATCTTCGCCACGATTCTGGGCGTGCTGATCACGCACGCCGGAGCGTGAAACCGGGCCGCGATTAACCCGCCGTCAACCTTACCGCTTCACGACTCTGAACGTTCGGAGCGCCCGCGAATCGCGGGCCGGGGCGTCGGGGTTCCTGCGCATGGTGATCGCGGGTCTGCGTTGGACGGTCTCGACCTTGGCTCGATGGGGCCTCGGTGCGGGTCTTCTCGTGTCCTTCACGGCGTCCGCAGGCATCGACGCGACCACGGGCTATTCCGCCGCGAGCCCGGTCCGCTTCATCGAAGCCGCCGCGTTCAGGGCCGAACCTCCGGCCGCGGGCGTGCTTCTCCTCGATCCGTTCTCGCTCGGAGCCCTCGACGCGACCGATCCCGTCGTGCTCTCGGGTCTCCTGCCCGACGAAGCCTCGCCGCGCTTCGAGACCAAGAACGGCCTTCCGGCTCCGCACGGGGTCGACAGGCGCGCCAAATACGACGCCGAGGAAAGCGCCCTGCTGCGCCGCACGCTTCGCCTGCGCGAAGAGGCGCGTGCGATCCTTTACTCGGGAGAGGCGTCGGGTCGGAAACCGGGCATCCTGCAGCCTTCCGACCTCTTCGACTCCACGGGGCTTCCGGGACGGTTCAGAACGGAGACGCCTCCGTCCGAAAGCGCCTTCGTCCGCCGCTCCCCGCCGACGCCCGTGCATGCGGACCCGCGAAGCGCCGTCCTCGACGGTGCGACGCCCCCGCTGTCCGGCGCCGTCAGCGGTTCCACGACGACCCCCGCATCGATCGATCCGATGTTGCGGCGGATCTTCGCCTCGACCACGCCCGGTTCGCGCGGCGAGCGGGATCGTTGGTCGACCGGGATCTTCCCGCTGGCCACCCTCCCCGACCGGGCCCGCTTCGCGTCGCTGATCGATCCGGCGCGCTCCGACGCCGAGCAGAAATGCCTCGCTCAGGCGATCTATTTCGAAGCGCGCAGCGAACCCCTGCCGGGCCAGGCGGCCGTCGCGCAGGTGATCTTCAACCGCATGAAGAGCGGCATGTATCCGACGACGGCCTGCGCGGTCGTCTTCCAGAACACGGAACGCTTCCTCGCCTGCGAATTCACCTTCACCTGCGAAGGCAAATCGCTCGACGTCACGGACGCGGCCTCATGGGCGACCGCCGTGCGGCTCGCCAAGGACGTCACGGAGGGGCGGATCTACCATCCCGGCGTCGGCGACGCGACGCATTACCATGCCGACTACGTGAACCCCCGCTGGGCCGCGTGGCTCGAGAAACTCGACGTGATCGGTCGACACATCTTCTACAAGGTGAAACCCGACATCCCCGGCGGCGTCTGCCCCGGCTGCCTGATCACCCGGACGGCGGACACGCGAACGCCGCGGGGCTGAAGCGGGACGGGCGGGGCCGCGCGGCCGTCAGCGGATCACCACGTCGAGCCCCAGATCCAGAACCGGGGCGGAATGCGTGAGCGCGCCGACCGAAATCATGTCGACGCCGGTTTCGGCGACGGCGCGCACCGTATCGAGCGTGATCCCGCCGGAAGCCTCGGTCCGGATCCGCCCGGCGACCATGTCCACCGCCCGACGCAGCAGGTCCGGGGCCATGTTGTCGAGCAGCACGACGTCGGCGCCCTCGGCGATCACCTCTTCGAGCTGATCGAGACGGTCCACCTCGATCTCGATCTTCACGAGATGGCCGACCGAGTCCTTGGCGGCCCGCAGGGCCGCCGTCACGCCGCCCGCCACCGCGATGTGGTTGTCCTTGATCAGCACCGCATCGTCGAGGCCGTAGCGGTGGTTGGAACCGCCGCCGCATTTCACGGCGTATTTCTCGAAGGCCCGCAAGCCGGGGGTCGTCTTCCGCGTGCAGACGATGCGCGCGCGCGTCCCGGCAACCGCGTCCACATAGCGGCGCGTGAGCGTGGCGATGCCGCAGAGACGCCCCATGAAGTTCAGCGCGGTGCGTTCGGAAGAAAGGATCGACCGGGCATTGCCCGAAACGCGCGCCACCACGGTGCCGGGTTCCATGATCCCGCCTTCCTCCGTCGCCGGGGAGAACCGTACGGAGGGGTCGTAGATCCGGAACGCGGCTTCCGCCAGCGGAAGTCCCGCGACCACGCCGGGCCCACGCGAGGCGATCACCAGTTCCGCCGTCGCCGCGGCCGGAATGGTGGCGAGCGTGGTGACGTCGCCCGCCCGTCCCAGATCCTCCTCGAGCGCCCTGCGCACGGCTTCGTCGATCAGGAGGGGGTTCAGGAAGGCGGTCATGGCGTAAGCCTCAATGTTCGGCGTCGGAGCGCAGTTCGATCCGCTCGGCGTCGGCGAGCGTCATCATGCTCCGGCGGGCTGAAGCGGGCCGCTGCTGCGGATGATCGGAACGAAAATGCCCGCCGCGGCTTTCCCGCCGGGCGAAGGCGGCGGCCGCCACCATCGTCGCGGCCGTGGTCATCAGCTGCAACGAGCGCGACGCAGCGGCGGCGGCGATGACGCGCAGCGTCGCGAGCCCTTCGAGCATGCCGGCCTCGTCCCGGATCACGCCGAATTTCGAGGCCATGGTCTCGCGCAGCAGCGCGAGCATCGCGGGATCGCTCTCGCAGGGCGGCCCGGCTTCGGGGAAGGGCTCGGGCCGGGACGCCCCCCCGGCGTCATCCCTGAGGTCGTCCGCGATCCGGGCACCGAAGACGATGGCTTCCAGAAGCGAATTGGACGCCAGTCGGTTCGCGCCGTGCACGCCCGTCGAAGCCGCTTCGCCGGCGGCGTAAAGTCCGGGCAGCGAGGTCCGGCCGCGCTCGTCCGTCCAGACGCCGCCCATATGGTAATGTTCGGCTGGCGCGACCGGGATCGGTTCGCGCACCGGGTCGAGCCCCGCCGCGACGCAGGCCGCATTCACCGTGGGGAAGAGGTCCGGGAATTCGGAGCCCACCGCCTCGCGACAATCCAGAAACGCGCCCTTCCCCGCAGCGATCGACGCGAAGACGCCGCGCGCGACGACGTCCCGCGGACCGAGTTCCGCGTCGGGATGGATCGCGGGCATGAAGCGCTTCCCGTCGCGGTCGATCAACGTGGCGCCCTCGCCTCTGAGCGCCTCCGTGACGAGCGGCGCGGGATCGCGGCCGACGTCGAGCGCGGTCGGGTGGAACTGCACGAACTCGGCGTCGGCGATCACCGCGCCCGCTTCCGCCGCCAAGGCGAGACCGACGCCGCGCGCTTCGACGGGATTGGTCGTGACGGCATAGAGCGCCCCGATGCCGCCCGTGGCGAGCACCACCGCGCCCGCCGGAAAGGCCTCCGCCACAGCGGCACGGCCGTGATCGCCCCGCGCGACCACGCCCTTCACCATGCCGTCATCGACGATCAGCCGCTCGGCGACATAGCCCTCATGCAGCGTGATCGACGGCGTCTTCCGGACGGCGGCGACGAGCGCCTCCATGATGGCCTTCCCCGCCATGTCGCCCTTCACGCGGACGATGCGCCGTTCGGAATGGGCGGCCTCGCGCGACTGAACGAGCCGGCCTTCCAGATCGCGGTCGAACGGCACGCCGTAGCCGAGGAGATCATGCACCCGTGCGGGCGCTTCCCGCGCCATGCCCAGCGCGATTACCTCGTCGACGATGCCCGCGCCTGCCGCCACGGTGTCGGCCGTATGCTTCTCCGGCGCATCGCCCTCCGACATGGCCGCCGCGATGCCGCCCTGCGCCCAGGCGGAGGACGCGCCCTCCCCGATCGGAGCCGCGGCAAGCACGGTCACGGGCTTCGGTGCGAAACGCAGCGCGCAGAAGAGCCCCGCGAGCCCCCCGCCGACGATGACGACGGGGCGGGTCAAAGGGCGGCCTCCATCGCAAACGCCCACGGCCCGCGAAGCGCCGGATGAGAACGCGGCGCGACTGCGGTGCCGGGCAGACCGAGCATCATGATCATCGAGGCGAAACCCCTCATCCGGCCCGCCTTCGGCGGTGCACCTTCTCCCGCAAGGGGAGAAGGGCCCCCGCGACGAGGCCCCGTTACGCCCTCAAAGCGATCATGCGCTCGATCGGCAGGCGCGCGCGTTCGGCGATGGCCGGGTCGATCACGACCTCTTCCGACATGTTCACCAGCGCCGAAAGGATCTTCGGCAGCGTGATGCGCTTCATGTGCGGGCAGAGATTGCACGGCTTGATGAAGTTCACGTCCGGCACTTCGGCCTGCACGTTCGACGCCATCGAACATTCCGTGACCATCAGCACCTTGGCGGGGCGCCTCGTCTTCACCCAGTCGATCATATGCGCGGTCGAGCCGGTGAAGTCCGCCTCGGCGAGAACGTCGGGCGGGCATTCGGGATGCGCGATGATCTCGATCGAGGGATCCGCGTCGCGATAAGCGCGCAGCTCCTCGCCCGTGAAGCGCTCATGCACCTCGCAATGGCCCTTCCAGAGGATGAGCTTCACCTTGGTCTGCGAGGCGACGTATTTCCCGAGATATTCGTCGGGCAGGAAGATCACGCGGTCGACGCCGAGGCTCTCGACCACCTTCACCGCGTTCGACGAGGTGCAGCAGATGTCCGTCTCGGCCTTCACGTCGGCCGAGGAGTTCACATAGGTCACGACCGGCACGCCGGGATAGCGCTGCTTCAACAGCCGCACGTCGGCGCCCGTGATGGAAGACGCGAGCGAGCAGCCCGCCTTCGCATCGGGGATCAGCACGGTCTTTTCGGGGCTGAGCAGCTTCGAGGTCTCGGCCATGAAATGCACGCCGCATTGCACGATCACGTCCGCATCGACCTTGGCGGCTTCGCGGGCGAGCTGCAGGCTGTCGCCCACCACGTCGGCGACGCAGTGGAAGATCTCGGGCGTCTGATAATTGTGCGCGAGAATGACCGCGTTGCGCTCTTTCTTCAGCCGGTTGATGGCGTGGACATAGGGCGCGAAGAACGGCCACTCGACCGCGGGGATCACGTCCTTCACCTTGGCGTAGAGGTGAGCCGTGGCGCGTTCGATCTCGGGGGTCCATTCGAGGGACGGCATCGGCAGCACGCCGTAACGGCGCTGCACGGGCGTCGAAGCCTCCATGACGGGAATCGGTGTCCCGACCGGAACGGCGTTGGAGAGAGCTCCCATGACATCCTCCGATATGCTCAATTTGAGCATATGTTGGGCCATAAAATCTCCGGTCTGAAGCCGGATTTATGCTCGTTTTGAGCATAAGGTATTATAGTCACGCGGCCGTCGCATTTCCAGTCCGCCCCCAACGCCACCGACGCATGGCGCGCATGGTTGCCATGCGCAGAGGGCGGTCCTGCCGGCGTCGCCTTTTCGGGCGCTCGTCGTCCCGTCGCGATATATAGAGCGCCTTCGACCGCTCGGAAGATCCGCATGACCTCGACGCCCGACGCCGCCGCCCGACGTTCCTTCGCGCCGGAAATCATCCTCGTCGCGGGATGTCTGATCGGGCTCGTGACCTTCGGTCCGCGCGCATCGGCGGGCCTGTTCCAGATTCCCTTGTCGGCCCAGCACGGCTGGGGACGTGAGGTCTTCTCCTTCGCCATCGCCATCCAGAATCTCGTCTGGGGCATCGGCCAGCCCTTCGCGGGCGCCTTGGCCGACCGGTTCGGGACGGTTCGGGTTCTCTGCATCGGCGCGCTGCTTTACGGCGCGGGCCAGATCCTGATGGCCTATTCCGCGACACCGGGCGCGCTGACGCTGTCCGCGGGCATGCTGATCGGCTTCGGCCTTGCGGGCTGTTCCTTCAACATCGTTCTCGGGGCCTTCGGCAAGCTCCTGCCGGAGTCCATGCGCGGCATCGCCTTCGGCGCGGGCACGGCGGCGGGCTCCTTCGGCCAGTTCCTGTTCCCGCCCGTGGGCAGCGCCCTGATCGACGCCTTCGGCTGGAACCAGACCGCCGTCCTCTTCGGCGCCGTTCTTCTGCTGGTGCTGCCGCTCTCGATTCCGCTCGCGACGCGCGGCCTCGGGGGAGCGACGAAGGCGGAACCGCCGCAGTCCATCAGACAGGCCCTTTCGGAAGCCTTCCGGCATCCGAGCTACGTTCTGCTCGTGATCGGTTTCTTCACCTGCGGCTTTCAGCTCGCCTTCATCACGGCGCATATGCCGGCCTATCTGCGCGATATCGGGCTCCCCGCCTGGGTGGGCGGTTGGACGCTCGCCGTGATCGGGCTCGCCAATGCGGCGGGCTCGCTCACCGCGGGCTGGCTTTCCAGCCGCATGCCGAAGCGTTGGATCCTTGCCGCCATCTATGCGGGACGCTCGATCGCGGTCCTCGTCTTCCTGCTGATGCCGCCTTCGCCGACCTCCGCGCTGCTCTTCGGCGTGTTCATCGGCCTGTTGTGGCTTTCGACGGTACCGCCGACATCGAGCCTCGTGGCCGTGATGTTCGGCACCCGCTATCTCTCGATGCTCTACGGCTTCGCCTTCTTCTCTCACCAGCTCGGCGGCTTCCTCGGCGTCTATCTCGGCGGCGTGCTTTACGAGAAGACGGGCTCCTACGAGATCGTCTGGTGGCTCTCGATCGCGCTGGGCGTGGCCTCGGCCGCCATCAACCTGCCGATCAAGGAAAAGGCCGTGGAACGTCCTGCCGTGCAGGCCGCCTGAGACGATACCCCTCCCGCGTCATGCCCGCGCATGCGGGCATTCACGTCTTTTCCAACGGAAGCAAGACCCGGATCACGAGACGGCGGGGGCATCCCCGCCGCCTCTTCACGCGAAGCGCCGGACCAGTTCCGGCAGATCGGCGATCGTCCCGATCACATGATCCGCGTGAGGCGCCAACTCATCGTGAGGCGCGGGTCCGCTGAGCACCGCCACCGCGATCGCCCCCGCCGCCCGGGCGGCGTGCAGATCATGGGTCGAATCCCCGATCATCATCACCTCGTCGGGCGCACAACCGAGCGACCCGACGAAGGCGAGCACCATCCCCGGCTCCGGCTTCGCGCCGTGTCCGGTGTCGTATCCGGCCACGAATTCGATCATGTCCGCGAGACCCAGGACTTCGCTCTGCCTGCGAGCCGAAACTTCCGAATCGTTGGTGGCGATGCCGAGACGAAAGCCCATGCCGGCCAATGCACCGAGCACTTCCGCCGGGTTGCCGATCGGAGCGAGCGACGCGAAACCGTGATGGAGAAACAGGCGGTCGATCTCGGCATGAAAGTCGGGACCGTCGGCGCGGCCGAGAGCATCGGCCCAAAGTCCGCCGAAACCCGCCGGCGAGCCCGCTACGAGCGGGGAGGTCCGCTCGAAGCGGTCGGCGATCGGATCGAAGAGGCTGACTTGGACCAGCCGATCGAACGCGGCCTCGTCCCCGGCCGCGAGCTCGGACATGACCAGACGGGCGGCAGGTCCCCAAGTGCGATCGAAATCAATCAACGTCCCGTCCTTGTCGAACAGCAGACCTTTGGGCCTCGGCATTGAAATCCCCGCATTGAAAAAAAACGGCCGCGCAAGCGCGGCCGAATTGAAACGCTCGGATCGTTTCCGACCGTCAGTTCAACTTGGCCTTCACCTCGGCGAGGCTCTTGTCGAGCATCGCCGACCCGGCGGCGCCCTTCAGCGTCTCACGAAGGATCGCCTCGGAGGCCTTCACCGCGGCATCGGCGGCCGCAGCCCGCACGTCGGCGGCGGCCTGAGCCTCGGCTTGCGCGATGCGCTGTTCGGCCATGGCCGTCCGGCGCTTCACGAAATCTTCGAGCTTGGCGGCGGCGTCGGACGCCATCCGATCGGCTTCGGCTTTGGCGGCCTGCACGATCTCGGCGGCTTCCTTCTCGGCCTCGGCCCTGCGGCGCTTGTAGTCCGCGAGCACCTTCTCGGCTTCGGCTCGCAGCGCGGCCGCTTCATCGAGATCCGCCTTGATGCGGGCGGAACGGCCGTCGAGACCGTTGATGATCGCCGCAAAGGCGCCCGCCTTCCACAGGATACCGAGGAAGACGACGAAAGAGACGGCGACCCAGAATTCAGCTTTCGCGAACATCACGATGCGCCCTTACTTCGACACGGAGGCGAGGGCCGCCTCGACCTGCGCCGCGGACGGCGCGGAGCCCGAGAGGCGCTCCACGATCGCAGAGGCCGCTTCCGCGGCGATGCCGCGGACATTGGTCATGGCCTTTTCGCGGTCGACCGCGATGGTCTTTTCCGCGGCGTCGAGCTTGGCGTGAAGGTCGGCTTCCACCGCCTTGCGCTTCGCGTCGGAGTCGGCGGTGAGGCGGTCGCGGGTTTCGCCTGCGATGGTCTGAGCCTTCGCCTTGGCTTCCGCGAGAGCCTTCTCATAAGCGGCAAGCGCCTCATCGCTCTCGGCCTTCAGCTTGGCCGCGGCGGCGAGATCGCCGGAAATCCGATTGCTGCGCTCGTCGAGAATGGCGGCGACGCGCGGGAGCGCGAGGCGCGACATCACGACGTAAAGCACGCCGAAGGCGAGCACGAGCCAGAGAATCTGCGACGGGTAGGTCTCGAAGCGGAAGGCTGGAAAGCCTCCGCCCTGCGGACCGCCGGGAGCTTCGGTATGAGTGGTCTGCGCCATCTCTCTCGCCCTTCAACGATTCAAGCGACGCGGCCCGCATCGCGGGTCGCGTCGAAAGTCCTGACGGAACCCGGCGTAGACGCCGGGGACCGGATCAAGCGCGGAAGAGGAGCAGGATGCCGATGACGAAGGCGAACAGGCCGAGCGCTTCCGCGAACGCCACGCCGACGATCGCGCGGACGAACTGAGCGTCGGCCGCCGACGGATTGCGCATCGCGCCGCCGATGTAGTTGCCGAAGATGTTGCCCACGCCGATGGCGGCGAGGCCCATGCCGAGGCAGGAAAGGCCGGCGCCGAGAAGCTGGGCGGCAGTCGCGTCCATGTCGATCTCCTATTGGTCAGGACTGGTC
>JAIXTT010000092.1 GCA_027483795.1 Hyphomicrobiales bacterium
AGCGCGAGCAGAAGGTGTATTACCACCACACCGGCTTCCCGGGCGGCATCAAGGAACGTTCGGCGAAGTTCATTCTCGAAGGCCGCTTCCCCGAGCGCGTCGTCGAGAAGGCGGTCGAGCGCATGCTTCCCCGCGGTCCGCTGGGCCGCAAGCAGCTCGGCAATCTCCGCGTCTACAAGGGCGCCGAGCATCCCCATGCCGCTCAGACGCCCGTCGCGCTCGACGTGGCCGTCATGAACGCCAAGAACTCGAGGAGCGCCTGATCATGGCCGAGACCCTCCAGTCCCTCGCCGATCTCAAGGGCTCCGTCTCCGGCGCCGTCGAGGCTCCCGTGCACGTCCAGAAGCTCGACGCTCAGGGTCGCGCCTATGCGACCGGCAAGCGCAAGGACGCGGTCGCCCGCGTCTGGATCAAGCCGGGTTCGGGCACGATCACCGTCAACAAGCGCACGCTGGAAGTCTACTTCGCGCGTCCCGTGCTCCGCATGATCCTGCAGCAGCCGCTGCTGGTCGCGGACCGTGTCGGCCAGTACGACATCATGGTCGACGTCGAAGGCGGCGGCCTGTCCGGTCAGGCGGGCGCGGTGCGTCACGGCATCGCCAAGGCTCTGACCTATTACGAGCCCGGTCTGCGCAGCATCCTCAAGAAGGTCGGCTTCCTCACCCGCGACTCCCGCGTGGTCGAGCGCAAGAAGTACGGCCGCGCCAAGGCCCGTCGTTCGTTCCAGTTCTCGAAGCGCTGAACTTCTCCGCGCTGCAAAGCGCGGGACGCTCGACAAAAAACGAAAGCCGCCTTTCGGGGCGGCTTTTTTTTGCCCGGATGTCGTGCCGATCAGACCGTGCACGAGGATCCGAGGCGAGGAAGACATCCGCAAAGGACGCCTGTTCTGCCGGCCCGGATCACGCCGGACCTTGCGAAGGCGCCCGTCACCCCAGTGCGCCGCCGCGTTCGGCAAGATCGAAATAGATGTCGCGCAGACGCAGTGCCACCGGGCCCGGTTGTCCGTCGCCGATCGGGTGCCCGTCGATTTCCGTGGCGGGCATGACCATCGCCGTCGCAGCCGTGATGATCACTTCGTCCGCGTCGAGCGCCTCTTGCAGTGTGAAGGCGCGTTCCTCGAAGGTGAAACCCGTTTCCTCGACATAGGTCAGCACCGCTTGGCGGGTGATCCCCGCGAGCACCTTGGCGGAAAGCGGTCTGGAGATGATGCTCCGGCCCTTGACGATCCAGATGGTGGACGAGCCGCCTTCGGTCACGACGCCGTCTTCGTGCATCAAGGCCTCGTCGCATCCGGCCTCCGCCGCCGCCTGTTTGGCCAGGACTTGCGCCAGCAGCGCGGTGCTCTTGATGTCGCGCCGAGCCCAGCGCAGATCGGGCACGGATTTCAGGGTGTAACCCCTCGAAACCTTGCGGGCGATGGATCGGGCTTGCGTAAACATCACCAAGGTAGGCTTTCGCTGAGCCGGAAAAGTGAAGTTTCGGTCCGCAGCCCCCCGTGTGACCTGAAGATAGATGCCGCCATCCACAAGTCCGTTGCGCTCGATCAATTCCTCATGGATGGCGATCAGCTCGTCGCCCGACCAGGTCAGTTCAAGCTTGATTTCGCGGCAGGAGCGTTCGAGCCGCGCCAAGTGTGCGCCGACATCGATCAATTTGCCGTTGATGACCGCCGAAACTTCATAAATGGCGTCGGCGAACAGAAACCCGCGATCGAAGATCGAGACTGAGGCCTCATGCTCCGGCAGATACCGGCCGTTGACGTAAACAATCCGCGACATCCGGGCTTCCCTGTTGCGCCTCAGCGGGCTCTGGCGCTCGTGACGCCGATCCGGTCGGGTGTCCCGACCATCGTCGCGATGTCGCTTGCCAGCCCCTCGGCCATGCAGGAATAGCCCGCATCGCTCATATGGAAGCCGTCGACGGCAAGGCCTCGCAGCAATTCGCCCTCGCCGCGTTCGCGCCAGCGCTTCATCATCGCGAAACGGGAGTGGAGGGGCGCCGCGGTCTCGTCCGAGACGGCGGCGACCGCGTCGACGAAACGCGCATAGACGGCCGAGCCCTCGATCTTCGGATAGAACTGCTGATCGACGAGAAGCGGAAACGCTCCGCCGTCGCGGATCACGGCGACGCCGCGGCGGACGATGTCCGCAAAACCCTCGGGGCGATGTCCGCGCGCCGCGTCGTTCGTTCCGACCTGCCAGATGACGACGTCATAGGAACGCGACCGCGTTTCCTCCGACAGGCGATCGAGCGTCTGCTCGGCCGTTTCGCCGCCTTTTCCGGCATTGACGACCCGGATGTCGGCTGCGGGCCACATGCTCCGCAGGCGCTCCTCGAGCCGGGCCGGATAGGCGGCGGCCGGGCCGGATGCCCCCGCTCCCTGCGTGGATGACGAGCCGATCGCCAGGATGGCGACGGGACGGCCGGTCTCGACCTTGGCGCGCAAGCGCCCGAGCGGCGCTCCGTTGCGGAGCAGCCCGTCGGTTTCGCAGCGAAAGGGCCGGACTTCGGCGAAGACCTGCGTCGGCGACGCCGCGAAAAAGGCCGCGGCCAGAACCGCCGCCCGGAAGATCATCGCCATATCCGATCGAACCCCCTCGTTCCCCGTAACGCTTTAGTCGCCGTTTCTGCCTGAACGCCGCATGAACGCCGTGAAATCGCCGCAAGCGGGCTTGATCTTATCGGTTCCACGATTACAAATCATGGTGTGGAAAGGTCGGTGACCGCGATGGGCGTCGACGCACGAGACGGACGCTTCACGAGCCTCGATTTCTGGCGAGGCTGCGCACTCGCGACCATTTTCTTCAATCACGTCCCCGGGAACCCGATCGAGGCGTTCACCCACAAGAATTTCGGCTTTTCCGATGCGGCCGAAATCTTCGTGTTTCTCGCGGGCATGAGCGTTGCGCTGGCTTACGCCGGTCGGCAGGAGCGGGTCGGCTTCGGGCGTTCGACGGCCGCGATGCTCGCACGCGCCGCGACGATCTACGGTCACCACCTCGTGGTTCTTCTGGTCTGCGGCGCGATCGTGGCCTTCGGCGTTCTCGCCACGAACGACATCCGTCTGCTGGAGGCGACGCATTTCCACGTGCTCGTCGAAACGCCGATCGAGGCCGTGGCCGGGATCGCCACGCTCGGCTTCCAGCCCGCCTACATCAACATTCTGCCGCTCTACATCGTTCTGATGCTCGCGGCCCCGGGGCTTCTCAATCTCGCGCTGGTATCCCCGCGTTCGGCGCTCGCGCTTTCCGCATCGATTTATGTCGCTGCGCATCTGTCGGGGCTCAATCTTCCGAGCCTGCCCGAAACGGGCGGTTGGTACTTCAACCCCTTCACCTGGCAGTTGCTCTTCACGATCGGGATCTGCAGCGGGCTCGCCCTGCGTGACGGGCGGCTGCTCGACTCGCGCCCTCTCTTCTTCGTCGCTCTGTTCTATCTGGCGGCGGCGCTCGTCTGGACGCGGTCGGGCTTCTACAATCCTTACGACCTGTCCCCGCTGCCGCGCTTCGTGTGGGACTTCGACAAGACCGCGCTGACGCTTCCGCGTCTGCTGCACGCGCTCGCGCTGGTGATCGTCGCGGCCAGGCTGACGCGCGCCCTGTCCCTCGCGGAGTTTCGCGTCGCGCGGCCCTTGATCCTGCTGGGCCGGCACGCGCTTCCGGTCTTCTGCTTCGGCACCGTGCTTGCGATCTCCATCCAGATCCTGCGGATGAGTGGTGCGGAAGGCCGAAGTCTTGATATGGTCCTGATCCTCGCCGGTCTTCTCGCTCAGATCGGTCTTGCCGCGTTGTTGGAATGGTATCGCTCGGGTTCGTCGAAGAAGGAAACCGCCCTCGTTCATCGCGCGGCCGATACGGCCTAGCGTTCATGGCGGCCCTGGCCTTCGCGTCGCTGCCCTTTTCCGGGGCGGCGGCGGCCGTTCTGTCGTCCGAATGCCGCGCCCCCGACGCATTGCTCGCGCTTTCGGTTCCTCTTTCCGAGATGAGCGACGCCATCGCCAAGGGCCGGACCCCGAAGATCCTCGTTCTCGGGCCCGCCTTGGCGGGTCCCGGGCATTATCAGAAGAACCGGGCGAAGCTTCAGCGCGAACTCGAACTTCGGCTTTCGGGCACGAAGGTCGAAATCCTCGACGAGCGGCGCGGTTCCGCATCGGTGCAGGACGATTTTGCGCGGATCAGGGACGAGGTGATCCGGAACGAACCGGATCTCGTGGTTTGGCAGGTCGGCACGTCGGACGCGGTCGCGGGCGCCGATCCGGAGGTCTTCGCCGCGGCTCTCGCGCGTGCGGCACGATGGATCAAGGAGCAGAAGGTCGACCTCGTCCTGATGGACCCGGTCTTCGTGCCCTTCGTCGATCACGAGAAGGTCTATCTGCAGATCGTCGACCGGATCGATCGGATCGCGTCGATGGAAAAGGTCAATGTGTTCAGGCGTTACGCGCTGACGGGCCATCTGGAGTCGCAGCGCCAGAAGGCGCAGGGCGACGGAACGCCCGGCGAGCGACGCGCCTGCACGCCCGAATTGCTGGCCGAAGCCTTGGGGCGGAGGCTCGGCCGGTGACGCCGGATTCAGCCGCGACTTGGCAGGACCGTTCGGCGCGTTAGCATGAGCGCGGCCGCATCAGCGGCGGCGAGGGCCCTTCATGTTCATTCCCACCGGCCGCGAGGCCGTCGACCGCTACATCGCGGAAGGTTACGACCGCGTGCGCGGCATGTCCTCCCGCTTCGCCGCTTCGATCTGCTCGCATCTCCTGCATCGGCAGGCCGAACTCGGCATCCGCGGTCATTTCGCCGAGATCGGCACCTTCGAAGGCCGTTTCTTCATCGCGATGGCGCTCGCGCTCGAACCGGGCGAACGCGCCGTCGGCATCGATCTCTTCGACTGGCCGAACGACGGCGTGCACGGCCTCTTTCTCGGCCATTGCGCCCGCAACGGCCTCGGTCCGGAGCGCTTCACGGCCTTGAAGCGCGACAGCCGCGTCATGAGCCCCGGCGAAATCCGCGCCGTTCTCGGCGAAGGCGACGTGCGTTTCTTCCATATCGACGGGGAACATGCCGACGAGAGCCTCGCCAAGGATCTCGCGTTGGCTCTGCCGCTCATGCATCCGCAAGGCATCATCGCGCTCGACGACATGCTGCATCCGGCCTATCCGCGGCTGGTCGAGACCGTGCATCGCTGGCTCGCCGCCCATCCCGATTACTGCGTGATGTGCATCATCGATCGCGAGGACATCGTGGCCGCGGCCAAATATCTGATCTGCCGACGCGACGCCGTCCCTCTCTACGAGGATCATCTGATGGCGCGCTTCGAAAAGCAGCTCTTCGTGCTGGGCGGCGATTTCCTCGACCATGTGTCGGTGGTCCTCACGCCTCATCCCCGTCTGGCCGAAGTCGACTGACCCGACGCGCCCGGAAGCGAACCGGCGCTCGTCGTCCGACGTATCCACCGCATGCATCGCCTCCTGCGGATCTCCTTCCTCGCCTTCGCTTTCGTCCTCCTCGCCGTCGCGATGCCGCGCGCGGAGCCGTCTCGGGCGGCGCCCCGCGGCGTCGTGATCCTGATCCGGCATGCGATCGCGCCGGGCACGGGCGATCCGGCTCATTTCCGGCTCGGCGACTGTTCCACCCAGCGCAACCTGTCCGAGGAAGGACGTCGTCAGGCCCGCCGCATCGGCGAGGCGATCCGCAAGGCGGGTTACGTCGTCGACGAGGTGCGCGCGAGCCGCTGGTGCCGTGCGCAGGAGACGGCGCGCGAACTCGGTCTCGGCCCGGTCAAGGATTCGCCGCCGCTGGACTCCTTCTTTTCGAACCCCGAGGCGGGCCCGGCGCGCGTGGCCGCCATGGCCGAAGCGGTCGCATCGATCGGCGACCGCACCGTCGTCATGGTCACCCATCAGGTAAACGTCACGGGGCTCACCGGCGTCACGCCCGCGTCGGGCGAGGCGGTCGTCCTGCGTCCGCGCCCGGGCGGAGGGTTCGATATCCTCGGCCGCTTCCTGCCCTGAAACGCCGCGCTTCTACTTCAGGATCACGAGGCTCAGCGCCAGCACCGCCATCCCTCCCACCAGCCCGTAGACCGTCTCGCGGCCCTTGGCGTAGCGCTTGGCGGAGGGCATCAGTTCATGCAGCGACAGGAACACCATCGCGCCCGCGATCACGCCGAAGACGATCCCGAAGACATAGGCGTCCAGCCACGGTCCGAGCAGGAGATAAGCGAGAAGTCCGCCGACGGGCTCCGCCAGCGCGGTGATCGCGGTGCCCAGCATCGCCTTCGTCCTGCTCCCCGTCGCATAGAGCAGGGGAACGGCGACGGAGACGCCTTCCGGGATGTTGTGGATCGCGATCGCCGCCGCGAGCTTCATGCCGAGCGACGGATCGTTGAGCGTCGCGAAGAAGGTCGCCGCGCCTTCGGGGAAGTTATGCGCGCCGATCGCCAAGGCGGCGAGGAGGCCCGCGCGCCCCACGCGGCGGCGGTCCTCATCCGCGTCCGCGTCGTCCTCGGTCTTCGGAAGCAACTGCTCGAACAGGACGACGAGAAGCGTGCCGACGAAGAACCAGAAGGTGGCGAGGCGGTAGGCTTCCGCTTCGGGCATCACCATGGCGAAGGAATCCCGCCCCTTGGCGAGGATTTCGACGAGCGAGACATAGACCATCGCGCCCGCCGCGAAGGAAAAGCCGAAGGCGAGAAGCCGATGCTCCACCTTCTTCGTCAGGACCACGATCAACCCGCCGAGGAGCGTCGCGGCGGCCGCGGCCGTGCAGACGAGAAGGGCCGTCAAAACAGCGTCGTTCAACCGGCGACTCCCTGAATGCTTCCTCGGGTGACATAAGCACGGCGGTGCCGCGCGTGACGATCCGCGGCGATCCGCCGCAATCCGTCCTCAGTAATGGGGCGGCGGGGGTTCCGGTCCTTCGCGCCGAGGCTCGGCATTCCGAAACTCCTCGATGAGCGCCGCGACCCGCCTCGAAAGAAGATCGATCGTCTTCCACTGTTCGGCGACGACTTCGTTGAGTTCCGCGATGGTCCGGTCCTGATGGGCGATGCGGATTTCCAGCGCGTCGAGCCGGGCCTCCGCATCGGGCGGCGTTTCGGTCATGGGATCGTCCTTGCGGAATGAGGAACGCCGCCCGCAGGCGGCGTTCGGAGGGGTGCGGCGCGTCGACTCAGCTCCGGCCGCGCGTGCGGACCATGAAGGTGTCGAAGGCGTATTCGTTGAGCTGCCACCAGGGCAGCACGTCCTTGCGGTAGTCCTGCACCGAGTCCCAGGCGCGCTTGAAGTCCGCATTCGTCGCCGAGATTTCGGCATAGACCTCGTTGGAGGCCTTCAGCGCCGCCTCGAGCACGGGCTGCGGGAAGACGCGGAGTTCCGCGCCGTTCTCGATCATGCGGCGCAGCGCCGGGCCGTTCACGCTGTCGTATTTGGCGAGCATCCAATTGTTCGCCGCCTCGCAGGCATGGGCGAGGATCGCGCGGTAATGGGCGGGCAGTTCGTCGAGCTTCTGCTTGTTCACGAGGAGATGAAGCATCGCGCCGCCCTCCCACCAGCCGGGGGCGTAGTAAAACTTCGCGACGCGCAGGAAGCCGAGCTTCTCGTCGTCATAGGGGCCCACGAATTCCGCCGCGTCGAGAATGCCGCGTTCGAGCGCGGGATAGACGTCGCCCGGCGCGAGCTGCTGGGGCACCACGCCGAGCTTGGCGAGGATGCGCCCGCCGAGCCCGCCGATGCGGAACTTCAGCCCCTGCAGATCGGCGACGTCCTTGATCTCCTTCCGGAAGAAGCCGCCCATCTGCGCGCCGGAATTGCCCGCGGCGAAGGCGTGCACGTTGAAGCGCGCCAGCACCTCGTTGATGATCGTCGAGCCGTTCTGGAAGTGCCACCAGGAATGCTGCTGGCGGGCATTGAGGCCGAAGGGAATGCCCGTGCCGAAGGCGAGCGCGGGGTCCTTGCCGAGATAGAAATAGGTCGGCGTATGGGCGCATTCGACCGTTCCGTTCTGCACCGCGTCGAGCGCCTGCAGTCCGGGCACGAGTTCGCCCGGCGCGAAGGTCTGGATCCTGAACTTCCCGTCGGTGGCCTCCGCGACGTAGCGGGCGAGCGTTTCGCCCGTGCCGAAGATCGTGTCGAGCGTCTTGGGGAAACTGGACGTCAACCGCCACCGCACTTCCGGCATCGACTGCGCGATCGCCGGCGCGGCCAACGTGGTCGCGGCGGCCGCAAGGCCCGCGCCCTTGAGGAAATGACGTCGCTTCATCGTCCCGTCCTTCATGGTTTTCTCCCGCCCGATTTTCTTCGCCGCGGCGGCCGTCGCGCCGCGCGGCGCGACGACAACCTCAAACCATCGCGGGTCGGGAGGCAAGCCCGTCGCGGCAGGCTCCGAACGCCTCCGTTGCTCGTGCCGCGGCGACTTGAAGCGCGAAGGCGCCGCGTGCGAACCTTCATGCGGAGGCTGCATGCTGATCATCTACGACGGCGAATGCCCGCTCTGCCGCGATTACGTGCGTCGCATCCGGCTCGAAGCCGCGGCGGGTCACGTCGAAGTCGTCGACGCGCGATCCGCCGACCCGCGCGTCGCCGCCGCTTGGGCGGCGGGCCATGATCTCGATGCGGGCATGCTGGTGGAACTCGACGGCATGAGGCATCACGGGGCCGCCGCCGTCGCCGTCCTCGCCGCACTCTCGACGCCCGTCGACGCCTTCAACCGCCTGAACCGCGCCGTGCTCGCGAAACCCGCCGTCGCGCGGGCCTTCTACCCCATTTTCCGCCTCGCGCGTCGCGTCGCGCTGTTCGCGACGGGGCGCGGTCCGCTGCGTCAGAACGGGACGCCCGCCGCATAGACGACCGCCGGGAAGGCCGCCGCCCAGGCGAAGACGAAACGGTTCAGCCCGAAGAATCGGAAGACGAGCAGGTGGAAGACGAGCGCGACCGCGCAGTAGCCGAGCGCCGCGATCGGCGCGACGAGCGCGAGCGGCGCCGCGCATTCCCACAGGATGAAGCCCCATGAACAGAACGCCGCGACCGCGGGGCGGCGAAGGACGGCGGCCGGGGGCAGGGGGCCGTGGACGGCGCCGTCGAGAAAGACCGGCAGCGCGCGTCCCGTCCGCCAGTCGGCGTCGCGCAGCTTCACCGCGCCCGAGACGAAATAGGACGTCAGCGCCTGGATCGCGACATACAGCAGACCCGCCTTCGCCCCCGTCTCCGCCGCACCGAAGGTCGCCCCGACATCGGCGATCACGAGGCCCGTCAGCACGACGATGGTCATGAAGTCGCTGCCGCCGTTGAACGCCCCGCGCCAGCGCACGAGGATCGCGACCGTCCCGAGAAGCAGGACGAGCGAGAGGGGGAGGGCGGATCCCCACAGGATCAGCATCGCCGCCCCCGCGAGGCGCAGGAGGAGATGCGCCGCATGGACGCGCTCGTCCGAAAGGAACCCGAAGACCGCGCGCGTCGCCTCCGAGGCATGCGCGAGGTCGCCTTGCTGCACCGACCACGCCCAGACGCCGCGCTCCGAAAGCGCCGTCCGCAGCCGCAGGAATTCGAGTGTCTGGATCGCGAGGCTCAGGCCCGCGAGCGCCTGCATGATCCGCAGCGCGTCGGTCGCCGCCAAGGCGTTCATGCCGCGATCCTCGGCGAGACGAGCACCACGTCCTCGTCGTCGGCCCGCTCCTCGCCGGGCCTTTCGGAGCGGATGCGGAACTGGAAGTCTTCGACGCCGGGCGACGCGTCGCGGACCTTTTCGCGCACGAGGCGCGCGACGAGGCGATAGCTCGTCAGCGTGCCGGGATCCTCCCCGTCGAAGGCCGCGACGTCCGCCGCGAGATGATCGACGAGGTTCTGCTCCGTCAAAGCGAGATTGACCGCCGGATCGTGCAGGAGCTTCGCGGGTCGGAACGTCGCGCGCGGATGCATCCGCACCCAGTCCGACCATTCTCCGTCCTTGAAACCGCGATGTTCGAGCCGCGGCGCGCGGCCGAGCGCATGATAGAAGCGCCAATTCGGGAAGAAGCTGCGGAGCAGGAAGAGCCAAGGGCTCGACAGCGCCCGCCCGCCGTAGAACAGCGCGCCCGCGAGCAGGGCGAAATAGCCGGCGAAGAGAAGGACGGTCGAGGACACGGAACGCGAAACTCCCGCCGTCCGATCGGGACGACGGGAGCGAAGCTAAGCGGGGCGGACCCCGCGGGGCAAGTCGGCCGTCAGCGCGCGGCGGGCTCCAAGGCCGCGCGGCGCTTCTTCATCAGCCAGACGACGGCGGGCCAGAGCAGCGCGGCGAAGGTCATGGCCGCGAGCACGGCGGCGACCGGACGGCTGAAGAACGGAATGATGCTGCCGTCCGACTTGATGAGCGAGGTCACGAAGCTTTGTTCGACCATCGTGCCCATCACCACGCCGAGAACGAGCGCGGCCACCGGATAGCCGTTCTTTTCCATCACGTAGCCGATCACGCCGAAGATCGCGACGAGCACCACGAGGAACAGGTTGTTGCCCGTGGCGAAGGAGCCCACCGCGCAGAGCAGCACGATCACCGACATCACCGTGTAGCGCGGCAGGCGCAGGACCGTGCTCGACGCCCGGATCATCATGATTCCCAGCGGGATCATGATGATGTTGGCGATGATGAAGATGATGTAGAGCGCATACATGCTCGACGCCTTCTCCGTGAAGAGCGTCGGGCCGGGGTTCAGCCCCTTCATGTAGAGAACGCCGATCGCGATCGCCGTGATCGTATCGCCCGGAATGCCGAAGAGCAGCGACGGCACCCATCCCGAGGCGAGGCTCGCATTGTTGCTCGCCCCGGCCTCGATCAGCCCTTCCGGATGGCCGGTGCCGAACTTCTCGGGCGTCTTGGAGAACCGCTTCGCCATCGCGTAGCTCACCCAGGCCGCCATGTCGGCGCCCGCGCCGGGAAGCACGCCGATGATGATGCCGACGATGTTGCCGCGGACCTGCTGGGGCTTGTGCGTCTTCGTCAGTTCCCATTGCCCCTTCAGGATGCTGCCGAACTTCCGGTGCGGGATCTTCGGCGGGTCCTTGAGCGCCATGCCGCGCATGATCTCGGCCACGGCGAAGACGCCGACCAGCACCGGGATCACTTCGATGCCGCCCAGCAGGTCCGTCATGCCGAAGGTGAAGCGCGGCGTGCCCGCCGGGTTTTCGATCCCGACGCAGGAGACGAGCAGGCCGAGGAACATGGCGGCGATCGCCTTGGGCGGAGACGAGCGGGCGACGAGCGTCGCGCACATCAGGCCGAGAAAGGCGAGCCAGAAATATTCGAAGGTCGAGAATTTGAACGCCATCTCCGCGAGCAGCGGCGCCATCACGATCAGCGAGATCGTCCCGATGATGCCGCCCAGCGCGCTGAACCAGAGGCAGATGCCCAGCGCCGTCTCGGCCTCGCCCTTCTTCGTCATGGCGAAGGCTTCGTCGGTATAGGCGGCGGAGGCGGGCGTCCCCGGAATGCGCAGCAGACAGCCCGGAATGTCGCCCGAAAAGATCGCCATCGCCGAAGCCGCGATGATCGTCGCCACCGCGGCGATGGGCGACATGTAGAAGGTCACGGGCACGAGCAGCGCCGTCGCCATGGTCGCGGAAAGACCGGGCAGCGAGCCGACCACCAGTCCGTAGATCGACGCCCCGATGATCGCGATCAGAACGTCGGTCTGGAAGACGAGGCGGAAGCCTTCGAAAAGCGTATCGAGCATCGGCGTCACCAGGGCATGGGCAGGAGGCCCGCGGGCAGCGGGACGCGGAGCATCTTCGCGAAGATCAGATGGATCACGGGCGGCGCGAAGAGGCCCATGAGAAGAGCGGCCTTCCAGCGCGCGCCGAGGGCGAGGCACATCGACGACACGATCACGAAGGCCGTCGGGATGAAGCCGATGCGTTCGGAGAAGAAGACGTAGAAGAGCAGAAGCGCCGGCGGCAGCGCCACCTTGAAGGCGGTCAGCAGGTCGAAGGGAGCGCTCTTTTCCTCGACGGTCGTGCCGTCTTCGGCTGCGACCACCTCGTTCGCGCCTTCGAAGCTCCGGCCGATCCCGAGCGCGATCAGCACGCCGAAGATCATCAGCCCTGCGCCGACGACCATGGGGAACACTTCCGGCCCCACGGGCTGGCCGCGGACGGGAGGAAGCTTCGAGCCGTAGATGAATGCGACGAGGCCGAGAGCCGCGAGGCCCCCGCCGCTGATCCGGTCGGAAATCTGCAAGAGGATCGTCCCGATGCTTCAGGGAAAGCGGAAGGGCGGGTCTTTCGACCCGCCCTTCATCGACGTCGATCAGGACTTGGCGAGGCCCGCGGCCTTCATGGCCGAAGCCATGGAAGCATCGCCCTTCGCCATGAAGGCGTCGAACTCCTGGGCCGGCGCCCAGACCGTGCCGAAGCCGCGCGCCTTCATGAAGTCCTTGAACTCGTTGGAGTCATAGGCCTTCTTCAGTTCCGCCGTGAGCTTGGCGGCGACGTCCGCGGGCATGCCCTTCGGTCCCGCGATGCCGCGCCAGGCGCCGACCGAATAATTGATGCCGAGCGTCTCGTTGAGCGTGGGCACGTCGGGGAACAGCGGGTTGCGCTGCGCCGCCATGATGGCGAGGCTCCGCGCGCGGCCGGCGTCGATCATCGCCTTGCCTTCCGGCACCGAGCAGGTGACGAGGTCGATGCCGCCCGCCGCGAGATCCTGCATGGCCGGAGCCGCACCGTTCGACGGCACCCACGGAACCGCATCGGCCTTCAGGCCCATCGCGTTCAGCCAGCCCACGAGGGCGAGATGCCAGATGCCGCCCTGGCCGGTGCCCGAGGCCTTCAGCTTGCCCGGGTTCGCCTTGATGAAGTCGGCGAGCTGCTTGATGTCCTTGAACGGGCCGTCGGCCTTCACCTGCACGCCCGGGGGGTCTTCGTTCATGAGGGCGAGCGGCGTGTAGCTCGAATGCTTCAGGTCCGTGAGGCCCTGATGATGCATCATCGTGATCTCGACGGTGATCATGCCGATCGTGTAGCCGTCCGGCGCGGCGGTCGCGATGGCGGAGTGGCCGACCACGCCCGAGCCGCCCGTGCGGTTCACGACGTTGAAGGGCTGGCCGAGATTCTTTTCGAGGATCGACGAGACGATGCGGGCCGTGGCGTCCGTGCCGCCGCCCGCGCCCCACGGCACGACGACCGTGACGGGACGATTGGGCCAAGCGGACTGCGCGATGGCGGGTTTGGCGATGACGCCTGCGGTCGCGGCGGCGGCGGCCGAGGCGACGAAACCGCGACGGGTCAGATCGGTCATTGTTTCTCTCCCTTGAATACGGCGGATTTTCCGCTCGTTGACACGAAGACTAGACCTCGACTTCGCGTGCCGGCAAGCGCCTTCGAACCGTTTGAAATCCGAAGCGGACCCGTATCGCGTCAGGGCCCCCCGCCCCCGGGGCGGGGAAGACGGGTGAACGGGTCGTGCCGGGCCGCATGCGGCCCGGCGCAGGACGCCCGCCGTCTTCAGTGACGGATATGCGTCCCTTCGACGGCGCCCGCCCAATCGTCGGAGGAATCGCCGTCGGCCGCGCCCGTCTGCGCCTCTTCGGCGTAATCCGCCATGCCGCTCCGGATGGCCTCCGCCACGGCCGAAAGCAGCGTCAGGCTGTCTTCCGAGCGATGCGTGAAGCCGACGATATAGGCGAGGTCGACGAGAGCGTGGGCGGCGAGTTCGGCGCTGGAGACATGCGCTGCCTCGGCGAGGGCGGGGAGGAGTTGATCGGAGATCGCTTCGCTCAGCCGCTCCTTCTTGATCTCGTCGTCGTCGGGAAGATCGGAGAGGACGAACTGCAAGGTTCGGTCTGTCATGGCGAATCTCCGGACTCGGTGACTCGATCAGGCTCCCGATTCCCCTAAAGATCAATGACGGTTCTCGGGGGATCGTGCGCGGCCTGCGGATGTTGCGCCCGCTCGCGCATGGTTCTAGACGAACGCTCGTTCCAATGACGGGAGGCGGCCATGGCTGCGACGGTGTTCATCGACGGGGAAGCGGGGACCACGGGGCTCGGCATCCGCGAACGCCTGCTCGCCGTCCCGGGCATCGAGATCCGCAGCATCGACCCCGACAAGCGCAAGGATCCGCAGGCGCGCAAGGCCTTGATGGCCGAGGTCGACGCCGTGGTCCTGTGCCTGCCCGACGACGCCGCCAAGGAATCGGTCGCGCTCGCCGCCGAACTCGGGGCCAAGGCCCCGCGCATCCTCGATGCCAGCACCGCGCATCGCGTCGCCGCGGGCTGGACCTACGGTTTCGCGGAACTCGCGCCCGAACAGACCGACGCGGTCCGGAACGCGACGCATGTCGCCAATCCCGGCTGCTATCCGACGGGCGGCATCGCCTTGCTGCGCCCCCTCGTCGACGCCGGGATCATGCCTGCGGACTTCCCCGTCACGGTCAATGCCGTGTCCGGCTATTCCGGCGGCGGCAAGAGCATGATCGAGGCCTATGAGGCGGGTGCCGCGCCGTCCTTCGAGCTGTACGGTCTCGGGCTCGAGCACAAGCATCTGCCGGAGCTGCAGCGCTATTCGAACCTGACCCGGCGGCCGATCTTCGTGCCCTCCGTCGGCAATTTCCGGCAGGGGATGCTCGTTTCCGTCCCGCTCCATCTCGACATGCTCGTCGGCGCGCCGAAATCCCGCGATCTCGAAGAGGCATTGGTCGAGCGCTATCGCGGCTTCGATCTCGTCCGCGTGGTCACGCTCGCCGAGGGGAACCTCGCTGCCGGCCGGATCGAGGCCGAGTCGCTCAACGACACGGATCTCCTCGAACTCCGCGTCTACGGCAACGACGCGCGCGGGCAGGCGGTTCTCGTCGCCAAGCTCGACAATCTCGGCAAAGGCGCTTCGGGCGCGGCGGTGCAGAACCTGAAGCTGATGCTGGGCGTCGCTTAAGGGCGGCCCCTCCGCCCCCTCCCGTCATGCCCGCGGATGCGGGCATCCACGTCTTCCTTCACGGGCCATGAGGACGGCACGGCGGTCAGGCCATCCCTGAACGGGTCCGCTTCCGCTCCGAGCCGACGCACCGAAAAGACGTGGATGCCCGCATCCGCGGGCATGACGACGAGGGGGCCTCCGACGACGAAAAAGCCCGCCGAGCGAGTCGCTTCGGCGGGCTTCTTCATTCCGGTCGTGAGGGCGTTCAGCCCTGGCGGACGGTCTGGCGCTGTTCGCCGAGGCCCGCGATGCCGAGGCGCATCACGTCGCCCGCCTTGAGGAACAGCGGCGGCTTCATGCCGAGGCCGACGCCCGGAGGCGTGCCCGTCGTGATGACGTCGCCCGGATCGAGCTGCAGGAACTGCGAGATGTAATGCACGAGATGCGCGCAATCGAAGATCATCGTCTTCGACGAGCCGTCCTGCACCATCTTGCCGTTGAGTTCGAGCCACATGTGCAGGTTCTGCACGTCGGCGATCTCGTCGGGCGTCACCAGCCACGGGCCGAGCGGTCCGAAGGTCGGGGCGCCCTTGCCCTTCATCCACTGGCCGCCGCGCTCGATCTGCCATTCGCGCTCCGAGACGTCGTTGCAGACGGCGAAGCCCGCCACGTAGGACAGCGCGTCCTTTTCGGACACGCGCCACGCGGTCTTGCCGATCACGATCGCGAGTTCGACTTCCCAGTCCGACTTCACCGAACCGGGCGGCAGAACGACGTCGTCGTTCGGGCCGACGACGCAGTTCGGCGTCTTGTTGAAGAGGATGGGTTCCTTCGGGATCGGCGAACCCGTCTCCGCCGCATGGTCCGCGAAGTTCAGGCCGACGGCGATGAAGTTGCCGGGGCGGGCGACGCAGGAGCCGATGCGCACGCCGCCGGGAACGGCGGGGAGCGACTTGGGATCGAGCTTGGCGATCTTGGCGAGATTCGCGGGGTCGAGGGCGCTGCCGGCGAGGTCGGCGACGTGAGCCGACAGATCGCGGATCGTGCCGTCGGCGTCGACCATGCCCGGCTTTTCGGCGCCGGGATTGCCGTAGCGGAGGAACTTCATCGGGGTTTCCTTTTCGCAAGAAGGCGTTCTTGGCCGACGGTCTCTCGTCGGCGGGCGGAGTTTGACCGCCGAGCCGATGCTCCGCAAGTCCGCGCGACGCCCGCCGTCGTCGGCACGGGCCCGTCCGCGGGGCGCGAGGAAACGAAAAGGCCCGGGATCGACCCGGGCCCTTTCGCGTCAGCTTCTCGCCCGCACATATTCGCCGGGCGCATCTCCCAAGGTCTTCTTGCGGCCGCCCGGCTTGCGCGCGGGGACCGTTTCCGGCGCCTGTGCCTTGATCCATTCCGCCCAATGCGGCCACCAGGACCCCGGAGTCTCCCGGGCCGCGGCGAGCCAGTCCGTCAGCTCGCCCTTCGGCTCGCCGCCCGTCCAATACTGATATTTCGGCTTGCCCGCCGGATTGATGACGCCCGCGATATGGCCGGAGCCCGCGACCACGAAGGTCACGGGGCCGCCGAAACGGGCCGAGCCGAGGAACACCGATTTCGCGGGCGCGATATGGTCTTCCTTCGCCGCGAGATTGTAGATCGGGATCTTCACCTTGCCGAGATCGAGACGTTCGCCGGCGATCGCCATCTCGCCCTTGGAGAGCTTGTTCTCGAGATAGCAGTTGCGCAGATAGAAGGAGTGGTTCGCCGCGGGCATGCGCGTCGAATCCGCGTTCCAATAGAGCAGGTCGAACGGGAAGGGCGCTTCGCCCTTCAGATAGACGTTGACCACATAGGGCCAGATGAGGTCGTTCGGGCGCAGCATGTTGAAGGCGGAGGCCATGCTCGATCCCTCGAGATAGCCCTGCGCATACATCCGATCCTCGATCGACCGGATCTGGTCCTCGTCGACGAAGACCTTGAGGTCGCCCGCATGGGTGAAGTCGACCTGGGTCGTGAACAGGGTGGCGCTCGAGATCCGCGTGTCGCCCATGGCGGCCATATAGGCGAGCGACACCGACAGAAGCGTTCCGCCGACGCAGTAGCCGATCGCCGTGACGTCGGTCTCGCCGCAGGTGTCCTCGACGGCGTCGAGCGCCGCGAAGATGCCCTCGCGCATATAGTCCTCGAAGCTCTTCTCGGCCTGCCGCCCGTCCGGGTTGACCCAGGAGATGCAATAGACCGTCAGTCCCTGCGCGACCGCCCAGCGGATGAAGGACTTCTCGGGGTTGAGGTCGAGGATGTAGAACTTGTTGATCCAAGGCGGCACGATCAGCAGCGGCCGCTTCTGGACCCGCTCGGTCGCCGGAGCATATTGAATCAGCTCGATCAGATCGTTGCGGAAGACGACCTTGCCCGGCGTCGTGGCGAGATTGACGCCCACCGAGAAATTCGCCGGGTCGGACTGCCGCAGCTTCAGCGTGCCCTTGCCCGCCTCGATGTCCTCGGCGAGCATCTTCATGCCGCGCACGAGGTTCTCGCCCTTCTGCTTGAAGGTCTCGCGCAGCAGTTCGGGATTCGTCGCCACGAAATTGGTCGGCGCGAGGGCGCTCGCGATCTGGCGGACGTAGAACTGCGCCTTGTGCTTGGTGTGCTCGTCGACGCCTTCGGTCCGGTCGACCACGTCTTCGGCCCAACGGCTCGTGATCAGATAGGCCTGCTTGATGAAGTCGAACATGGGATTGTCCGACCATTCATGATCCTTGAAGCGCTTGTCGCCCGGCTCCGGCTCGGCGACGGGCGTCGCCTCCTCGCCGTTCATGCGCTTGAGCGTTCCCGTCCAAAGGTCGAGAAAG
>JAIXTT010000095.1 GCA_027483795.1 Hyphomicrobiales bacterium
AGGCCGATCGAGGGCTCGTCGAGCACATAGAGTACGCCGGTGAGGCCGGAGCCGATCTGGCTGGCGAGCCGGATGCGCTGGCTCTCGCCGCCCGAAAGCGTGCCCGAGGCGCGGGCGAGGGTGAGGTATTCGAGCCCGACATCGAGCAGGAAGGTCAGCCGGTCGCGGATCTCCTTGAGGATGCGCGGGGCGATCTCGTTCTGCTTCTGGGAGAGCCGCGAGGGCAGGCGCGAGACCCAGTCGAGCGCGTCCTTGACCGAGAGCCGCGAGATCTCGCCGATATGGCAGCCGTCGATCTTGACCGCGAGCGCCTCGGGCTTGAGCCGGAAGCCCTGGCAGGCCTTGCACGGCGTCTCGGACATGAAGCGGCCGATCTCCTCGCGGGCCCAGTCCGACTCCGTCTCCTTCCAGCGCCGCTCCATATTGGTGATGACGCCCTCGAAGGGCTTGCGGACCTCATAGGCGCGCAGCCCGTCGTTGTAGGCCATGCGGACCGGCTCGGCGCCGGTGCCGAACAGGATCGAGATCTTGGCGCTGTCGGGGAGTTCCGCCCAGGGCTTGGTCATCGAGAAGCCGAGATGGCGGGCGAGCGCCTCCAGCGTCTGGCCGTAATAGGGCGAGGTCGACTTGGCCCAGGGGGCGATGGCGCCCTTCTTCAGGCTGAGCGAGGAATCCGGGACGATCATGTCCGGGTCGATGCGCATCTCGTGGCCGAGACCGTCGCAGGCCGGGCAGGCGCCGAAGGGGTTGTTGAAGGAGAACAGGCGCGGCTCGATCTCGGGGATCGTGAAGCCGGAGACCGGGCAGGCGAATTTCGAGGAGAAGACGATGCGGCGCGGCGCGCCGTCCTCCTCCTTCTCGTCGGCATATTCGAAGACGGCGATACCGTCGGTGAGGTCGAGCGCCTGCTCCAGCGAGTCGGCGAGCCGCGCGCCGAGATCGGGCCTGATCACAAGGCGATCGACGACGACGTCGATGTCATGCTTGAACTTCTTGTCGAGCGCGGGCGCATCGGGGATCTCGACGAACTCGCCATTGATCTTGACGCGCTGGAAGCCGCGCTTGAGCCACTCCGCCATTTCCTTGCGGAACTCGCCCTTGCGGCCGCGGATGACGGGGGCGAGGAGATAAAGACGCGTCTTTTCGGGGAGCGCGAGCACGCGGTCCACCATCTGCGAGACGGTCTGGCTCTCGATGGGAAGCCCGGTCGCGGGCGAATAGGGCACGCCGACGCGGGCCCAGAGCAGGCGCATGTAGTCGTGGATCTCGGTGACGGTGCCGACCGTCGACCGCGGGTTCTTCGACGTGGTCTTCTGCTCGATGGAAATGGCGGGAGACAGGCCGTCGATCTGGTCGACGTCCGGCTTCTGCATCATTTCGAGGAATTGCCTCGCATAGGCCGACAGGCTCTCGACATAGCGGCGCTGGCCTTCGGCATAGATCGTGTCGAAGGCGAGCGAGGACTTGCCCGAGCCGGACAAGCCCGTGAACACGACGAGCCTGTCGCGCGGAATCACGAGATCGACGTTCTTGAGGTTGTGCTCGCGCGCGCCGCGCACGCTGATCACCCGGGCGTCCGCGCCGGGCGCGCGGGCCTTGTCGAAGAGGTCGTCGATGGAGGCCATGAGCAGGCTCGCTTCCGTATGCGGGACCGATCCGCGCGGCGAGACGCACGGCGGATGACGATACATAGTGCGCCGCAGCGCGCGCGACACGCCCTTCGAACGGAGCCGGACCGCATTGCGCGCATGGCCCGTGTCTGATAAGAACATAACAGGAACAATCGGGCAAGCGATGTGGATAACCGCGCGGCGGAGGCCGGGCGGTGGGCGCGGGTCCGGCCGGATCGGTTAAGGTCGCGGGAAACGAGCGGAGAGCGGAATGTCGGGCAGCGTGAACAAGGTGATCCTCGTGGGCAATCTCGGGCGCGACCCCGAGACGCGGCGGCTCAATTCCGGCGAGCCCGTGGTCAATTTCAGCGTGGCGACCTCGGAGACGTGGCGCGACAAGGCCTCGGGCGAGCGCAAGGAGCGCACCGAATGGCACAATGTCGTGATCTTCAACGAGAACCTCGCGAAGATCGCCGAGCAATATCTGAAGAAGGGTTCGAAGGTTTACCTCGAAGGCCAGCTGCAGACTCGGAAATACACGGACAAGAACGGGCAGGAGCGCCAGGCGACCGAGGTCGTGCTGCAGCGCTATCGCGGTGAATTGACGCTGCTCGACGGTCGCGGACAGGGCGGCGGCATGGGCGATTCCGACGAGGGCGGCTCGATCGGCTATGGCGGGCGCTCGCAGGGCGGCGGCTACGGCGACCGCGGCGGTTCGTCCGGCGGCGGCTATTCCGGCGGCGGCGCGTCCTCGGGCGGCGGACGCGGTCCGGCTCCGGCGGGCGGCGGACGGCTCGCGGGCGATCTCGACGACGACATCCCGTTCTGAGAGCGGGGCGACGCCCCGCGGGGCGGGGGTCGGCAGGCGGGAGGCGGGGGCCTGACGGCGTAAGCCCGACGGTGCTTGCTCGGCTCGGCGCGGGATCTTAGCGTGCGCGGCGCAGGCCGGGGGCAGCATGATCCATCACTTCGATTCCGACGGCGTCTCGATCGCCTATGTGGATCTCGCGCCGGACGAGGGCGCGGGCGAGCCGATCGTGCTCGTGCACGGTTTCGCCTCGAACCATGTCGTCAATTGGGTCAATACGCAGTGGACCCGCGTGCTGCTCCGCGCCGGGCGGCGCGTGATCGCGCTCGACGACCGCGGGCACGGGCTCAGCGGAAAGCCCTACGACCCGGCGGCCTATGATTCGAACGTGATGGCGCGGGACGTGCTGAACCTCATGGACCATCTCGGCGTGCGGCGCGCGGACGTGATGGGCTATTCCATGGGCGCACGCATCACGGCGCATGTCGCGCTCGCGGCGCCCGACCGGGTGCGGTCGGCGTTGCTCGGCGGGCTCGGCATCCATCTCGTGGAGGGCGTGGGCCTGCCTCTCGGCATCGCCGACGCGATGGAAGCGCCGAGCCTCGACGTGCTGACCGATCCGATGCAGCGCATGTTCCGCGCCTTCGCGGAGCAGACGAAGAGCGACCTTCGGGCGCTCGCCGCCTGCATCCGCGGCTCGCGCCAGACGCTGACGCCCGAACAGGTCGGCCGCATCGATGCGCCCGTCCTCGTCTCGGTGGGCACCAACGACGCCGTGGCGGGCGATCCGCATGCTCTGGTGCGCCTGATGAAGCGCGGCGAGGCCTTCGACATCGTCGGCCGCGACCACAATCTCGCCGTCGGCGACCGGACGCACAAGGAGGCGGTGCTCGCCTTCCTGGAGCGGCGGCCTTGAGCTCCGACGGCATCGAACGGCGGTTCGCGGGCGCGGGCGGCGATCCGCTCGTCGCGACGCAGCGCGGGGAGGGCGGACGGCCGGTGCTGCTGCTGCACGGCGGCGGCCAGACCCGGCACGCCTTCGCCCATGCCGCGCGGGGGTTGGCGGAGGCGGGTTTCACCTCCGTGGCGCTCGACCAGCGCGGGCACGGCGACAGCGCGCGCATCCCCTCCGGCGCCTATGCCTTCGAGGATTTTGCGGCGGATGCGATCGCGGTTTCGCGGGCGCTCGCCGAGGAGCACGGTACGGTGCCGGCCGTGATCGGGGCGTCGCTCGGCGGGATCGCGGCTCTTCTCGCCTTGCATCACGCTCCGACGGTCTTCGGTGCGCTCGTTCTGGTCGACGTGACGCCGCGCATGGATCCTTCGGGGGTCGACAAGGTTCAGGGCTTCATGCGGTCCCGCGCGGCGGAGGGCTTCGCCTCGGTGGAGGAGGCCGCGGATGCGATCGCGGCCTATCTGCCGCATCGGCCGCGCCCCCGCTCGCTCGAAGGGCTCGCGAAGAATCTGCGGCGCGAGGCGGACGGTCGCTGGCGTTGGCATTGGGATCCGCGCTTCATCGAGGGACCGCGCAGCGTCAATTTCGACCGCGCAGGCGTCGAGGAACGGCTTCTGGCGGCCTCCGCCGCGCTGTCGGTCCCGGCGCTGCTGGTCCGGGGCGCGTCGAGCGAATTGGTGTCCGAGGAGCATGCGGCCGAGTTCATGGCGCTGGCGCCGGATGCGGAGACGACGGACGTGGCCGGGGCGCGCCATATGGTGGCGGGCGACCGCAACGACGCCTTCAGTGCGGCGACGCTCGACTTTCTGAAGCGACGCTTCCGCTGAGCCCTGCGCTCGGGCCGCCTTGGCAAGGGAGCCCGCTTCGCCTACCTGTTCACCCCGATGCCCGATCCGAACGGTGGCCCATGAGCCTGCAGCGAATCCGAGACGCCAAGGGGAACGACGCCGAGGGCGAAGCCGAAGTCGCGCGGCTCGATCCGCTTTGGGGCCAGATCCGCCGTGAAGCGGCCGAAGCCGCGGCGGCGGATCCGATGATGGCGGGTTTCCTGCGTGCGACGGTGCTCGACCGTGCCTCCTTCATGGCCGCCGTGATCGGCCGCGTCGCCTCGCGGCTCGCGCATCCGGCCGTGCCGCTGGAGGCGATCGAGACCGCCTACGGCGATCTCGCAGCGGAGCGGCCGGAACTCGAGGACGAAGTGCGGGCGGATCTGCTGGCCGTCGTCGACCGCGATCCGGCCTGCCACCGGCTCGTCGAGCCGCTCCTGTATTTCAAGGGCTTCCATGCCCTGCAGACGCATCGGCTGGCGCATGCGCTGTGGAAGCGCGGGCGCAAGGATCTGGCGCTCTATCTGCAGAGCCGTTCCTCCGAGATCTTCCAGACGGACATCAACCCCGCCGCGGTGATCGGGAAGGGCGTGTTCCTCGACCATGCGACGGGGCTCGTCGTCGGCGCGACCGCGGTCATCGAGGACGACGTCTCGATGCTGCAGGACGTGACGCTCGGCGGCACGGGCAAGGAACGGGGCGATCGGCATCCGAAGATCCGGCGCGGCGTGCTGATCGGGGCGGGCGCGAAGATCCTCGGCAATATCGAGGTCGGGCATTGCGCCCGCGTCGCCGCGGGCTCGGTGGTGCTCAACGACGTCCCGCACAATACGACGGTGGCGGGCGTGCCCGCCAAGGTGGTCGGCGAGGCGGGATGCGCGGAACCCGCGCGGAGCATGGACCAGATTCTGGCCGAAAAGGCCGGCGGTTGAGTTTAAGCCTCTCGCGGATGCGGGCGAGGGTTGCGGCGTAGCCTGCGACGTGGCAATCCCCGCGCTCGCGGAGCCGCGCCGTTCCGGAGTTCGCGACGAACGACAACGGAAGTGCCATGGACAAGACCGAACTTCTCAAGCTTCAGGATTATCTCCGCCGGCTCTACGGCAATGCGCAGATCAGGGTGGTCGCGCGGCCGAAGAAGACCGACTCCGCGGAGGTGATGATCGGCGACGAATTCATCGGGATCATCTCGCTCGACGACGAGGACGGGGACCGCTCCTTCGTCTTCACGATGTCGATCCTCGAGGACGATCTCGCGGACTGACCGCGACGAGGCGGGCGAACCGACCTGATGAGCATTGATCCGGATACCCTGATCGACCTGGACGGCGTCGCCTTCGGCCATGGCCGGACGCTGCTGTTCGATGGGGTCGATCTTCGGATCAAGCGCGGCCAGGTGGTCGCGGTGATCGGCTCCTCCGGCGTCGGCAAGACCACGCTTCTGCGCCTGATCGGCGGACAGATCACGGCGAAGGCGGGTTCGGTGCGGGTGGCGGGCGTCAGTGTCGGCCGGCTCGACCGGAAGGGCCTCTACGCGCTGCGCCGTCGGATGGGGATGCTCTTCCAGCAGGGCGCGCTCTTCACCGATCTGTCGGTCTTCGACAACGTCGCCTTTCCCTATCGCGAGAACACGGATCTGCCCGAAAGCATGATCCGGACGCTGGTGCTTTTGAAGCTCGAGACGGTCGGTCTGCGCGGGGCGGCGTCGGTGATGCCGTCGCAACTGTCAGGCGGAATGGCGCGTCGCGTCGCGCTCGCGCGCGCCATCGCGCTCGATCCGATGCTGATGATGTATGACGAGCCCTTCACCGGGCTCGATCCGATCTCTCTCGGCATGGTGGGGCGCCTGATCCGGCGCATCAACGACGCCTTCGGCATGACGTCCATCATCGTGACGCATGATCTCAACGAATCCCTGCTGATCGCCGACCGGGTGATCCTGTTGGCCGACCGCCGCGTCTATGCGGACATGACCCCCGCCGAACTCCGCACGGCGACCGATCCCTTCGTGCGCCAATTCGTGGACGGCGCCTTCGAGGGGCCCGTGCCGTTCCATCAACCCGCACCGCCGCTCGCGGAGGATCTTTTCGACCGTGCAGCGCATCGTCATTGACGTTCTCGGAGATCTCGGCGGCGCGGTGATCGACGGCCTCGGCCGGCTCGGTCGCGCGGCGCTGTTCTTCGGCCGGGTGCTCGGCGTGAGCCACCGGGTGCTGCGGCGCTTCGGGCAGGTCACGCGCGAAATGCGCGCCTCCGGCGTGCGTTCGGTGCTGATCATCGTGGTGTCCGGCCTGTTCGTGGGCATGGTGCTGGCGGTGCAGGGCCATGACGTTCTGCAGCGGTTCGGGGCCTCCGATTCGCTCGGCGTGTTGGTGGCGCTTTCGCTGGTGCGCGAATTGGGGCCCGTGGTGACGGCGCTGCTCTTCGCCGGGCGGGCGGGCTCCGCGATCGCGGCCGAGATCGGGCTGATGCGGGCGACGGACCAGCTCTCCGCGATGGAGATGATGGCGGTGGATCCGGTGGCGCGGATCGTGGGGCCGCGCTTCTACGGCGCGGTGTTCTCGATGCCTTTGCTGGCGGCGATGTTCTCGGTGCTCGGAGTGTTCGGCGCCTGGCTGATCGGCGTGCGTCTGATCGGCATCGACGCGGGATCGTTCTGGTCGCAGATGCAGGCCACCGTGGATTTCCGGCACGACGTGCTCAACGGCTTGTTGAAGAGCGTGGTATTCGGTGTGGCCGTCGGCTTGATCGCGGTCTTCGAAGGGTTTCACGCCGCCCCGACCGCGGGCGGCGTCTCCTCGGCGACGACGCGGACGGTGGTCATCTCGTCGCTCGCGGTGCTCTTTCTCGATTTCGTCATGACGACATGGATGTTCAGGGGTTGACGGTGCAAAGGTCGAAAATCGACGTTCTGGTCGGCCTGTTCGTGGCGGCGGGTCTTCTTGCGGCGGTCTTTCTCGCGCTGAAGGTCGGCAATCTTGCGGGGTTCGACACCGAAGGCGGCTACAGGCTCGAGGCGCGCTTCGACAATATCGGAGGCCTGAAGGCGAGGGCTCCGGTGAAGAGCGCGGGGGTCGTGGTCGGCCGGGTGGAGAGCATCGCGCTCGATCGCGAGACCTATGAGGCGCGCGTGCTGCTGCAGATCTTCCCCGAACACCGTTTCTCGAAAGACACGATCGCTTCGATTCTGACGTCCGGTCTGCTCGGCGAACAGTATGTCAGCTTGGAAGCGGGGGGTGACTCCGCCTATCTTGCGTCCGGAGATCGGATCGCGAAGACGCAGTCCGCCATGATCCTCGAGAAACTCATCGGACAGTTCCTTTTCAGCAAGGCGTCCGAGCCGAATGCGGGTGGTTCGAAATGACGGCTTTTCTCCGCCTGACCGGAGCCGCGCTGCTCGTGGTCGCTCTCGCGGCCGGGCCCGCCGCGGCCTCCGAACGGAAGCGCAAAGCCGCGCCCGCCGCCCCGGCGCCCGTCGAGGCTCCGGTCGTCAACGACCCGTTCGAGCCCGTGAACCGGGGGATCTTCGCCTTCAACCGGGTCGTCGACGATCTTCTCATCCGGCCGATCGTGACGATCTACACGACCGTGATTCCGCAGCCGTTGCAGGACGGCGTCGCCAACGTGTTCGGCAATGTCGACGACGCCTTTTCGGGCGTGAACAACGTGCTTCAGGGCAAGCCCGAGCGCGCCGGCAAGGATTTCGGTCGCGTTCTCGTGAACACCACGCTGGGCATCGGAGGGATCTTCGACGTCGGCGCGCGCATGGGTCTCGAGAAGGTCGACGAGGATTTCGGCCAGACGCTCGGCGTCTGGGGTTTCGGCGGCGGCCCCTATGTCGTGCTGCCGCTGCTGGGGCCGTCGAACGTCCGCGACGCGATCGGTCGCGGCGCCCGGATCGCGGCCGATCCGCGCATGTTCCTTCCGGCGGAATGGGCTTATTCGGCGATGGGCCTGAACTACATCTCCTTCCGGTCGCAGACGATGAGGACCGAGGGTCTCCTCGATGCGGCCAGCTTCGACCGTTACGGCTTCGTCCGCAGCTCGTATCTGATGCGGCGGAACGCCTTGATCGCGGACGAGGCGAGCCGGCGCTGAACCCACGGGACGGATCCGAGACATGACGACGAAAGACATGCTCCGCGGGCTGGGGAGGGCGATCGCCTTCGTGCTCTGCATCGCCGCGGCCGGGCCCGCGCTCGCGCAGTCGGCGCCGGAGCAGCTCGTGCGCAAGCTCGCGGTCGACGTCACCGAAGCCGTGCGCAAGAGCCCCTCGGGCGCTTCGGACGCGCAGCGCTACAACGAGATCGTCACGCGCAATCTCGTGCCGCGCTTCGATTTCGAGCGGATCACGCAGATCGCCATGGGCCGCAACTGGGCACGGGCCGACGCGGCGCAGAAGAGGCGCGTCGTCGAGGAGTTCAGCCGCCTTCTCATCCGCACCTATGCGAACGCGCTCTCGACCCTGAACGAGGCGAACGTCGAAGTGAAGGGCATGCGCAGCAACGGCTCCGACGGCGACGTCACGGTCCGGACCCAGATGACGGGCGGTCGTTCGCCGGTGTCGATCGATTATGCGCTGGCGGGTTCGGGCTCGAGCTGGAAGGTCTATGACGTGACGGTGGAAGGCGTGAGCCTCGTCTCCGCCTATCGCGACGAATTCACCCAGCTCGTCGGCGCGGGCGGGGTCGACGGGCTGATCGCGGCCCTCGAACGCAAGAACGGCCGTCGATGACCGACGCCGCCCGGCCGATCGAAGGGTCCGTCTTCGCCCCCTCGGGGCCTTTGACCTTCGCCACGGTCGCGGAGTTGGCGCGGCGCGCGTCCTCTCTCCCGGCGCATGGCGCGGTGATCGTCGATCTCGAAAAGGCGGGCGCGGCGGATTCGTCGGCGCTCGCGCTCTTCATCGAGATCGGCCGTCATGTCCGCGCGGGCGGCGGCCGTCTCGAATTCCGCAACGTGCCCGACGCGATCCGGCGGATCGGAGCGATCTACGGGCTCGAAACGCTGTTCGATCCGCATGCGACCGGCAACGGCGCGCAGGACGCGCTTCATGTCTGAGACGGTCCGATGAGTCTCGCGTCGCGGCTTCGGCGGGCTTTTCCGGCCGCGGCTGCGGCCGTCGCGTCGTTTTTGCTCGTGTCGGTCGCTCATGCCGAAAAGGAGCCGAGCGCGCGCGATCTTCTCGGGGCCCGCGTCGAAGGTTCCAACTATCGCGTGCTTCCGAAAGTGAGCGGCGACGGTCGCAACCGCGTCTGGACCGTCGAGTCGCGTTACGGCGTCTTCACCGTCACGGGGGATGCGCTGCTCGTCACGCGTCTGGGCGAACTCGACGTGCTCGCGCGGCTGGAGGAGACGTCCTTCGGCGCTTCGATGTTCGAATCGCTCGGGCGCTCGGTGACCGCGCCGCTGGTCTTCGGCGGGGAACTCGTCACCAAGCCCGTCGATACGGTGAAGGGCACGATCGGCGGGATCGGGCAGATGTTCGATCGGATGACCGCCTCGGAGAAGGGCAGCAGCAAGGAAAGCCTCGCGGGCGGGCTTTTCGGGATCGATTCGGCGCGTCGGCGCATCGCCGCGGAACTGGACGTGGATCCGCATACCGACTTCAAGCCGCTCGCCGACAGGCTCACGCATCTGGCGCAAGGCTCGGCCTTGGGCTCGTTCTCGGTCGGTGCGGCGATGAAGATCGCCGTGCCCGGGACGCTGGCGGTGTCCTTCTCGGGCATCACGGCGTCCAAGGGCGTCAAGGACGCCTTGCGGGAGAAGACGTCGGGCCAGTTGATCCGGGATGCGCGCGCGACGCTCGAGGCGCTCGGCGTGTCCGAGGAGGCCGCCGACCGCTTGATGAAGAACCCGCATTACACGCCGACCGATCTCTTCGTGACGACGGCGGCGCTGCAGCGCCTCTCCGCCCGCGGCACGGACGTGTTCGTGGAGGCTGCGGGCGGCGCCCCGAGCCGTTCCTCCGCCTTTCTCTACAGGCTCCAGGCGGACATGATGGCGGCGCGGGCCAAGGCGCTGAAGGGTCCGCTGGACTTCCTTCCCGCGCCGGGCATCACCCTCGTCAAGAGCGGCGACGGACGCATCATCGCCTTCGTCCCGGCGGACGAGTTCCTTTGGAACGCGGAGAATGCCAAGGCGGCCGACGAGGTCGGACGCTGGCTCGCCCAGAATGAACCGTCGGCGACGCGGATCGCGGTCTTCGCGGGGCCGCCGGGAGAGCGGGCGAGGCGCGAATTGGCGGCGCGGCGCTGGACGATCGAGCGCATCGCGCTCGGCGGCGTGGTGCAGGACCGGGCGGCGACGGTGTCCGCGCCCGCATCCTCCGCGGTGCCGCTGCCGCCTTTACGTTGAAGGAACCGCCCTGCGGCCCGCATCGGTGAGGGCGGTCTCGACGCGCCGGATCAACCGCGCCCAATCCGCAAGAAGCGTTCGGGGAAAGCGGATGACCATATCGATCCCGTCGCGTCGGATCGTCGTCATGCAGGAGGGCGCGTCGTCGGGCGCCTCCTCGCGGCAACGGGCGGCGAAACCCGCGGCTTCGTCGCGCGCGATGTAGAGGATCTCGCCGGGGAACGGACCGTCGCTCCGGAACCGCCTCATGAGAAGGCCGCCGGGACCCTCCGAAACGTCGGCTTCGACGAAGCGGGAATGGACGAGGGCGGGCCATAACTCGGGCTCGGGCGTCTCGGCGGCCGGGAGCAGGGTGACGAAGATCCGGCCCGCGGCCCCCCGCTCGGGAGCGGGGTGGGCGATCGCCACTTCGGCGCGGCGGTGATCCCCGCGCAGAAGCATGGCCGTGCTGCCGTCGAAGGCGAAGCTGCGGCCCGCGACCGTGACGGCGGCCTTCTCCTGCGCGGGTGCGGTTCGGGAGAGCCCCGCGGGCGTTCCGGCGGCGATACCGAAGGCGAGGCCGGCCAGCATGAAGGCGGCGGTCCGCTTCGGCATTGCTTCCGTCGCCCGATGCATGATGTCGTCCGAGACCGTGGATCCGGTTCGGATGATGGGGAAACGTGGTTAAGCAATGATTGACGCGGTGCGTTCTTGACCGAGGGATGCGCCTCGGCTTCTCTGGTCCCGCCCCGAGTTCAGGAGTGTGAAATGCCCGTCTATGCGCTCGACGACCGCCGTCCGGCTCTTCCCGAGGCCGGTCGATTCTGGATCGCGCCGGACGCGCATGTCATCGGTGCGGTGCGGCTCGCCGAGGATGTCGGGGTCTGGTTCGGGGCCGTTCTGCGCGGCGACAACGAGTTGATCGATATCGGCGCACGGACGAACATCCAGGAAGGGGCGATGCTCCATACCGACATGGGCTTTCCCATGACGATCGGCGCGGACTGCACGATCGGCCACCATGCGATCCTGCACGGCTGCGTGATCGGCGAGAACAGCCTGATCGGCATGGGCGCGACGGTTCTGAACGGTGCGAAGATCGGCCGGAACTGCCTCGTCGGCGCGAATGCGCTGGTGACGGAAGGCAAGGAATTTCCGGACAATTCGCTGATCGTAGGCGCGCCCGCCAAGGCGATCCGCACGCTCGACGAGGCCTCGGCCGCGCGGCTGCGCGCGTCGGCCGCGGGCTATGTGCGGAACTTCAAGCGTTTCGCGGCGGGAATGGTGCGGATCGATTGAGACGCGCCGCGTCCCTCAATGGGGCGGATTGCCGGCCGTCGTGGTGACGCCGATCGCCTCGCCGATCGACACCCAGACATTCGGGTTTTCCTGCGACTGGCGCTTGACCGGGGCATAGCCCGTCGCGCGCCAATCGAGGATCCGGTTGGTCTTGTTGTCGAGCACGAAGTCGCCCTTGTCGGTGCGCAGCGTCAGCACGGCATGACCCGCGCCCTCGTCGTCGCGCACGACCGTGACGAGAAGAGCCTGCCGCGGCACTCCCGCCTCCATCAGCATCCTGCGCTTGAGCAGAACGAGATCCTCGCAGTCGCCCTTGCCGTCGACCGGATAGGTCCAGACCTCGATCCGGCCGAAATGGACGATGTCCTCGACCTGTTCGATCCGCTCGTTGACGTCCCGGTTCACGCGGGAGACCAGCGCCCAATTCGTGCGGGTGAGGGGCATGCTGCGCGGCTCGAGGCTCTCCACCTCGCAGTCCTCCGGCGAGACATCGCAGAGCTGCGCCCAGCCGATCGGCGGCGTGGTGAGGCCCGTCGGCGCCGAAACCGTGGCGGGGCGCGGCATGGGATCGGTCGCGGGAAAGCGGTCGCGCGCGACGGCGACGCCCGTTCCCAGCACCAAACTCATTACGGCCAAGCCGCCGATCAGGCCACGCATCCGATCCACACCCGTTCTCGAGGTTAACGAGACGTTAATGAGCTCGGGCGGGGCCGGGCAAGTCATTGATCGGGAGAGGGTTAACGCCGCGGGCGGGCCGCCCCGTAGCGGGCGCTCGGTTTGCACGCCGGAAACGAAAGGATCTTCGCCGTTGCGCTTCGCGGTCGGGGACGGGGAAAGGACGCCGTTCTTCATGCCCTTCGAATGCATGCGCGGAGCTTGACGGGGCCCTGAAGCGAAGCGTCGCATTCGACGCATCGCCCGGTCTTGCGGAGGTTCCGGGCGGCAGGGTGAACGAGAGCATTCCGAGGCCCGGACGATCCGATCTTTCGCGGGCCGGCCGGCATTCGGCGTTGCGAAGCGGACCCACGCGACATAGCTTCCGCTTCAGGCGGAGGCTCGACGATGGCGCTGATGATCTTCGGACTGGCGGTCTTCTTCGCCGTTCACACCTTCACGACCCTGCGCGATCGTCGCGCGGCGGTGATCTCCCGGCTCGGGGCGCTGCCCTATCGGGGCGTGCACGCACTTCTGTCGATCATCGGGATCGTGCTGATCGCGAAGGGCTACGGCGATTATCGCGCGGCGGGCTACGTGCCGCTGTGGGACCCGCCGCGGGGAATGCGGCACGTCGCGGTCCTGCTGATGTGGCCCGCCTTCATCGCGCTTGCGGCGGCCTATGCGCCCGCGGGCGTGATCAAGGCGAAGCTGAAGCATCCGATGCTCGTCGGCGTGAAGACCTGGGCGCTCGCGCATCTGCTCGCGAACGGGGATGTCGGATCGGTGATCCTGTTCGGAACGTTCCTCGGCTGGTCGGTCTATGACCGGATCGCGGTGAAGCGGCGGGCGGCGGCCGAAGGCGCGCCCGTCGTCGAAGCCGCCGGTTTCGGCCGCGGGGACGTCGCGGCGCTCGCCGCGGGAACGGTCGCCTATGCGGCGATGCTGAAACTGCATCCCCTGCTGATCGGCGTTTCCGTCTTCGGATGACGACGGCGCCTCCGACGGAGGCGGCCGTACCGGGAGAACCGAGAGGAACCATGAACGGATCCGACGCGATCGAAGCCGCATGGGAGCGCCTTGCGCGGCGGCATGCCGACGCCGCGGGCGTCCGGATCGATGATCTTTTCGCCCGGGATCCCGACCGTTTCGCGCACTGTTCCGCCGCCGTGGACGATATTCTGCTCGATTGGTCCAAGACCTCGGTGGATGCCGGGATCCTCGAGGATCTCCTCGCTCTGGCGCGCGCCTGCGACGTCGAAGGCAAGCGCGACGCGATGTTCGCGGGCGAACGGATCAATGCGAGCGAGGGCCGGGCGGTGCTTCATGCGGCGCTGCGCGCGCCGGAAGGACGATCCTTCCATGTCGACGGCCGGGACGTGTCGGGCGACGTCGCGGCGGAGCGCGAGCGCTTCCTCGGCTTCGCGGAGGCGATCCGCTCCGGCGCGGTCGCGCCTTCGGGCGGCGGGCGCTTCACGGACGTCGTGAACATCGGCATCGGCGGCTCGGATCTCGGACCCGCCATGGCCTATGGCGCGCTCGCCTCCCATCGCGACGGGCCGCGGGTGCATTTCGTCTCGAACGTCGACGGGGCGCATGCGACGGACGTGCTGCGTGACATCGACCCCGCCACGACCCTCGTGATCGTCGCCTCCAAGACGTTTACGACCGTCGAAACCATGACCAATGCCGAAACGGTGCGGCGGCGCTTCGCCGAACGGCTCGGCGAGGCCGCAGCACGGACGCATTTCGCGGCGATCTCGACGGCGGTCGACAAGGCGGCGGCCTTCGGCATTCCGGCCGAGCGGGTCTTCGGCTTCTGGGACTGGGTGGGCGGGCGATATTCCGTCTGGTCGGCCGTGGGCCTGCCGTTGGCGATCGCCATCGGGGCCGAGCGTTTCCGAGCTTTTCTCGCGGGCGCGCATGCGCTCGACGAGCATTTCCGCACGGCTCCGACGGAGCGCAATCTTCCGATTCTGCTGGGCCTCATCGGCCTCTGGCACCGGAACGTCTGCGGCTTCAATTCCCGCGCCGTGATCCCCTACGACCAGCGGCTCGCGCGGCTCCCGGCCTATCTCCAGCAACTCGACATGGAATCGAACGGCAAGGGGGCGGATCATGACGGGCGGCCCGTCCGCCGGGCTACGGGGCCGATCGTCTGGGGCGAACCGGGCACCAATGCGCAGCACGCCTTCTTCCAGCTGCTGCATCAGGGCTCCGAGGTCGTGCCCGTCGAATTCATCCTGGCGGCGGAAGGGCAGGAGGCGGATCTGCGCGGGCATCACGACCTGCTCGTCGCCAATTGCCTCGCGCAATCGGAGGCGCTGATGCGCGGACGCAGCGCGGCGGAGGCGGAAGCGGCCATGCTCGCCCGCGGCGCGGATCCGGACGAGGCGCGGCGGCTCGCGCCGTTCAAGGCCTTTCCCGGCGACCGTCCCTCCGTGACCATCCTGCACCGCCGGCTGGACCCGTTCGCGCTGGGGCGGCTGATCGCGCTCTACGAACATCGCGTCTTCGTCGAAGCGGCGGTCTGGAACATCAACGCCTTCGATCAATGGGGCGTCGAACTCGGCAAGGAGCTCGCGACCTCGCTGCTGCCGGCGGTCGAGGGCAGGGCGGGTGCGGCCGCGCCGCATCCCGCGACGGGCGGACTTCTCGGCGTTCTCGCCGGCCTTCGCCACGCCTCGACGGCTTGAAACGAGCGAAAGTTGTCGAATTAAGCCGAGCAACCTATAACGGGTAGATGAACCGTGCTCGCGGCCCCCGGCTCGATCTTGCCCGACGAACCGCTCGTTTCCGCGCGCCGGACGAGATCGTTCTCGTGCATGACGGCGTCCGTCTCGCCGTCGAAGACGTGAGCGAGACCGGCATGTGCGTCTCGCTTGCGACGACGACGTCTTTCGAGCGCGACGACCGCATCGAGTTCAAGCTGATCGTGCGGGATCGAGGCGCCGTCGTGGGTTGGCACATCTTCGGAAACTGCGTCTGGGTCCGAGACGGGCAGGCGGGTTTCCGGTTCGAGGCCGATGCGGGGTTCTCGCGCGAACTCTACCGGCTTCTGACGCGGATGCTGTCCGAACGACGGGCCAAGGTGATCAACGGCAGCGAGCTTTGAACCGGCGGGAGCCCCGCGCGGTTCCGGTCGATGCGGCGCGCCACGTCGGCGGCGCGCCGAGTCGGCCCGACGCTCCGCCGCCATGGCCGAGGATCAATCGTAGCGCATCTCCGTCGCCTTGCCGCGGAACACGAAATAGCTGAACGCCGTGTAGGCGATGATGAAGGGCAGGACGAAGACCGCGCCGACGAGGATGATGAACAGGCTCTCGGGCGAGCTCGCGGCCTGCTGGATCGTCAGCCGCTCCGGCACGACATAGGGGTAGAAGGAATAGGCGAGGCCGAAGAAGCCGAGCACGAACAGGCTCGTCGCGCCGAGGAACGGCACGAGGGCGAGACTGTGGTCGGCCCGCGGCATGCGCTTCAGGAACACCCACAGCGCCATGAACAAGGCGCCCGTCATCAAGGGGATCGGCATCAGGCCGATGATGTCGGGGAAGGAGAACCAGCGGTCGAAGATGCGCGGGCTGACGAGCGGCGTCGCGATCGAGACGGCGATCATGCCCACGAGGGTGAGGAGCATGGTTCCGCGCGCCCAGCGGACGGCGCGGACCTGCAGGTCTCCGTCGGTCTTGGCGATGAGCCAGGTCGCGCCGATGAACATGTAGGCCGCCGCGAGCCCGACCCCCGACAGAAGCGCGAAGACCTGCGCGACCATGCCTTCGGCGAAGCCCATGATGTAGAGGCCGAGCATGTAGCCCTGCGTGAGCGACGCGAGCGTCGAGCCGGCGATGAAGGCGCGGTCCCACCAGTGCCGGTAATCCTCCTGCGCCTTGACCCGGAACTCGAAGGCGACGCCGCGCAGCGTGAGCCCCAGCAGCATCAGCGCGACCGGCAGATAGAGCGCGGTGAGCACCATGCCGTGGGCCGTGGGGAAGGCGACGAGCAGAAGGCCGATCCCGAGGACGAGCCAGGTCTCGTTCGCGTCCCAGAAGGGTCCGATGGTGGCGATCATCCGGTCGCTTTCGGGCTTGTCGGCCCTCGCCATCAGCATGCCGACGCCGAGGTCGTAACCGTCGAGCACGACATAGGCGAGGATCGAGAGGCCCATCAGCCCCGCGAAGATGACGGGCAGCGCGGCGGGATCGAGAAAGGCGGGCATGGCGACCTCACGCTTTCTCGGCGAAGGCGCCGGCGGGCCGCATCGGCGCGCCTCCGCGGGGGGCGGGCGGCGCGAGACCGTGTTTCGCCTTCGCGGCGAGATGGAACAGCACCGACAGATAGGCGACGATCAGGACCGCATAGATCGCCAGATACATGGCGAGCGACGTGCCGATCATGGCGGCGGGCACGGCGGAGGCCGCCTCGGCCGTGGTGAGCACGCCCGTCACCAGCCAGGGCTGGCGGCCGATCTCCGTCACGTACCAGCCCGCGAGGGTGGCGACCCAGCCCGAGAAGGTCATGGCCACGAGGGCGTAGGCGACGCGACGCGAGATGTCGCCGTGCCGCCGCAGCGTGAAGGCCGCGAACCACGAGACCAGAAGCATCAGCATGCCGACGCCCACCATGATGCGGAAGGCGAAGAACACGGGCGCGACGGGCGGGTGAAGGCGCTCGCCCTTCGGGCCGACGAACCGGTCGAGCCCCGGGACCACGCCCGCCGGGTCATGCGTCAGGATCAGGCTCGCGCCCGAGGGAATGCCGATCTCGAAATCGTTGCGCCGCTCGGCCTCGTTCGGGATCGCGAACAGGACGAGGGGAACATTGCCGCGGGTCTCCCAATTGCCCTCCATGGCGGCGACCTTGGCGGGCTGGTGCTTCAGCGTGTTCAGCCCGTGCATGTCGCCGACCAGAATCTGGACCGGGATGAGCAGCGCGGCGAGAACGATGCCCGTGCGCAGCGCGACCGCGACGTCGCGCCCGCGATCGGCCTTGAGCCAGCGATAGGCGGAAAGCCCCGCGATCAGGAAGGCGCAGGTCAGGCCCGACGCGATGAGCATATGGGCGAGCCGGTAAGGCAGGGAGGGATTGAAGACGATCGCGAACCAGTCCGTCGCATGGACGACGCCGTCGCGGATCTCGAAGCCCGCGGGCGTGTGCATCCAGGAATTCAGGACGAGGATCCAGAAGGCCGACATGCTCGTGCCGAAGGCGACGAGGACCGTCGCGCCCGTGTGCACCCAATCCGGAACCTTGCGGAAGCCGAACAGCATGATCCCGAGAAAGGTCGCCTCGAGGAAGAAGGCCGTCAGCACCTCATAGGCGAGCAGCGGCCCGGCGATGTTGCCGACGCGCTCCATGAAGCCCGGCCAGTTGGTGCCGAACTGGAAGCTCATCGTGATGCCGGAGACGACCCCGAGCGCGAAGGACAACGCGAACACCTTCACCCAGAAGCGATAGGCGTTCATCCAGC
>JAIXTT010000086.1 GCA_027483795.1 Hyphomicrobiales bacterium
CGCTGCATCTTCTTGCGCGCGAGCTTGCGGGCGCGACGGACGGCCTCGGCCTTTTCGCGGGCGCGCTTCTCGGACGGCTTCTCGTAATGGCCGCGGAGCTTCATCTCGCGGAAGATGCCTTCGCGCTGCATCTTCTTCTTCAGCGCCTTCAGCGCCTGATCGACGTTGTTGTCACGAACGAGAACCTGCACGCGTCGTTTTCCCGTGTCTCGATTTCGAAAAAAGGTGGCTGTGCGCCGCATCACTGCGTCGCGATGTTGGGCGATGGCCTATCAGATCGAACCGGGCCTGTCCATACGAAGCGAGGCGCCGGCCCGGTCTTTCTCGGAGGCCGCGACGCTCTCCACGTAGGTCACGTGTCCCATCTTCCGTCCCGGGCGGGCCTCGCCCTTGCCGTAGAGATGCAGATGGGCGGAACGGTCGGCGGCGATCGACGGCCAATCCTCGGCTCGAGGACCGACGAGATTGAGCATGCGGATGCGCCCGAGCCTCTCCGCCGAACCCAGCGGCCAACCCGCCACGGCGCGGACATGCTGGGCGAATTGCGACGTCTTCGCGCCCTCGATGGTCCAATGGCCGGAATTGTGGACGCGCGGCGCGATCTCGTTGATCAGCACGCGCTCCGCCCCGCCCTCCCCGACCACGAACATCTCGACCGCGAGCACGCCGACGTAATCGAGCGCCTCGATGATGCGTGCGGCGGCGGCGAGCGCGGCGGTCGCCGTCTCAGGCCGGGCGGTCGCCGGCACCAGCGTCTCGGCGAGGATGTGGTCGCGATGGACGTTCTCGCAGAGGTCGAATTCGACCACCGTGCCGTCGAGCCCGCGCGCGGCGACGACGGAGACTTCCCGGGTGAAGGGCACGAAGGCTTCGAGGATCGACGGGTGTTCGCCGACGGCCGCCCATGCGTCGGCCGGGTCGGTCGCCTCGCGGATCGTCGCCTGCCCCTTGCCGTCATAGCCGAAACGCCGCGTCTTCAGCACGGCGGGCCGACCGATCGCGGCGAGCGCGGCTTCGAGCTCGACGAGCGAGTCGACCTTGGCGAAGGCGGGGACGTCGAGGCCGAGCTCACGGATGAAGGTCTTTTCGACGAGCCGATCCTGCGTCCGTGCGAGGGCCGCAGGATCGGGACGCACGGGGACGCGCGCGGCCAGAAAGGCCGCGGTCTCGGCCGGGACGTTCTCGAATTCGTAGGTGACGACCGCGACCCGTGACGCGAAGTCGGCCAGCGCCGCCTCGTCCTGATAAGTGGCGATCGTGCGCGCGGCGCAGACGTCGAAGGCGGGACCGTCCGCTTCGGGCGCATAGACATGGCAGCGCAGTCCGAGCGGAGCCGCGGCGAGGCAGAGCATGCGGGCGAGTTGTCCGCCTCCGAGAATGCCGATCGTGTCGCCGGGCTGCAGCATCAGGCGTCGTCGCTCGGCCGCTCGGCCACGGCCGCGGTCTGGCGCGCGCGCCAGGTCTCGAGACGCTCGGCGAGCGCTTCGTCGTTCAGAGCGAGAACGGCGGCGGCGAGCAGGGCCGCATTGATCGCGCCGGGCTTGCCGATGGCGAGCGTGCCGACCGGGATGCCGCCCGGCATCTGCACGATCGAGAGCAGGCTGTCCTGACCGGACAGCGCCTTCGACTCCACGGGCACGCCGAAGACGGGCAGGCTCGTCATCGCCGCCGTCATGCCGGGGAGATGCGCGGCGCCGCCCGCGCCCGCGATCACGACCTTGAAGCCTTTCGACTTGGCGCTCTTGGCGAAGTCGTAGAGCCTGTCCGGCGTGCGGTGGGCGGAGACGATCAGCGCCTCGTGCGGGACATGCAGGGCGTCGAGGGTCTCGGCGGCATGGCGCATCGTGGCCCAATCGGACTGGCTGCCCATGATGATCGCCACGGGCTTGGTACGGCCGTTCATGATTGCCCCCGCCGGGAAAAAAGAGCGGGGAGTATAGGGAAAGGCCGCGCTCCCGCAACCGCGCGCCGAGGCTTCAGGCGATGATGTCGGGCGTGAGCCGGTCCTCGAGGTCGCCGATGCGGTCCTTGAGCTGCAGCTTTCGCCGCTTCAACCGCTGGATCTGCAGAACATCGACGGGGCCGACGCGTTCGAGCGCGGCGATCGCGTCTTTGAGATCGCGATGTTCCGTCCTGAGCCGCACCAATTCGGCGGCGAGCTCGGCCTTGTCCGGTGTCGAAGTGGAATCGAGCATCGCAGGCTTTCGCGGAATTCGAATGCGGGGATTATGCCGTTCGAGCCGCGAGGACCGCAAGCGCGGCGTGCGACGATGCACGAGGCGGTCCTTCCAAAGTCGCTCCTGACCGTGGCACGATGCGGTGCTACGACCCGGGCGGGGACCGGGAGGAGACGAACATGACCGCGCAGTCGAAGAGCCGTTACGCCGAAATCTACGCCGCCGCCAAGAACGATCCGGAAGCGTTCTGGAGCGAGGCCGCGAAGGCGATCTCCTGGGTCAAGGCGCCGACCAAGGCCTTCGACGGATCGCAGGGCGTCTACGGCCGCTGGTTCCCGGACGGCGAACTCAACACCTGCTTCAACGCGGTCGACCGCCACGTCGCGAGCCGCGGCACCCAGACGGCGCTGATCTACGACAGTCCGGTCACCGGCACGCAGCGCCGCATCACCTACAAGGAACTGCTCGCCGAGGTCGAAGCGCTCGGCGCGGTCCTGCAGGACCGTGGCGTGACGAAGGGCGACACGGTCATCGTCTATATGCCGATGATCCCCGAAGCGGTCGTCGCGATGCTCGCCTGCGCCCGCATCGGCGCGGTGCATTCGGTGGTGTTCGGCGGCTTCGCCGCCAAGGAACTCGCGACCCGCATCGAGGACGCGAAGCCGAAGCTGATCCTCGCCGCCTCCTGCGGCATCGAGCCGAACCGCGTGGTCGCCTACAAGCCGCTGCTCGACGAGGCGATCTCGCTCTCCTCCGCGAAGCCCGACGCCGTGGTGATGTTCCAGCGCCCGCAGGCCGCGGCCTCGATGATCGCGGGCCGCGATCACGACTGGGCCGAAGCCGTCGCCGCCGCCAAGGCCGCGGGCAAGAAGGCTCCCTGCGTCACCGTGAAGGCGACCGATCCGCTCTACGTGCTCTATACCTCCGGCACGACGGGCAGGCCGAAGGGCGTCGTCCGCGACAACGGCGGCTACTGCGTCGCGCTCGCCTGGTCCATGCGCGGGCTCTACGACATCCGTCCGGGCGAGGTCTTCTGGACCGCGTCGGACGTGGGCTGGGTCGTGGGCCACAGCTACATCGTCTACGGACCGCTCATCAACGGCTCGACCTCGGTCGTCTATGAAGGCAAGCCCGTCGGCACGCCGGACCCCGGCGCCTTCTGGCGCGTGATCTCGGAGACGGGCGCGAAGGCCCTGTTCACCGCCCCGACCGCGTTCCGCGCGATCAAGAAGGAAGATCCCAAGGCGGAACATCTGAAGAAATACGACCTGTCCGGCTTCCGCGCCCTGTTCCTCGCGGGCGAACGGGCCGATCCGGACACCGTCAAATGGGCCGAGGACATCCTGAAGGTCCCCGTCATCGACCATTGGTGGCAGACGGAGACGGGCTGGGGGATCGCCGGCAACCCGCTCGGCCTCGGCGCGCTGCCCGTCAAGCACGGCTCGCCGACGGTGCCGATGCCCGGCTACGACGTGCAGATCGTGGACGAGGGCGGCAAGCCCGTCGGCCCGAACACGATGGGCTCCATCGTGATCAAGCTGCCGCTGCCTCCGGGCAATCTGCCGACGCTTTGGAATGCGGACGACCGCTTCCGCCAGAGCTATCTCGAGACTTTCCCGGGCTTCTACAACACGTCCGACGCGGGCTTCGTCGACGCGGACGGCTATCTGTTCATCATGGGCCGCACCGACGACATCATCAACGTCGCGGGCCATCGCCTCTCGACGGGCGGCATGGAAGAGGTGCTCGCCTCGCATCCCGACGTGGCGGAATGCGCGGTGATCGGCATCAAGGATCAGCTCAAGGGCGAGCAGCCCTGCGGCTTCGTGGTGCTGAAGGCGGGCGTGAACCGTTCGCCGCTCGACATCGAGAAGGAGATCGTGGGTCTCGTCCGCGACAAGATCGGCCCGGTGGCTGCGTTCAAGATCGCCATCACGGTGAACCGGCTCCCGAAGACGCGCTCGGGCAAGATCCTGCGCGGCACGATGAAGAAGATCGCGGACGGCGACGCTTGGGCCATGCCCGCCACGATCGACGATCCCGCCGTGCTCGACGAGATCGCGGCGTCGCTGAAGGCGAAGGGGATCGCGGGGTAAGGGTCATTGCGCTGCTCCGACGCCGGCCGGTCGGGCTCCTCCCTTCTCCCCTTGCGGGAGAAGGGCGCAGATCACGACCCGCTCGGCGTCGTAGCCGCGCCCGGCGATCGGCGAACCGGTGGACCTGCGCGGCCATGAAGCGGGAGCGCTCGACCGTCGTTTTCGGGTGGCCATCCCTTCCTCTCGGGGGCACTCTCCGGCCCGGAGATTCGCCATGCCGCCCTTCGTTCCCGACCTCGCCACCGTCCTGACCTTCGCGCTCGCGTCCTTCGTTCTCGCGATCACGCCGGGGCCGGACATGGCGCTGTTCCTCGCGCGCACGGTCGCAGGCGGGCGACGGCTCGGTTTCGCGGCGATGCTCGGGGCGTCGACCGGCCTCGTCGGCCACGCGCTGCTCGCGGGTCTCGGCCTCTCCGCGCTGCTCGCCGCCTCCGCCACGGCCTTCATGGTCGTGAAGACGGTCGGCGCGCTCTATCTCGTCTGGCTCGCCTGGCAGGCGGTGCGCTACGGCTCGGGCTTCTCGGTCGACGCCTCGGGCGTGCCGCAGCAGACCTTCTTCGCGACCTGGCTCACCGGGCTCGGCGTGAACCTCACGAACCCCAAGGTCGTGATGTTCTTCGTGACCTTCCTGCCGCAATTCGTCGACGCAGCCGATCCGGACGCGTCGGGGAAGATCCTGTTCCTCGGCTTCTTCTTCCTCGTGATCGGGATTCCGACGGGCGCTGCGATCATCCTCGTCGCGGAGCGCTTCACGGCCTTCATGCGCTCGTCGAAGCGCGCGATGCGCATCTTCGACTACAGCTTCGCGGGGATCATGGCCGCCTTCGCGATCAAGCTGGCCTTCACGCAGTCGCGCTGACGATCAATCGTCGTCCGAAACAGCCCCGTACACGCCTTCCGCGCCGATCCCGCTCTCGGCCATGAGCCTGGCGCGGGCGCGGAGCTTCTCCGTCTCGCTCTTCAGCTGGCCGCAGGCGGCGAGGATGTCGCGACCGCGCGGCGTGCGGACGGGCGAGGCGTAGCCCGCGCGGAACACGATTTCCGAGAAGCGCTCGATCCGCTCCCAGTCCGAGCAGGCGTATTTCGTGCCGGGCCACGGATTGAACGGGATCAGATTGATCTTGGCCGGGATGCCCTTGAGGAGCCGCACCAGTTCGCGCGCATCCGCATCCGAGTCGTTCACGCCGTCGAGCATGACGTATTCGAAGGTGATGCGGCGGGCGTTCGACAGGCCCGGATAGGCGCGGCAGGCGTCGAGCAGGTCGCGGATCGGGTATTTCTTGTTGAGCGGCACGAGCTCGTTGCGCAGATCGTCCCGCACGGCGTGGAGCGAGATGGCGAGCATGGAGCCGATCTCCTCGCCCGCCTTCGGAATGTTCGGCACGACGCCCGAGGTCGACAGCGTGATGCGGCGCTTGGAGATCGACAGGCCCTCGCCGTCGGAGGCCACTTCCATCGCGTCGCGGACGTTCTCGAAATTGTAGAGCGGCTCGCCCATGCCCATGAGCACGATGTTCGACACCGCCCGCTCGGCATCGGGGATCAGGCCGTCGGTCGGGCGTGCGGCGCCCGGCCAATCGCCGAGCCGGTCGCGGGCGACCATCAGCTGGGCGACGATCTCCTGCGCGGTGAGATTCCGCACGAGGCGCTGCGTGCCCGTGTGGCAGAAGGTGCAAGTGAGCGTGCAGCCGACCTGCGAGGAGATGCAGAGCGTGCCGCGGTCGCTTTCGGGGATGTAGACGGTCTCGATCTCCGCGCCCTTGTCGAGCGGGCCCGTCGAAGGCATGCGCATCAGCCATTTGCGCGTGCCGTCCTTCGACACCTGCTCGGAGACGACTTCGGGACGGGCGAGGGTGAAATGGTCTTCGAGCTTGGCCCGCAGATGCTTGGAGACGTTCAGCATCCGTCCGAAGTCGGCCGCGCCGTAATGATAGATCCAGTGATGGATCTGGGCGACGCGCATCTTGACCTCGCGCGCGGGCACGTCCGCCGCCGTCAGCGCCTCCGCCAGTTTCGCGCGGGTCATGCCGACGAGCGACGGCTTTCCTTCCGCACGGCCGGGGCTCGCGATCAGCGGAGCCTTTTCGATGCCGTCGAGGGCGGCGGACGCCGAAACGGCGGCCTCGGAAGCGGTCGGGGCGTGCATGATGATCTCGTCTCGGACCCGGAGCGCGGGCGCGCGGCTCTTAACACAAGGATGGCGGCGCGACTACGGCACTGCAAGCGCGGGCATGACGGGGCGGGAGGCGGGGGGCGGAAATCCCCCCGGCGTCATCCCGGCCGCAGCGCAGCGGAGAGCCGGGATCCACGTCTTTCTTCGACGACCGAACGGCAAGACGTGGATGCCCGCATGCGCGGGCATGACGCGGTGGGAAACGGGCATGGCGGACGGAGAGGGCGGGCATGACGGGGCGGGAAGCGGAGCGTCCCGCCCTCCCGTGGAACGGGTCCGAAACGAAAACGGCCGGGCGAGGCCCGGCCGTTCGAAATCCGATCGAAGCGTCCCGTCAGGGGCAGTCCTTCTTCAGCCGATCCAAGGCCTGCGAGAGACCCTGAAGGCTGTAACGGTCCGTCGTGGCGTTGCCGCGCGCGGAAGAGGCCCGCACCGTCAGGCTCTGAGCCTTGCGCATGGCCTCCAGCGCCGCGGGATCCTGCGCGGCGTTCGCGAGCCAGGCGGAGCGGTCGCGCGTGACCAGCGGGAACTTCGTCGTCCCGATCGTGATCTCGCCCGCCGAATTGTCCTTGGTCGGGTAGCCGAGAATGACGCTCAGCTCGTTGCGGACGTTCTCGCTCGGGCGCGTCGAAATGAAGAGGAAGCCGGGGTCGCGCTTGAGCTCCTTGGGGAGACGCTCCTTCGGCGAGGACAGCGCGTAGCAGACGCGGCCCTTGGGCGTGTCGGACGCATAGGCGCCCCAATCGCCGAAGGTGCCCAGCAGCACCGGGCCTGACGGCGCGGCGGGCTGGGCGGGCTGGGCCGCGGGAGCCGCCGGCTTGGGGGCGGGCTTGTTCTGGGCCTGCGCGACCGCGGCCGTGCTCATGGCGACGACCGCGAGGGCGGAGAGCCCGAGAGGGCGAAACAGGAACGGGCGAATCATGCTCAGCACCTTACTCCGGAACAAGCCGCGCAACGATTCCTTGAATGCGGCCGGAATGGTTAAGGAACAGGTAAAGCCGGCGGAAGCGCGGCGGCGACCCCCGGTTCCTTAATCCCTCGAACTGTGCCAGAATGTCGCAGCCTTGAACGTAGTGACGATGATTACGTGAATTTCGGGGGTCCGCCGGGGCGGATCGATCTTCGGGGAAATGACCGGGTGGAATCGAATTCCGAGCTCGCGACGCTGGTCGCGGCCGTTGCCGAGCGTCGTGATCGCGACGCCTTCGCACGGCTGTTCGACCATTTCGCGCCCCGGCTTCAGTCCTATCTGATCCGGCTGGGGTCCGACCCCGCCGCCGCGGAGGAGGTCACGCAGGACGTCATGGTGACGCTCTGGCGCAAGGCGGGGCTGTTCGACCCGACGAAATCCTCGCTCGCGACCTGGCTCTACCGGATCGCGCGCAACCGGCGCATCGACTCGCTGCGCCGCGACCGCCACGACTACACGGACGACATGGAAGTGTTCGACATCGACGTCGACGCCGTCGATCCGGACCGCATGATCGACATGCAGCATCGGGAAGACCGCGTGCGCGTCGCGATGGAGACGCTGCCCGCCGAACAGCTGCAATTGGTCAGGCTCGCCTTTTTCGACGGTCTCTCGCACAGCGAGATCGCGGAGCGGACGAGGCTTCCGCTCGGAACGGTCAAGTCGAGGATCCGGCTCGCCTTCACGCGGCTCCGGCGCTCGCTCGAGGCCGACGGCGTCGTCGAAGCGGGTTGAAATCCGATGAGGGCGATCCTCTGCGAAACCTTCGGGCCGCCCGAGGCTCTCGTTCTTCGTGAAGGGCCCGATCCGAAGCCCGGCCCCGGCGAAGTCGTCGTCGCCGTCGGCGCGGCGCCGCTGAATTTCTTCGACACGCTGATCATCGAGAACCGCTACCAGTCCAAGCCTCAGCCGCCCTTCTCCCCGGGCGGCGAGATCGCGGGCAGGATCGTCGCCGTCGGCGAGGGAGTCGCGGGCTTCTCGAAAGGCGACCGGGTCGCGGCCTATGTCGGCTGGGGCGGCTGCCGGACGCATGTCGTCGTGCCCGTCGAGAAGCTCGTCCCCGTCCCGGAAGAGCTTTCGGACGACGTCGCCGCGAGCCTTCTCATCGCTTACGGCACGTCGCTGCATGCGCTCGAAGATCGGGCGAAGCTGAAACCGGGCGAAACGCTCGCGGTGCTCGGCGCCTCGGGCGGCACGGGGCTGTCGGCGGTGGAACTCGGCGCGATCATGGGCGCGCGCGTGATCGCCTGCGCCTCGTCCGAAGCCAAACTCGCGCTCGCGGCGGAGCACGGCGCGCATGAGCTTCTCGATTATGCACGCGAGGACGTGAAGGCCGGTCTCAAGCGCCTCGCCCCCGACGGCGTCGACGTGATCTACGACCCCGTCGGCGGCGATCTTGCGGAACCCGCCTTGCGTGCGCTCGGGTGGAAGGGGCGCTTCCTCGTGGTGGGTTTCGCGGGCGGGAGCATTCCGAAGATGCCGCTGAACCTTCTGCTGCTGAAGGGCTGCGACATGCTGGGCGTCTTCTGGGGCGCCTTCACCGAAAAGGAGCCCGAAGCGCATCGTGCGAATGCGGCGCGGCTGTTCGGCTGGGCGCTCGAAGGGCGGCTCCGCGTGCATGTCGGCGCGACCGTCGCACTGGAGGACGCACCCGCCGCGATCCGCCTGATCGCCGACCGAAAGGCCGAAGGGAAGATCGTCGTCCGGCCGTGACGGGCTCGTGAACGAAGACGTGGATGCCCGAATGCGCGGGCATGACGGGGGAGAGACCGCTTCAGGGTGTCGAAGCCCCTTCCCCGAAGGTCCCGTTTCCGTCCGCCCTCACGCTGCGGTAAACCCTGAACAAGACCGGCAACGGCACGGAGGGGGACGCGATGAGGATCCAAGGTCATGCGGCGCTGGTGACGGGCGCGGCATCGGGGCTGGGCGAAGCGACGGCGCGGATGCTTGCGGCCGAAGGCGCGAAGGTCGCGATCCTCGACATGAACGCGGAGCGCGGCGAGGCGATCGCGGCGGAGATCGGCGGGCTCTTCTGCCGCGCGGACGTGACGGACGAAGCCTCGGTCGATGCGGCGTTCGCGAAGGCGCGCGCCGCGCACGGGACCGAACGCATCCTCGTCAATTGCGCGGGCATCGCGCCCGGCAAGCGGACCGTGTCGAAGAAGCGCGACACGGGCGAACTCGTCGCCCATGACCTCGCGACCTTCTCCAAGGTGCTCGCGGTCAATCTCGCGGGCACATTCCACATGATCGCGAAATCTTCGGTCGCCATGGCCGCGCTCGACCCCGTGACGGAGGACGGCGGCCGCGGCGTCGTCGTCTGCACCGCCTCGATCGCGGGAGAGGACGGCCAGATCGGACAGGCGGCCTATGCGGCTTCGAAGGGCGGCGTTCTCGGGCTCACGCTGCCCGTCGCGCGCGATCTCGCCGGATACGGCATCCGGGTGATGACCATCATGCCCGGCCTGTTCCATACGCCGATGTTCGAGAGCGTGCCCGAGGACGTCCGCAAGGCGCTCGAAGCGAACGTGCCCTTTCCGTCCCGGCTCGGAAAGCCCGCGGAATATGCGAAGCTCGTGCGAAGCATCGTCGACAACGACATGCTCAACGGCTTCGCGATCCGGCTGGACGGGGCGCTGCGCATGCAGCCGAAGTGACGAAACGCGATGAAGGAAGGGGCGGAGCGCCGGTCGCGCTCCGCCCCTCCGTGACGCTTTGCGATGTTTTCTCGAACGGAAGGACCGTTCCGCGCCGTCCCGTCAGTGCAGGGTCGGCTTGGCGTGCTGCGACCGCAGTCGCTCGATCTCTTCCTTCAACGCCAATTTCTTACGCTTCAACTCGGCCACGTGGAGGTCGTCGCCTCCGGGATGCGTCAACTCGGTCTCGATTTGCCTTTCGAGCGCCTTGTGGCGCTTTTCGAGTTCTGCGAGATGAGCCTGCATCGACATGCGTATCCTCCCGTTGAGGGTGTTGACGAGGAGGAGTGTGACACGTCCGTGACGGCTGTCGAGAGGCCAAGAGGGTCTCCTTCGCTCGATATGGCAAAGGTTCCCTGAACCGGGCCCGCCGTTTCCGAGGCATGTTCAAGATGCAGGGCGGCCCGTGCACGCGCCCCGCTTGCGGCGCGCCCCTCCCGACGGCCATTCTCCCGCGTCTCCGCCGATCAGCGAGCCTCAATTGGAATTCTCCAGCGATCCCGTCTTCTATGTCGTCGGCACGATCGCCGTGATCATCGTCGGCCTCGGCAAAGGCGGCTTCACGGGTCTCGGTCTGCTCTCGACGCCGCTGCTCGCGCTCTATCTGCCGCCCGTCCAGGCGGCCGCGGTCATGATGCCGATCCTCGTCGTGCAGGACGTCCTCAGCGTCTGGGTCTTTCGGAAGAGCTTCGACAAACGCAGCACCGTGATCATCGTGACGGGCGGGCTTGCGGGCGTCGCCGTGGGGTGGGTTCTCGCGAGTGCGGTTCCGGAGGCCTTCGTCCGGCTGACGATGGGGCTCGTCGCGGTGGTCTTCGTGCTGCTCTATTGGAAACGCCGCCACGGGACGGCGGAGCACGGCAAGCCCGCGGGCATTCCCGGCGGCCTCTTCTGGGGCGCGGTGGCGGGCTATACCAGCTTCGTCGCGCATGCGGGCGCGCCGCCCGTGCAGGTCTATCTGATGCCGCAGCGTCTGCCGCCGCAGATCTATGCGGGCACGAGCACGATGTTCTTCGCGGCGGTGAACGCCTTCAAATTCGTCGCCTACATCCATCTCGGGCAATTCACGCCGACCAATATCGGCCTCTCCGCCGTGATGCTGCCGATCGCGGTCGCCTCGACCTTCGCGGGCGTCTGGCTGGTACGCCGCGTCGATGCCGCGCGCTTCTACGATCTGATCTACGGGCTCACGCTGCTGATCGGGCTGAAGCTCGCCTATGACGGGATCGTCGAACTGCTCTGATCGCCCTCCGGCGGGTCTTCGCCTTTCGCGACATTGAAGCCGGGCGGCCTCCGCCCTACCGTTTCCGGACAGTCGTCCGCATCCGGAAGGGATCGCCCCGTGCCGTCATCCATCTACGACGTCGATCTCGACCGGAACCCGGCGAACCACCGACCGCTGACGCCGCTGGGCTTCCTCGAACGCGCGGCTGCGACGCATCCGGACCGAACGGCCATCGTTCACGGCGCGCTGCGGCGGACCTATCGCGACTTCCATGCGCGCTCGAAGAAGCTCGCCTCGGCGCTCGCGGCCCTCGGCATCGGCCGGGGCGACACGGTGGCGGCCATGCTCGCCAACACGCCCGCGATGCTCGAATGCCATTACGGCGTGCCGATGACGGGCGGCGTCCTCAACACGCTGAACACGCGGCTCGATCCCGCGATCATCGCCTTCTCGCTCGACCACGGCGAGGCCAAGGTGCTGATCACGGACCGGGAATTCTCGAAGACGATCAAGGCCGCGCTCGCGCTCTGCAAGGCGAAGCCGCTCGTCATCGATTACGACGACCCGGAATTCGCGGGCGAAGGCGAGCGTCTCGGGAGTTTGGATTACGAGGCCTTCGTGGCCTCGGGCTCGGAGGATTACGAGCGGAGCGCGCCCGGCGACGAATGGGACGCGATCACGCTCAACTACACCTCGGGCACCACCGGCAATCCGAAGGGCGTCGTCTATCACCACCGCGGCGCCTATCTGCTCGCGCAGGGCAATGTCCTCACCTGCGGCATGGGCAAGCATCCCGTCTATCTGTGGACGTTGCCGATGTTCCACTGCAACGGCTGGTGCTTTCCCTGGTCGATCTCGCTGGTCGCGGGCACGCATGTCTGCCTGCGGCAGGTGCGCGCCAAGGCCATGTACGACGCCGTCGCCGACCATGGCGTCACCCATCTCTGCGGCGCTCCGATCGTGATGTCGACGCTGCTCAACGCGCTGCCCGCGGAAAAGCGGCCTCTGCCGCATGTCGTGGAATTCTTCACCGCCGCCGCTCCTCCGCCCGAGGCGGTGCTGGCCGCGATGAAGGAGGCGGGCTTCAACGTCACCCATCTCTACGGCCTCACCGAGACCTACGGGCCTTCGGTCGTCAACGACTGGCACGAGGCATGGGACGCGTTGCCCCTCGACCAACAGGCCGCCAAGAAGGCGCGGCAGGGCGTGCGCTATCCCTCCCTCGAAGGCCTCGCGGTCAAGGATCCGACGACCATGGCGGACGTTCCCGCCGACGGCACGACGCTGGGCGAGGTCATGATGCGCGGCAACGTCGTGATGAAGGGCTATCTCAAGAACCGCGCCGCCTCCGACGACGCCTTCGCGGGCGGCTGGTTCCGTTCGGGCGATCTCGGCGTGATGCACCCCGACGGCTACGTCCAGCTCAAGGACCGGTCCAAGGACATCATCATCTCGGGCGGGGAGAACATCTCGTCGATCGAGGTCGAGGACGCGCTGTTCAAGCATCCCGCCGTGCAGGCGGCGGCGGTCGTGGCCAAGCCCGACGAGAAATGGGGCGAGACGCCCTGCGCCTTCATCGAATTGAAGCCCGGCGCGACGGCGGGCGTCGACGAGATCATCGATTGGTGCCGCAAGCATCTCGCGGGCTACAAGATCCCGCGCACGGTCGTCTTCACCGAACTGCCCAAGACGTCGACGGGCAAGATCCAGAAATTCAAGCTGCGCGAGATGGCGAAGGACGTCGGGGCCTGAGCCCCGGCCCTCACCCCGCGATCCGGTCCATCGCCTTCGCGAGTTCCACGTCGAGCGCGGTGAGCCCGCCGGCGTCATGCGTCGAGAGCACCACGTCGACGGTGCGGTAGACGTTCGACCATTCGGGATGATGGTCCATCTTCTCCGCGACGAGCGCGACGCGCGCCATGAAGCCGAAAGCCTGGTTGAAATCCTTGAAGACGAAGCGCTTGGCGATCGCGTCCCGCCCCTCGACCGGACGCCAGCCCGGCAGATCCTCGGCGAGATGCGCGCGTTCGGTTTCGGTGAGCGATGCGGCCATGACGATGTCCTCCCGGACGGGGAGATAGGGCGTTCCCTCGTCGCCGAGGAGGTGGGACCATGCTCCGCCCCTACCCCGTCATGCCCGCGCATGCGGGCATCCACGTCTTTCTTTCCGTGGTGGAAGGAAAACGTGGATCCCGGCCCTCCGCTTCGCTGCGGCCGGGATGACGGATGCGGGCGACCGATCGCTCCGCTCCTCGTAATGTCGGGTCACTGCAGCGGATAGGCCTCTTCCACGACATAGGGCCCGCCGCCGACGGAATCGCGGGAGGAATAGAGGACGAAACGATCCGGATCGAAGCTCATCGGCCGAAAATGGCCGTAGTCGGACAGGAAATGGGCCACGCTCTGCGCGGACGAGGAACGGAGCCGCGCAAGGGTCACGTGCGGCAGGAATTTCCGACCTTCCGGCGGCAGGCCCGCGCGGCGCACGATGCGCTCGTGCTCGGCCTGAAGTTCGGCGAGTTCCGGCGTGGGCGCGACGGTCGCGATGAGGGCGCGGGGGCGATCGCCGCCGAAGACGCTCAACCCCTCGATCTTCATGCGGATGCGCCGCGGCCTTACGCCGAACAGCAGTTCATGGACGTCCCGCGCGGTGCGGTCGTCGATGTCGCCCAGAAAGCGCAGGGTGACGTGATAGTTTTCGGGATCGATCCAGCGGGCGCCCTGCAGGCCGCCGCGGATCATGGACAGGGTCGAGGCGACCTCGTCCGGGACTTCGAGACCGGTGAACAGCCGGGGCATGACGCGCCTCCGCCGGAACGATCCTGCACCGGACGGCCCATGCGCCGTCCGGCTTCAGGATGAAACGGAGTGCCGGCGATTCTCAAGCGTCCCGTTCGAACCCGCGCCTCACGGCGCGGGGTTCATGTGCACCTGATGGATCGCGTCGATCCGCGCCTCGATCTCGGGCGTGAGCTTCACGTCGATCGAGTCGATGCAGGTCTTCAGCTGCTCCATCGAGGTCGCGCCGATGATCGTCGAGGCGACGAAGGGGCGGGCGTTGACGAAGGCGAGCGCAAGCTTCGTGAGCTCGATCCCGCACTCCTGCGACAACGCCCAATAGGCATCGATCGCCTCGGCCGAGCCGGGCTTCTCGTAGCGCTGGAGGCGGTTGAAGAGCTGCTTGCGCGAGCCTTTCGGCAGCGCGCCGTTGCGGTACTTGCCCGTGAGATAGCCCTGCGCGAGCGGCGAATAGGCGAGGAGACCCACGTCCTCGCGCATCGAGATCTCGGCCATGCCGGTCTCGTAGAGGCGGTTGAGGAGGTGATAGGCGTTCTGCACCGAGGCGATGCGCGGAAGGCCGCGCGTCTCCGACGCCTGCAGGAACTTCATCGTCCCCCAGGGGCTCTCGTTGGAGAGGCCGACATGGCGGATCTTGCCCTGCTTCACGAAGTCGCCGAGCACGTCGAGGATCTCCTCGATCGGGTTCGAGGCCCCGTCCATCTCGTTCCACTTGAAGTGGGTCGGGATCGAGCCCCAAGGCATCGGGCGATCCGGCCAGTGGAGCTGATAAAGGTCGATATAGTCCGTCTGCAGACGCTTGAGGCTCTTCTCCAGCGCTTCGGTCATCTGCTTGCGGTTCAGTTCGCCCGGGATGCGCCCGTCGCGGAACCAGTCCATGGGCGTGCGGCCGACGACCTTGGAGGCGAGGATCACCTTGTCGCGATTGCCGCGCGCCTTGAACCAGGTGCCGATGATCTCCTCGGTCCGCCCCTGCGTCTCGGCCTTGGGCGGCACCGCATAGAGTTCCGCCGTGTCGAAGAAATCGATGCCGCGGTCGAGCGCGTAATCCATCTGCTCGTGGCCTTCGGCCTCGGTGTTCTGCTCGCCCCAGGTCATGGTTCCGAGGCAGATGAGGCTGACCTTCAGGCCGGTGCGGCCGAGGGGACGATGTTCCATGAGAAGGGACTCCGGGGGAACGCGTAACGGGAGCCGCTTCAAAGCATGAACGAAGCCGTCCGACCAGACCGCCCGGCGCAAATCACGACCCGGAAGCGATGCGGCCGAGGAAGAGCTCGACATGCGGCGCCATGCCCTGCGCCATCAGGCGCACGCCCTCGGCGGTGGGGTGGATTCCGTCGGGAAGGTTGAGCCGCGGCTCGCCCGCCACCCCCTCGAGGATGAAGGGATGCAGGACGAGGCCGTGCTCGCGCGCGAGGTCGGGATAGATCGAGTCGAAGCGGCGGACATAGTCCTCGCCGTAGCTGCGCGGGGCGTACATGCCGACGAGCATGACCGAAATGCCGCGCGCCTTGAGCCTGCGGATCGTCTCGTCGAGCGCGCGCCGCGTGACCTCGGGATCGACGCCGCGCAGCGCGTCATTGGCTCCGAGGGCGAGGATCACTCCGTCGACGCCGTCCGGGACAGACCAATCGACCCGCGCCAGACCTCCGGAACTGGTGTCTCCCGAAACGCCCGCATTCTCGATCTCGACGGCGCGGCCGCGCGCCTTCAACGTTCTTTCCAGCGCCGCGGGCAACGCGTCGCGCGGGGGAAGTCCGTAACCTGCGGTGAGGCTGTCGCCCAAGGCGACGAGACGCAGCGTACGGGCCATGGCGGCGTCTCCGGACGACAAGAGAAGGCCCGCGACGAAAAGGAGCATGGAACAAGCTGCGGCCGCCGCCTTTACGCGGCGCGAAGCACCCCCATATTGCGACGGAGGATGCGGAACGGCCGTGGGGGCGGAGTTTCGTCTGTTCATGGATCCGAAGATCGGGAGAGGCCCCCGGATGGTCAAGGCGATCGAGCTCGAAAACGTCGATCTCAGTCTGGGGCGCGGCGCATCGCGCGTGCATATCCTGCAGGGCGTGAGCCTTGCGGTGGCGCACGGCGAGGCGGTGGGTCTCGTGGGGCCGTCGGGCTCGGGAAAATCCACGCTGCTGATGGCCATGGCCGGTCTCGAACGGGCCGACTCGGGCCGGATCATGGTCGACGGGCAGGATCTCACCAAGCTCGACGAGGACGAACTCGCCCGCTTCCGCGGCCGGCGCATCGGGATCGTGTTCCAATCCTTCCATCTGATCCCGACCATGACGGCCTTGGAAAACGTCGCCGTGCCGCTCGAACTCTCGGGTGCGCGGGACGCGTTCGAAAGGGCGCGCGCGGAACTCGACGCCGTCGGACTCGGCGGACGTCTCGACCATTATCCCGCCGAACTGTCGGGCGGCGAGCAGCAGCGCGTGGCGCTCGCCCGCGCGCTCGTGGCCGACCCGGCGATCCTCGTGGCGGACGAGCCGACGGGAAATCTCGACGAGGCGACGGGCCGGCAGATCGTCGACCTCCTTTTCGACCTCAAGCGGGATCGGGGCGCGACGCTGGTGCTGGTGACGCATGATCCGTCGCTGGCGGCCAAATGCGACCGGACGATCCGCCTTCGCTCGGGACGGATCGAGAGCGACCGGCCGCTTGCCGCGGCGACGGTCTGACGCCGTGCTCGCGCCCGTTCCCGTCGTCCGCCCGGGCTTCCCGGTCATCCTGAAGCTCGCGCTGCGCAATCTGCGCGGCGGGCTGGCGGGCTTCCGCATCTTTCTGGCCTGCATCGCCTTGGGCGTCGCGGCGATCGTTGGCGTGGGCTCGCTCGCGCTCGCGCTGCAGGACGGTCTCGGCACGCAGGGTCGGCTGATCCTCGGCGGCGACGTGTCCATGAGCCGGATCCACAGGCCGGCCGAACCGAACGAACTCGCCTTCATGCAGTCGCAGGGCCGCGTGACGGGCGTCGCGACCATGCGCGCGATGGCGCTGGCGCCGAACGGCCGCGCGGGTCTCGTCGAGATCAAGGCGGTGGACGCGGCCTATCCCACGGTCGGCGCGGTGGTGTTCGATCCGCCCGGCACGCCCGCCGAGATGCTCGCCGCGCGTGAGGGCATCCACGGCGCGGCCGTCGATCCGGCGCTCTTCGCCCGGCTCGGCGTGCCTCTCGGCACGCGGATCAAGCTCGGCGACATCGAGGTGGAACTGCGCGCGGGGCTGCGTTCGGAACCCGACAAGCTGGCGGGCGGCGTGACCTTCGGCCCGCGCTTGATGCTCTCGCAGGATGCGCTCGCGGCGACGGGCCTGTTGAAGCCCGGCACGATCGTGCGCTGGACCTATCGCATCATCCTGCCGGAAGGCGCGGCGAGCGAAGCGGACCTGCTGCGCTTCGAACAGGCGGCGCAGGCCGCGTTGCCGGATTCGGGCTTCGGAATCCGTTCGCGGACCAATGCCGCGCCCGCCTTCGTGCGCAATCTGGAACGTTTCACGCAGTTTCTGGTGATCGTCGGGCTGACGGCGCTGGTGGTCGGCGGCGTCGGCGTCGCCAATGCGGTGAGCGCCTATGTCGATCGACGTCGGAAGACGCTTGCGGTCTACAAGAGCCTCGGCGCGACGGGCGGCCGGGTCTTCGCCGTGGCGCTGACGGAAGTCGGGCTGATCGGGCTGATCGGAACCGCGATCGGCCTCGCGCTCGGGTCGGCCCTGCCCTGGCTCGTCGGTTGGCTGGCGGCCCCGCTGCTGCCCTTGCCGATCGAGCCGCATATCCGCCCCGGCCAACTGGCGCTCGGCGCGCTCTACGGTCTCATGGCGGTGCTCGCCTTCTCGCTCTGGCCGCTCGGCCGCGCGCATGACGTGCCCGTCTCCGCACTGTTCCGCGACGAGGTCGCGCGGACGCATCGGCTGCCGCGCCCCGTCTACATCGTCGCGACCGTCCTCGCGGTGCTCGGCCTCGCCGCAACGGCGGTTCTCTTCTCCTACGACAGACGGATCGCGATCTCGGCGGTCGCCGGCACGGCGGCGGTGTTCCTGCTTCTGCGCCTGGTGGCTTGGGCAGTGGCGGCCGTCGCCCGACGGCTGCCGCGGGCGGGCCGCACGGAACTGCGCCTCGCGGTCGCGAACATCCACCGCCCCGGCGCGCTGACCCCCTCGCTGATCCTGTCGCTCGGGCTCGGCGTGACGCTTCTCGTCACGATCGCCCTGATCGACGCCAATATCCGCAATCAATTGTCGCGCTCGCTGCCGGATCGCGCGCCGACCTTCTTCTTCGTCGACATCCCCGCCGCCGACATCGCGGCCTTCGAGAGTTTTCTGGGCGAAGTCGCGCCGGGAGCCCGGGTCGAGCGCACGCCCCTGATGCGGGGTCGCATCCTGCGCGTCAACGAGACCCGCGCGGAGGACGTGCAGGCCGCCGAGCGGGCCGCCTGGGTGCTCGAAGGCGACCGCGGCATCACGCTGTCCGCCACCGTTCCGGAAGGTTCGCGCCTCGTGCAGGGCGAATGGTGGCCGGCCGACTACAAGGGACCGCCGCTGGTCTCCTTCGACGCCGAGATCGCGGCGGGGCTCGGCATCGGCATCGGCGACACGGTGACCGTCAACGTGCTGGGGCGATCGCTGACCGCTCGGATCGCCAATCTCCGCCGCGTCGAATGGCAGTCGCTCGGCATCAATTTCGTGATGGTCTTCTCGCCGAACACCTTCGCGGGCGCTCCCTTCACCTCGCTGGCCTCGCTCACGATGCCGCATGCCGGATCGACGGAGAGCGAGGCGAAGATCCTCGCGGAATCGGCGCGGCGCTTCCCGTCGATCACCGCGGTGCGGGTGAAGGACGCGCTCGACGCCGTGAACGACGTCGTGGGCAAACTCGCCGTCGCGATCCGCGGGGCGAGCGGGATCACGATCCTCGCCGGCGTGCTGGTGCTCGCGGGCGCGCTGGGTGCGGGGCATCGGGCGCGCATCTACGACGCCGTGATCCTCAAGGCCTTGGGAGCGACGCGAGGACGGCTCGTCCTCGCCTATGTCCTCGAATACGGACTGCTCGGCCTCGTGACGGCGGGCTTCGCCCTCGTCGCGGGGTTCGTCACCGCGCGCGTCGTGGTGACGCAACTCATGAAGATGGACTTCGTCTGGTTCGCTCCGGCCGCCTTCGCTGCGGCGGGAGGAGCGGTCGCCGTGACGGTGCTGCTCGGTCTGATCGGCACCTGGCGCGTTCTCGGCCAAAAGCCCGCGCGTCATCTGCGAAGCATGTGACGCCGCCGATCCGCGGATCGCGGACGGAGGCGGACATGGTTTCACACGATTTTTTTGTTGTTCAGCAGAGCGTTGCGTGATCGGGGCCGACGCTTCGTCGCATCCTCGGCCCTTGTATTTCCCGCGGGAGATTCTCATATTGTGTGGGTGCCGAACCGTCGGCACGCATAGGGTTCAGGGAAACCGCACCATGTCGAATTACGATCGCAACGCTGCTGCGCCTTGGGGTTCGGGCGTCGCACGCGTCGGAACGGCCGAGTACGACCAGGGCCTCCGGTCGTACATGCTCGGCATCTACAACCATATGACCCTCGCCCTCGGCATCTCCGCCCTCGTGGCGTGGGGCACGTTCATGGCCGCGACCGATCAGGTCGGCACCCGGCTCGTGCTCAACGGCCTCGGGCAGGCGCTTTACGTCAGCCCGCTGAAGTGGCTGATCATTCTCGCGCCGCTGGCCTTCGTGTTCCTGCTCTCCTTCCGTGCCGAGCGCATGAGCTACGGGGCCGTCCTCGGGACGTTCTGGGCTTTCGCCACGGTGATGGGCCTCTCGCTGTCGTCGATCTTCGTGATCTACAAGCTGGGCAGCGTGGTGCAGGTGTTCGCCATCACGGCGGCGGCCTTCGGCGGCCTTTCGCTCTACGGCTACACGACGAAGCGCAGCCTTTCGGGCATGGGCTCGTTCCTGATCATGGGCCTCATCGGCCTGATCCTGGCGAGCCTCGTGAACCTGTTCCTGCAGAGCTCGATGTTCCAGTTCGTCATCAGCGTGATCGGCGTGCTGATCTTCGCGGGCCTGACGGCTTACGACACCCAGCGCCTGAAGGAACAGTACGACTACGTCGCGGGCGACGTGGCCGCGATGGGCAAGGCTTCGGTGATGGGCGCTCTGACGCTCTATCTGGACTTCATCAACATGTTCCAGATGCTCCTGTCCCTGTTCGGTCAGCGCAACAACGACTGACCCGACGAGCATCTCTCGAAATGAAAAGGCCCCGGGCGACCGGGGCCTTTTTTCATGGTCCGCGAAGCGGAGGGCGCGATGCCCGGAAACGCTTCAGCCGACGACGAGCCTCAGCGGCCTTTCGAGCACGGCGAGCACGCGATGCAGGTCGTGGCCGCGCTTGAGCACCTGCCCCGCCGCCCCCGTCACCGCATAGGCGCCCTGACGGCGCGCGAGCTTCGGGTTCTTTTCGATCCGAAAGAGCGGCACTTCGTGCGACCGCCGGAAGACGGAGAAGACGGCGCGGTCCTTGGTGAAATCCATGGCGTAGTCGCGCCATTCGCCGGCCGCGACCATGCGGCCGTAAAGCGAGAGCAGTTCACCGAGTTCATGCCGATCGAAGACGACCTGTTGCGGGACTTGCGCGGAGGCCTGCAGCGACACCAATGCCGGCAGCCCCCGGCTCCGCGCCCCGGGCGTATCCTCCGAGTCGATCATCGCGTCTCCCGCCTTCGCGCCGTCATGTCTTCGATCCGTCTTCCGGACGTCATCATGAGCCGGGATCACGGGAGCGGCAAGGTGCGACGAACCGCCTCGCGCGGAAACGACCATGTCGGCCTGCACGCCATGATTTTGCCCCGCCTTCGCCCGCAACCGGCCGCGGAATCGAAGCATGATCTCGACGTTGCCGAGGGACCGGCCGCAACCGGAAAAGCGCCCCCCCAAGCCTCCGGGCTGCGGCCGGTCCCGAACGGGCGACCATGATTCCCCCGCCCTGTCGGATCGGCTTGCCGGCCCTTTTCTTTTTCGGTCCCCGTCAGCGGGCTCGAGCGTGGTATTCGCCGTTCGGCCGCATGTCGACGGCCGAAGCCATCCGGTTCGACATGTTGAAGAAGGCGGCGACGGCAGCGACGTCCCAGATGTCGCGGTCGGAGAAGCCGGCCTTCCGAAGGGCCTCACGGTCCTCCTCCCCGATCGCGGAGGACTCGCGCGTCATCCGGCTTGCGAAGGCGAGCATCGCCTTGTGCCTGTCCGAAAGATCCGCGGCGCGCCAATTCATGACCATGAGTTCCCCGAGCGCGGGATCGCCCGACAGCTGCCGAACCGCCGCGCCGTGCGCCGCGAGGCAATAGAAGCAGCGGTTCTCGGACGACACGACGACCGCGATCATTTCACGTTCGAGCTTGGAAAGGCCCGAAGGAGCGAGCATCAGATCGTTGTAGAGGGCGGCGAAGGCGGCGAGCTTCGCATCGTCATGCGCATAGGCGGCGAGCACGTTCGGCACGAAGCCGATCTTTTCCTCGCATTTCTCGAGATAGGCCTTCATCTCCGGCGAAAGATCCGCGGGCGGCAGGTCGAGCGCCATGGGCTTGCGGGGCCCGTCCTGCCGCCGCGGCGTTTCGCCGGGCCGTTCGTCTCGGTCCTGCATCCTCTTGTCCTCCGCTCCCGATCGAGCCTAGCCTGAGACGGTACGTCCCCCGGCGTCAACGACCGCGGGGCCATGCGGGTACGGGACGCGGCGTCGACGGATCGGCGCGGGGGGCGCGAATGCAGGACGGAAACGGAAAAAAGGCGCGGATCGCCGCCGTTGAGGACATTCTGCGCGGACGCGATCCGGCAGCCGCGCCTTTCTGCGAGCCTCTGCTGGGCGGTGTCGCCGCGTCCGATCTCGAAGCCTACGCCCCGGCCGACCTCGCCGAATGCGTCCGCGCCGCCGTCGATCATCTCGAAGCGAAGGGCGGGAAGGGTCCGGACATCAGACTGATCGATCTGCGCGCGGACGTCGGCGGACGCCGCCGGGAAATGACGATGCTGCAGATCGTCAACGACGACATGCCGTTTCTGGTGGACTCGACGCTCGCCGCACTCGGCGAGCGCGGCCATGCGGCGAGCCTCGTTCTCCACCCGATGCTCGATACGGTCCGTGATGCCGCGGGCCGCATCCTCTCCGTGAAGACCGCTCAGGGCCCGCGCGCGCCGGACGGCCGGCGGGAAAGCCTGATCCAGATCCATCTCGAGCGGATCGACGCCGCGACGGATCGGGAAGCGCTGGTCGCGGATCTCGCAGCCGTTCACCGCGACGTGGGACTGGCCGTCAAGGACTGGGGCGCGATGCGCGCGCGGCTCGCCGCCGCCGTCGCCTTCTATCGCACGTCCCCTCCCCCGCTTCCCGCGGAGGAGATCGAAGAGGCGGTCGTCCTGCTCGAATGGTTGGAAAAGGGCAATTTCACCCTGCTCGGGACGCGCGAATACCGTCTTCCCGACGGCGAAGCCGCGGCCGACCCGATCGCCGGAACGGGTCTCGGCATCCTCTCCGATCCCGAGGTGAAGGTTCTCAAGCGCGGCGGCGAGATGGTCACCATCACGCCCGAAATCCGCGCCTTTCTCGGCGAACCGGTCCCGCTGATCGTGACCAAGGCGAGCGCCCGCGCCCGCGTCCACCGCCGCGCCTATCTGGATTATGTCGGCGTGAAGCTGTTCGAAGGCGGCAGGCTCACGGGCGAATTGGTGATCGTCGGGCTGCTGACTTCCACGGCCTATACGGAAAGCGTCGGGGCCGTGCCCTTCGTGCGCCGCAAGGCGCGCCGCGTGATCGAGCTGGCGGGCTACGACCCCGCGACCCATTCGGGTCGCGCGCTGCTCAACGTCCTCGAAAACTATCCGCGGGACGAACTCTTCCAGATCGACGAAGCGACGCTGCTGCGCTTCTCCCTCGAAATCCTCGCCGTCCATGATCGGCCCCGCGTGAAGGCGCTCGCACGGGCGGACCGCTACGGCCGCTTCGTCTCCGTCATCGTCTTCGTGCCGAAGGAGCGCTACGACACCGAGACCCGGATCCGGATCGGCGACGTGCTGGCCGAACTCTTCGGCGGACGGGCCTCGGCCGCCTATCCGGCCTATCCCGAAGGGCCGCTCGCACGGACCCATTTCATCATCGGTCGGGACGGCGGGGAGATTCCCGCGATCGATCCCGCGACCCTCGACGAGGCGGTGGCGCGGGTCGTCCGCACCTGGGCGGACGAGTTGCGGGAGACGCTCGACGCGCGCACCGGCGGAACCCGCGGCCGCGCGCTGGCGGCGCGCTACGCCCGGGCCTTCACGGGCGCCTATCAGGAGGCCTTCGCGCCCGAGCGCGCCGTTCCGCATATCGCGATCCTCGAGAGATCGTCGGCCGAACGGCCCCGTGCCGTGCGTTTCGACGGACGAGACGGCGAAGCGGGCCGTGCCGGTCTCGAGATCTTCGCGCGCGGCGGGCCGCTGGCGCTCAGTCTGCGCGTACCCTTGATCGAGAGCATGGGACTTCGCGTGCTCGACGAGCGGACCTATCGCATCGCGCCCGGCGGCGCGGAGGCGGACGCGCATGTCTGGCTGCACGACATGCTGGTGGAACGCGCGGCGGGAGGATCGATCGACGTCGGCGAAGCCGGCGGGCGGCTCGAAACCATGTTGATGGCCCTGCTCGGCGGCCATGCCGCAGCCGACGGCTACAACGCCCTCGGGCTCGAAGCGGGGCTCGGCTGGCGCGACGTGAACCTTCTGCGCGCCTTGTCGCGCCACCTCATCCAGATCAAGGCGCCCTTCAGCCACGACTACATGGCCGCGGCGATGACGCGGCATCCGGCCCTCGCGGCGAAGATCCTCGCCTTGTTCTACGCGCGCTTCGATCCGCGCGCCGCCGCGTCGCGCGAGCGGGCCTGCGCCGCGATCCGGGCGGAGATCGAAGCGGGGCTCGATGCGGTGGAAAGCCTCGACGACGACCGCATCCTCCGCCGTTTCGTCAATCTCGTCGAAGCGGCGGAGCGCACGAATTTCTTCCGCATCGGGCCCGACGGGCTGCCCGCGGAAACGATCGGGATCAAGTTCGCGAGCCGCAGCATCGAGGGCATGCCGCTGCCCGCGCCGCTGCACGAGATCTTCGTCTACGGGCGGAAGGTGGAAGGCGTGCATCTGCGCTTCGGGCCGGTCGCGCGCGGCGGACTCCGTTGGTCGGACCGGAAAGAGGACTACAGGACCGAGGTTCTCGGCCTCGTGAAGGCGCAGCAGGTCAAGAACGCGGTGATCGTGCCCGCAGGCGCCAAAGGCGGCTTCTACCCGAAGGAACTGCCCTCCCCCGCCGACCGTCAGGCCTATCTCGCCGAGGGCGTCGCGGCCTATCGCGTCTTCATCGGCACGCTGCTCGACGTGACCGACGATCTGCGCGGCGGGGAACTCGTGCCGCCGCCCGACGTGGTGCGGCAGGACGGGGACGACCCCTATCTCGTGGTGGCGGCCGACAAGGGCACGGCGACCTTCTCCGACATCGCCAACGGGATTGCTGAAGAGCGCGGCTTCTGGCTCGGCGACGCCTTCGCCTCCGGCGGGTCGAACGGTTACGACCACAAGGGCATGGGGATCACGGCGCGCGGCGCTTGGGAGGCGGTGAAGCGCCATTTCCGAGAGCGCGACATGGACGTGCAGACGACGCCGTTCACGGTCGCGGGCGTCGGCGACATGTCGGGCGACGTCTTCGGCAACGGAATGCTGCTGTCGAAGAAGATCCGTCTCGTCGCCGCCTTCGACCACCGGCACCTGTTCCTCGATCCCGATCCGGACCCGGAGGTCTCATGGGCGGAGCGGGAAAGACTGTTCGGCCTGCCCCGGTCCTCCTGGGCCGATTACGACGCGAAGCTGATTTCGAAGGGCGGCGGGATCTTCCCGCGCAGCCTGAAGGCCGTTCCGCTCTCGCCGGAGGTCCGGGCGCTTCTCGACCTCGACAAGGACGAAGCGACGCCGCAGGAGATCATGTCCGCGGTTCTGAAGGCGCGCGTCGATCTTCTCTGGTTCGGCGGCATCGGAACCTATGTCCGCGCCTCGACGGAGACCGACGCGGAGGTCGGCGACCGCGCCAATGACGCGATCCGCGTCACGGGAAGCGACATCCGCGCGACGGTGGTCGGCGAAGGCGCCAATCTCGGCGTCACCCAACGCGGCCGCATCGAGGCGGCTTTTGCGGGCGTGCGCCTGAACACCGACGCGATCGACAATTCGGCGGGCGTGAATACGTCCGACGTCGAGGTGAACATCAAGATCGCGCTCAAGACCGCCGAGGCCGACGGGCGGCTCGACGGCGAAGCGCGGAAGACCCTTCTCGCCTCGATGACCGGCGACGTCGCCGATCTCGTTCTCGCCAACAACAGGGCGCAGACGCTCGCCTTGTCGCTCGCGGAGCGGCGCGGCATGGAGGCATGGCCCGATCTCGTCCGCTCGATCCGGCTTCTCGAAGCCTCGGGACGACTCGACAGATCGGTGGAGTTTCTGCCGGACGACGCCCGCCTCGCGGATCGGGAGCAGCGGCGGCGGCCCTTCAGCCGGCCGGAGCTCGCCGTGCTTCTCGCCTATGAGAAGATGGCGCTCAAGGAGGCGCTCCTCGCGAGCGCCGTGCCCGATGATCCGGCCTTGGCGCATGAACTCGAAGCCTATTTCCCGAAGGCGCTGACCGAGCGTTTCCCGGATGCGGTCGACGGCCATCGGTTGAGGCGGAACATCATCGCGACGCGGCTGGCCAATCTCGTCGTCGACCGCGGCGGCATCGGCCTCGTCGCCGCGACCGAAGGCATGACGGGAGCCGACCCGGCGACCATCGCGGCGGCGTTCCATGCGGGTTGGACCTGTTTCGGAATGGCGGCGCGCTTCGAAGCGGCGGAAGCGGCGGCCGACATGTCGGGCGTGGCACGACTCGCGCTCTTCGAGACGCTTCGGCGTTTTGCGGCCGGGCGCTGCCTGTGGCTGGCCCGCGAAACGATGCGGTCGCCCGCCGCGGTCGGAGACGTGGTGCGCCGCTTCGCGCCCGTCGTGGCGCATCTTTCGGCCCCCGGCGGCGGAACCTCCGCCTCCGCAACGGACGGCCTCGCAAGGCTCGCCGACGCGCTCGATGCGGCGCTGGTCGCCGAACGCTGCGGCGGCGACATTGCGGCGGCGGCAACGGCCTATGCCGCCATAGGGCGCGAAACGGGGCTCGACCGTCTGTTCGAAGACGCGGGAGGGATCGCGTCGGGGGATCGTTTCGAGCGCCTCGCCGTGGACCGTGCCCTGTCGCGCCTCGCCGACGCGCGTCGTCGCCTCGCCGCGGCGCGGATCGCGGGGACGGAGAACGGGCTTGCCGCCCGGATCGGCGTCCTCGTCGAGGACGTCGCTTCGGGCCCGCTCGGTCAGGCCCGGCTCACCGTGCTGGCGGACGGAGTGGCGGACATGATCGCCTGAACGTCACGCGGCGGAATGAGGGCTCAGCGCAGACCCGCCGCGCTCATCGCGTCGGCCTGGCGCTCGGAGACGGCCTCGATCGAGAAATCCGCCATCGCGTCCTCGAACAGCCGATGGAAGTTCAGTTCGGCGCGCAGATGCAGGAATACGCCGCCGAGACCGATGGCGGCGCGGTCCATGAACACGAATTCCTGCGGGACCGTGACCGGTCCCTTCTCCTTGAGGGCCTTGTGGACGGTGAACGCCTCGCGGCGACCGTATTCGCCGGGGCTGACGCCGTCGGCGACGGTGCGGACCCGATCGTCGAGCAGCGGACCGTAGATGAAGCGCGCCCAGATGTTCAGAACCTCGATCAGATCGCGCGTGAGGCCGCGGAAGCCCCAGACTTCATAGGCATGGACGACGCGGTCCGCATCGCCCTCCAGAAGGCCGCGATAGAGATCGACGACGCCGCCCACGAAGCTCGGCGGGAAGATGCGGACGCAGCCGTAATCGAGAAGGTTGATGCCGCCCGCCCGGCCCTCCTCCTCGAACACCGTGTAATTGCCGAGATGCGGATCCCCGTGGATCACGCCATAGCGGCTGAAGGGCAGCCACCAGGCCTCGAACATGGCGGTGGCGAGCCTGTTCCGCGTTTCGAGATCCTCCTCCTTGAAGGCCAGGATCTTGCGGCCGTCGAGCCAGCCGAGCGTCAGAAGGCGGTCGGTGGAAAGCTCGGGGTGAACTTTCGGGACGCGGACCCGCGGGGTCGGCGCCAGCATCGCCGCATAAAGCGCGGCGTGTTTGGCTTCGCGCCGGTAGTCGAGCTCCTCGCGCACGCGCGCGCCGATCTCCTTGGCGATCTCACGGGTGTCGATGGCCGGATCCATGCGGCGATGGACGGCGAAGAGGATTTCGAGTTGCCCGAGATCGGCTTCGACGGCCGACTGCATGTCCGGATATTGAAGCTTGCAGGCGAGCGGCGTGCCGTCATGGGCGACCGCGCGGTGAACCTGACCGAGCGACGCCGCCGCGGCGGGGTGAAGATCGAAGCTGCGGAAGCGCTTCTGCCAATCAGGCCCGAGTTCCGCCTGCATCCGGCGTTTGACGAAGGCCGCGCCCATCGGCGGGGCTTCGCTCTGCAGCTTGGCCAATTCCTCGGCATATTCGGGCGGGAGCGCGTCCGGGATCGTGGCCAGAAGCTGGGCCACCTTCATGATCGGCCCCTTGAGGCCGCCGAGCGCCCGGCGCAGCACTTCGGCATTCGACCGGTCGGCGATGTCGACGCCCATGAGACGGGCGCCGGCCATCCGCGCCGCGACACCGCCGACATTCGCGCCGACGCGCGCATAACGGCCCATCCGCGCGGACAGGCGGTTCGCTTCGCGATCATCCATGCTCATGACTTCAACCTTCCGGGACCCCGCTCTTCATACGCTCCGGGCGGGGATCGGATCGGACGCGGGCAGGGCGGCGGATGTAAGGCGCTCGTCGGGGAGCCGAAAGAAGCGCCGGAGATGGAGGACGGCGAGAAGCAGCAGAAGAGTCTGCGACAACGGGAAGAATTGCAGCGCGGAGAGGATGACGCCGAGCGGCCCCGCCCCCGCGACGAGGAGCGCTGTCAGGCGATGCGGAACCGAGAAGCCCGCCCGGTCCGTGACGATCTTCACGGTCAAGGGCAGCAGCAACAGGAGGTCGTAGCTCAACAGATAGGGCAAGCCGACGAAGGTCAGCAGGATCGTCGCATCGACCTTTTCCCGCCAATCCTTTCGGCTTCGCGCCGCCGCGACCAGCACGAGCGCGGCTCCGAGGGTCGCGACGACCTGCAGGATCGCGGCGAGGGTCCGGCTCCCGGTGACGCGCTCGATCCCGCCGAACCATGAGAGGGAATAGGACTGCTGGGCGAAGCGGAACATATGCTCCGTCTGGGCGGGTGCGGTGACGGTGAAGAGCAGCGTCCAAGGCTCCGTGCCGATGAGGGGCAAGGTCGCGAGCACGAGGGCGAGCCCGGTCCCGGCGGCGACGGCGATCACGCGGAAGCGACCGGTCAGCAGAAGCAGCAATCCGGCGAAGAGAAGCAGTTGCGGCTTCACCGACAAGATCCCGAACAGCAGACCCGCCGTGATCGGGCGGACCGGAGCAATCAGCAGCCCTGTCCACAACAGGAAGGCGACGAAGAAGGAAGCCTGCCCGAAGACGACGGTGAGAAAGGCTCCCGACGACGTCAGCAGAAGCAGCAGCGCGAAGGGGTTCGTCTGCCGCAGACGGCGGACGAGAACGAGATAGGCCAAGAGACCGAGACCGGTCCAGACGAAGGCCGAAGTCAGAAAAGGAAGTCGCGAGAACGGCCAAGTCAGAAGGATGAAGTGGAGCGGATAGGACCAGATATGCGCCCTGTCTCCGGGGAAGCGTTCGGCGCGATAGGCGTTGAAGGCCTCCGGGTCGGTGAGGACGGCGAAGTCCCGGGCCTCCCATAAACGCCCCGCCAGCCAGACGTTCTTGTAGTCGTTGAAGATGCCGGGGAACCAACCGTCGATCGGGCGGGAATAGCTCTGAAAATGCAGAAAGAAGAGTGCCGCGCTCAACAGAGTGAGCAGCAGGACCGCCGGGATCCAGAACTCGAAACCGACCGGCCTTTCGGCGGACCCCGACGCGCGCTTCATGCCGGATGACCGATCTTGACGACCGGCGCCGCGGTTTGGTCTTCCGGATATGCGGATCGGGGAAGCGCGAAGAAATGCTTCATCTGAAAGATCGTGAAGAAAAGCATCGCGACCTGAATCAGCGGGAACAGATTGGTGATCATGAGCAGGATGCTCGCGATCCCGCCGAATCCGACGAAGATCGCCGCAATTCTGTGGCCGGGGCGATAGGTCGAGCTCTCGAGCAGAACGCGCAACAACACGGGCGACAACAGCATCAGGTCGTAGACGAGAAGATAAGGCAGGCCGAAAGCTGTCAGGACGAGGACGGCATCCACTTTTTCACGCCTGTCACGCCGCGAGATCGAGACGAGGACGCACAGGACGACGGCCGCCGCCGTGACCACGGCCTGAAGCAGTCTTGCGGGCCCGCGCTCCTCCGTGAAGTTGTGGACCGCGGCATACCAAGTCGTCACATAGGGTTGGAGCGTGAATTGAAACATGGCGGCGGTCTGATCGGGACCGTTCTTGAAGATCAGCAACCGCCAAGGCTCGATCCCGATCATCAGGACGGTGCCGGCGACGAGCACCGCGGCGACGACGACGCCGACGCCGATCGCCGCGAAAGATCGCGTCAACAGCAGGAAAATGCCTGAAAACAGAAGCAATTGCGGCTTCATGGACAGGAAACCGAGGCATATTCCCGCCGAAATCGGACGGCTCCGGGCGAGCAGCATGGCCCCCCACAGAAGGGGACTGAACAAGGCTCCGTTCTGGCCGTTGAAGACGTTATGAAAGTTTCCGGAAGACAGAAAAATCAAGGACAAGGCATTCAAGCGCCAATATCCCATTCGATGAAGCGCGTAGAACAATACGCCGTATGAAATACTCAGCCATGCGAAGGCGGCGGCGATGAAGGGAAGCGTCGCGAGCGGAACCAGAAACGCCAGAAAGTGCAGCGGGTAAGACCAGATGAACCCGACATCGAGCGGGAAGTATTGCTGTCTGAACAGATTATATGAGGTCTTGTCGGTCAGAGTGACGAAGTCTTCCGCCAGCCACAATTTTCCGCCGATCCAGACGTTCCGGAAGTCGACGAAGATGCCGGGAAACCATCCGTCCACCGGTGCGGACAGATGCATGTGCGTGATCCAATAGATGCCGGACGGCAGCAGAGAGAGCGGCAGAATGAGGATCAGCGATCGATGAAACGACATGAAACTTCACGAAAAAAACATCGCGCCGTTCGAAAGACGGAACCGAAACGACGCGGAAACCGAATGCGTCGATCCTTGACTCGAAAAGACTAATTTCCGGCTTCCAATTCGTCGATCATCTTCTCGATCAGCGACAGGCCGATCGACCAGAAGGCCGGGTCGCGCGCATCGAGACCGAAGGGCGCCAGCAACTCCGAGTGGTGCTTGGTCCCCCCCGCCGACAACAAGGCGAAGTAGCGCTCGACGAAGCCGTCCGACGCCTGCTCGTAGACCCCGTAGAGCGAGTTCACGAGACAGTCGCCGAAGGCGTAGGCGTAGACGTAGAAGGGCGAATGGATGAAGTGCGGGATGTAGGCCCAGAAGGTCTCGTATCCCGGCCCGAGCCGGATCGCGGGACCGAGGCTTTCGCTCTGGATCTCCATCCAGAGCGCGCCGATGTCCTCGGCGGTGAGCTCGCCCTCGCGCCGGCGCAGATGCAGCTTCCGCTCGAAGCCGTAGAAGGCGATCTGGCGCACCACGGTGTTGATCATGTCCTCGACCTTGCCCGCGAGCATCGCCTTGCGGGCGAGCGGGTCGGTCGTGGAGGCGAGCAGGCTGCGGAAGGTCAGCATCTCGCCGAAGACCGAGGCGGTCTCCGCGAGGGTGAGCGGGGTCGGGGCCATCAGCGCGCCGTTGGGGGCGGCGAGAACCTGATGCACCCCGTGCCCGAGCTCATGGGCGAGGGTCATGACGTCGCGCGGCTTGCCGAGATAGTTCACGAGGACATAGGGGTGGGCGGAAGGCACGGTGGGATGGGCGAAGGCCCCCGGCGCCTTGCCGGGCCGGGTCGGCGCGTCGATCCAGCGCTCGTCGAAGAAGCGGGCCGCGACGTCGGCCATTTTCGGCGAAAAGGTCCCATAGGCCGAAAGCACCGTATCGCGGGCTTCGCTCCAGGGGATGGTGCGCTGTTCGACCTCGGGCAGCGGGGCGTTGCGGTCCCAATAGTCGAGCGCGTCGCGGCCGAACCACTTCGCCTTGAGCTTGTAGTAGCGATGCGAGAGGCGGGGATAGGCCTCGCGGACCGCCGCGACCAGCGCCTCGACCACCTCGGGTTCGACGCGGTTGGCGAGATGGCGGCTCTCCGCGACGTCGCCGAATTTGCGCCAGCGGTCGGAAATCTCCTTGTCCTTGGCGAGCGTGTTGGTGATCAGCGAGAAGGTGCGGAGATTGTCCTTGAAGGTCGCGGCCAGCGCCTCGGCCGCCTTGCGGCGCACCGCGCCGTCGGCGTCCTGCAGCTTGTTGAGCGTCGGCTCGAGGGTGAGCGTCTCGCCGTCGACGGTGAAGCGGAGGGCGGACATCGTCTCGTCGAAGAGCCGGTTCCAGGCGCCGGCGCCGGTGACCGACTTCTCGTGGAAGAGCTGTTCCAATTCGTCGGACAGCTGATGGGGCTTCTCGCGGCGGATGTCTTCGAGCCAGGGCCGATAATGGGCGAGCGGCGGCCGGGCGGCCGCGGCGTCGAGCACGGCGTCGTCGATCCGGTTCAGTTCGAGGGTGAAGAACAGGACGTCGGTGGAGATGGCCGTCAGCCGGTCCTGCGCGTCGCCGTAGAATTTCGCGCGGGCGGGATCGGTCGTGTCGCCCGCATAGATCAGGCCCGCATAGGAGACGATGCGGCCGAGAAGATCGTCGAGAGCCTCGTAGCGCAGCACGGCGGCATGGAGCGTCTCGGACGCGTCGGAGCCCGCGGCGAGGGCGGCGAGCTTGCCGCGATAGGCTTCGGCGAAGGCCTTCGCCTCCGCCGCGCCGCGCTCGAGGTCGGCCTTGAAGGCGTCCGACTCCATGCCGGGATAGAGATGGGAGAGATCCCATTCGGGCAGATCCGCCCCGAGGGCGGGATCCGCATCGGCCGCCGCCCCCGCCGGAGCGCGTGCGAAGGAAGGGGCGGGGTGGAAGACGCGGGAATTCGCCATGCGCGGTTCATCCGATCGGCCGTGGGAGCATCCTCTATATGGCTCGACCCATGCCGCCGATCAACGGCCGCCCGCGACTCCGACGGGCCTTGCTCCGCCGGGAAGCCGGCCTAGACTTGTCGCCATGAGAACGCCGCTCGTCCTCGCATTGATCGTCCTGTCCGCCGCCGCGTCCCATGCCCAGACGCGCGAGGGAGAGCGCGCCCGTCCGGGCGCCCGGACGGAACAGCCCGCCGAAGCCGCGCGCAAGCCGCCCAGCCTCGACGAATTGTTCGAGCGGCTCGCCAAGGCCGGCGCGCCGCAGGAGGCGCGGGCGATCTCGGGCCAGATCGAGCGGCGCTGGCTGCGCTCGGGCAGCGACACGGCCGATCTTCTGATGACGCGGGCGATCGAGGCGATGAAGGTCGCCGATCACCCGCTGGCGATCGAACTGCTCGACAGGATCACCGTGCTCCGGCCGAACTGGGCCGAGGCATGGAACAAGCGCGGCATGGTGTTCCTGATGATGGGCGACGCGACGCGGGCGCGGGTCGATTTCTTCGAAGCCGTGAAGCGGGAACCGCGCCATTACGGCGCGCTGTTCGGCCTCGCCTCCGTCTCGATGCGCAACGACGACAAGAAGGCGGCCTATGCCGCCTACAAGCGGGTGGAGGCGATCCACCCGCAATTCCCCTCGGTGAAGGAGATGATCGAACGTCTCCGGCCCGAAGTGGAAGGCCGGGAGATCTGATCAGGCCACGAAGGCGATCCGGACCATGTTGGTCGCGCCCGGCGTGCCGAAGGGCACGCCCGCGACGATGATGACGCGATCGCCCGGCACGCCGAAGCCTTCCGTGCCCGCGATGCGGCAGGCGCGCTCGGCCATGTCGTCGACGTTCTTCGCATCCTCGGCGACGACCGCGTGCACGCCCCAGACGATGGCGAGCCGACGCGCCGCCTCGACGTTCGGCGTGATCGCGAGAATGGGGGGTTTCGGCCTCTCGCGGGCGATGCGCAGACCCGTCGCGCCCGACGCCGTCCAGGCGATGATGGCCTTGACGTCGAGGGTCTCGGCGACGTCGCGGGCCGCGACGGCGATGGCGTCGGCCCCGGTCGCCTCGGGCGGGGTGCGCTGGCCGTTGATGACGGCGCGGTAGACCTGATCGCTCTCCACCTCGGCGGCGATGCGGCTCATGGTGGCGACCGCTTCGATCGGATAGCGCCCGGCGGCGGACTCCGCCGAGAGCATGACCGCATCCGCGCCTTCGAAGACGGCGGTCGCGACGTCCGACACCTCGGCACGGGTCGGCACGGGCGCGGTGATCATGGATTCGAGCATCTGGGTCGCGACGACGACGGGCTTGCCGAGACGCCGGGCCATGCGGGTGATGCGCTTCTGCAGGCCGGGCACCTTTTCGAGCGGCATCTCGACGCCCAGATCGCCGCGCGCGACCATCAGCGCGTCGGAAACCTCGAGAATTTCTTCGAGCCGGGCGATGGCCTGCGGCTTCTCGATCTTGGAGAGGACCTTGGCGCGGCCGCGCGCGGTCTTCTTGACGTCCGCCACGTCCTCCGGACGCTGGACGAAGGACAGGGCGACCCAGTCGATGCCGGCATCGAGCGCGGCTTCGAGATCGGAGCGGTCCTTCTCCGTCATGGCGGCGACGGGGATTTCGGTGTCGGGCAGGCTCACGCCCTTCTTGTCGGAGATGCGTCCGGCCACTTCGACCACGGCGACGGCGCGTTTTGCGGTCGCCTCCGTGACGCGGAGCCGGACCTTGCCGTCGTCGACGAGGACGGTGTGGCCGGGGCGCAGCGCGCGCAGGATCTCGGGATGCGGAAGATGGACTCGGGTCGCGTCGCCGGGCTTCTTGTCCGAATCGAGCACGAATTCGGCCCCTTCGGCGAGATCGACGGGGCCATCGCCGAACGTGCCGACGCGCAGTTTCGGCCCCTGAAGATCGACGAGGATCGCGATCGGCCGGCGAAACTCCTCTTCGACGGATCTGATCGACCGCACCAAGGTCCGCATCAGATCATGCGAGGCGTGGCTCATATTGATGCGGAAGACGTCCGCGCCGGCCTCGAACAGGCGGGCGATCATCGCGCGGTCGTTGGAGGCCGGGCCCAGAGTGGCGATGATCTTGGTGCGCTTCATGCGTCTCATGGTCTCTCCCTCAGGGCCGCGCGGGGGCCGTTCGCGCCGGATCGACCAGTTGGACCGTCCAGTGCTTCTGCTCGCCGGTGTCCACTTCGAAGAAGCGGGTCCGTTCGAAGCCTCGGGCGAGACAATCCTCGGCCCCGCGGATCAGGAATTCCTTGTCGCGGGTGCAGAGGGGCGTCCGGCCCGCCCATTCGCCCCCGCGATCATAGTCTTGAGCATAGACGTAATAGAACCGCGACGTCAGCGTGCCCCTGATCAGGGTCTCGCAGGCGTTGGGGCGCAGGTTCCACCAGCCCTCCGAGACCCAGCCCTGCGGCTCGCGATAGCCGATCGCGACGCCCACGCGGCTCGAGGTCATGTTGCACAGGCGCAGATCCGCGAAGGCGGAGGTCGCGCCGTCGATGCCGAAAAGGGCCGCGGCGAGGAGGAGGGACCGGATCGGTCGAAGACCCTTGATGCTCATGATCGGGCGGCTCCGGCGGGCGGATCGACGAGGATCGCGCGGAGATCGTTGATGTTCGTGCCCGTCGGCCCCGGCGTCAGGAGGTCGTCGAGCGCTTCGAAGAAGCCCGTGGAGTCGTTGTCGGCGAGCCGCGCCTCGGCGAAAAGACCGCGGGCGGCGGCGCGGGCGGGCGTATCTTCATCGACGAAGGCGCCCGCCGGATCCTTCGGATCGCCGCCGCCGCCGTCGGTGCCGTCGGTATCGCCCGCGACCGCACGGATGCCGGGCGCGCCGGCGAGGCCGAGCGCGAGCGCCAGCGCATATTCCTGATTGGGGCCGCCGCGCCCCCGGCCGCGGATGGTGACGGTGAGTTCGCCGCCCGACAGGACGGCGACGCGCTCGCCGCGCGCGGCCTCGCGCAGCGCCAGCGCGGCATGGGCGGCCCCGACCTCGCGCGCTTCGCCCTGAAGATCCGCGCCGAGATCGAGCACGCGATATCCGGCCTCGCGCGCGACCGCGGCGGCGGCGCGGATCCCGTCCGCGGGCTTGGCGACCATGACGAATTCGGAGCGGGCGAAGGCGGGATCGCCGGGCTTCGGGGTCTCGCTCGCGGGATCCTCGATGCGGCGGGACACGGCGTCGGGCACGGCGAGATCGTATTTCCGCAGCACGGCGAGCGCGTCGGCGCGCGTCGTGGGATCGGGAACGGTGGGGCCGGAGGCGATGACGGCGGGATCGTCGCCCGGCACGTCGGAGATCGCGAGGGTCAGGACGCGGGCGGGGAAGGCGAGCTTGGCGAGGCGGCCGCCCTTGATGTCGGACAGGCGGCGGCGGACCGTGTTGATCTCGCCGATATCCGCCCCGCAGCGCAGCAGCGCTCGGGTCACCGCCTGCTTGTCGGCGAGGGAGAGCCCTTCGGCGGGAGCGGTCCAATTGGCGGAACCGCCGCCCGAAAGAAGCACGAGGACGAGATCGTCCTCGGTCGCGGAGGCGGCGAGCGCCAGCGTCTCGCGCGTCGCGGCGAGGCCCGCCTCGTCGGGAACGGGATGGCCGGCCTCGACCACGCGGAGGAAGGCGGTGGGCTCGGCATAGCCGATGCGGGTGACGGCGAGGCCCGTGAGCCGATCCGGCCCGAGGCCGTGACGCTCGCGATAGAAGGCCTCGGCCGCGCGGGTCATGGAACCCGCGGCCTTGCCCGGGGCGAGCAGGACGATGCGGCCGCGCGGGGGCGGCGGGGGAAGAAAGGCGGGCAAGGCGTGATCGGGATGCGCGGCGCGGACGGCCGCGTCGTACATCGCGCGGAGAAGGCGGCGATGGTCGGCGCTCATGCGGAAGCCTCCGGACGGGGTCGGGCGATCCAGATGCCGCCGAGGATCAACACGCCGCCCGCGACCTGCAAGGCGGTGAGCGTCTCGCCGAGCACGATCCAGGCGACGGCGGCGGCGGCGATCGCCTCGAGAAAGATGACGAGCGAGCCGAAGGTGGTGGGCAGCCGGCCGAGCGCGACGGCGAGGAGCCCCTGCCCCGCCGCATGGCTCAGAAGCGCCATGGCGAGCAGGGCCGCGGCGCCTTCCCATGTCGCGGGCATGAAGCGGTCGCCCGCGAGCGCGGCCGCGACGAGGAGGCCCGCGGCGGTGACGACCGAGGCGCCGAAGGTGACCCGGCCGGGGCCCGCATGTTCGCGCGAGCGTTTCACCGCGAAGAAATAGAGGGCGAAGAAGACGGCGGTGACGAGGCCTTGGACGTCGCCGCGGAGGCGGGCGGGATCGACCGCGAGGGAATTGCCGATCAGGGCGAGGCCGCCGACGAGGCACATGACGACGGCCGCCGTCGTCGCGCGCGAGACGCGTTCGCCGAAGACGAGCCGGGCGATCAGGATCACCCAGAGCGGCGCGGTGGTGGCGAAGAAGGTGGCGTTGGCGACCGTCGTCCCCATGATCGACAGATGCCAGAACAGGAGATCGCCCGTGAAGAACAGGCCCGCCAGCAGCGCGGGCCTCGTGAAGGTGGGGCGGGCGGGACCGCCGCGGTCCTCGAGCGCGGCCCAGAGCGCCAGCGCGGGCAGAGCGAGCGCCGCACGCCAGAAGGCCGAGGCGAAGGGGCCGACCTCCGCCGCGCTCGCGAAACGCACGAAGATCGGCGACACGCCCATGGCGAAGGCCCCGGCCGCAAGGGCCGCGACGGGCAGAAGAAGAGCGCCGCCCGAGGGGCGTTCGGAAGAGATCGACGACACGATTCACCGGTTCGGGGACGAACGGGGCGGATCGTATGGCACGCGCCGCGTCGCGTCACTATGATGCGCGATCATCACAGTGCGGAGCGGCCATGACGCCCTATCGCGCCGTTCCGCAGTCCTTCGGACGGCATCCCGTGGAGCATGTCGAGGGCGACCCCGCCGCCGGGGTGCTGATCCTGTGCGACCACGCCTCGCGGCACGTGCCGGCGGATTACGGCGATCTCGGCCTGCCGCCCGCGCAGTTCGAACGCCACATCGCCTACGACATCGGCGCGGCGGCGGTCACGCGGCGGCTCGCGCGGGAATTGGGCGCGCCCGCGCTGCTCACGGATTTCTCGCGGCTGATCATCGACCCCAATCGCGGCGAGGACGACCCGACGCTCGTGATGCGCCTCTCGGACGGGGCGATCGTGCCGGGCAATGCGAGGGCGGACGCGGCGGAGATCGAGCGGCGGCTCGCGCGCTTCCACCGCCCCTATGACGCGGCGATCGCGGCGGCGATCGACGCCGCCGTCGCGGCGGGGGCGCCGCCCGCGATCGTTTCGATCCATTCCTTCACGCCCGTCTGGAAGGGCGTGCCGCGGCCTTGGCATGCGGCGGTGCTGTGGGACCGCGATCCGACGCTGGCGCTGCCTCTTCTGGCGGCCTTCGCGGCCGAGACCGATCTCGTCGTCGGCGACAACGAACCCTATCGGGGCGGCCTGCCGGGGGACACGATCGACCGGCATGCGACGAAGCGCGGCCTGCCGAACGCGTTGATCGAACTGCGGCAGGATCTGATCGCCGACGATGCCGCGGCCGAGGCCTGGGGCGTGCGGCTCGCGGGGCTTCTGAGGCCGCTGCTCCGCGGCGGGGGCAAGGCGGCGGAGGCCGCGGCGCGGGGATAATCCCCGTCGTCCACAGGCGCGGCCCGGAAGCGGGGCCCGACGCCTTGACCGGGGCGCGCCCTTGGCCGACACGAAACGCGAGCCGAGACCCCACGAGCCCGGGAACGAAAGACATGCAGAATTCCGTCGCCGCCGACGAGCTGAAGGCCGTCATCGAGCGGATCGAACGCCTCGAAGAAGAGAAGGCGGCGCTCGCGGGCGACATCCGCGACGTCTATGCGGAAGCCAAGGGCAACGGCTTCGACACCAAGATCATCCGCAAGATCGTGGCGCTGCGGAAGAAGGACCATGCGGAGCGCAAGGAGGAAGAGGCCGTGATGGACCTCTATCTCGAAGCGCTCGGAATGGCCTGAGCGTTCAGCGCGCGAAACGATCGGTCGGAAGCGCCCCGGACAGCGGCGTCGTCCCGGCCGCGGGTGCCGTGCCTTCGGAGAACATGCCGACGCCCGTGGCGGCCGAAGCCGAAGGCTGCGCCGGAACGGTCGCCGCGGCGGGTCGGACCGCGCCCGTCGTCTCCACCGCGGGAGACGCGCCGGCGGTGCGCTCGACGGGCGGGCGAGAACGATCGCGCGTCCGGTCTCTTTCGCCGTCCTTGGCGGGGGCGGGCCGGGACGCGGCTTCGGCCGCGGGCGTCGGCTTCGTCGCGCCGGGGCGCGAGGGCGGCATCGGCGCGCCGGAGCCGAGACCCGGCGCATAGGCGGTGACCGCCGCGCCCAAGCCCCGATCCTGACCGCCGGTGATGGCGGGCGGCAGCGCCGCCGGACCCGTGTTGCGCAGGGGACCCATCGCGGTCGGCTCCGTCGCCGAGGCGACGCGGACGGCCGCCGAGGGCCGCTCCTGCGGCATCGGCACGTCGGCCGGGCGGCCCGAAAGGGCGGGAAGCGCCGGAAGGCGGGAGGCGTCCGCCTGCGCGACCGCTTGGGCGGCGGGCAGGACGCCGGGCCGGCCCGTGACGGGCGGCAGCGGGACGTCGGCGGGCTTGTAGGCCGCGAGCGAGGTCAGCACGGCCGTCGTGACGGGCGCGGGCGCCGCGCCGAGGCGGGCGGCGGGCGGCAGCGGCGCGGGGCCGTTCTGCCACACGAGCTGGGGCATGGCGGGTTCGAGACGCGTCAAGGGCGCGGCGGGCGCGGGCTTCTCCGCCATCACGACGGCGGGCACGCGCGGCACGGGCTTCTGAACGACGACGGATTCGACGGGCTTCGTCTCCTCCGGCGGCCGCGCCTCGCGCGGCGCGACCGGACGGGGCGCGCGGTTGCGCGGACGCACCGCCTCCTGCGCGTCCTCTTCCTCGTCCTTGCCGCCGAACAGCCAGGCGAAGAAGCCCTTGCTCTTGCCGGTCGCGACGGGCTCGGTCTCGCTTGCATCCGCATAGCTCGCGCCGCCGGCGACATGGCCGCCATTGGCGACGACCTCGGCATAGGCCTCGTCGTAGCGCGCCATGGGACGGCCGTCGGCGGGGATATGCACGGTCTTGCCGTCGGGGAAGACGCGGGCGAGCTGGTCGCGGTCCATCTTCGGCCAATGACGGACGCTGCCCGCATCGAGATGGACGAAGGGCGTGTAGGCGCTCGGATAATAGCCGACGCCGCCGCGCTGCAGGCGGAGCGCGACGTCGCGCACCTTCTGCATGGAGACGTCCGGCAGATGGAAATCCATCGCCTTGCCGCGGGTGTGCTGCGAATGCTTGGCGACGCCGCTCGAACGGCGGCGGAGCATGGCGTTGGTCTCCGGCGAACGATAGGCCGAGACGACGTGGAGCGGTTCGTCGGACCCGACCGCGCGGTGGACTTCCCAGACGATGTCGAACAGCCGCGGATCCATGCTGGTCGGCTCGTCGCGCCGCCAGTCGCGCAGGGCCCAGTTCAGCTTTTCCAGCGCGTCGCGATCGAACTGGCCCTGCCGCTTGTAGGTGACCCGCACGGTCTCCTGGGTATGCGCATGATGGATCGTGAGCGTGCGCGTTTCGCCGTTGGCGACGAGATCCCCGCCGGTGCGGGTGCTTGCGATCAGAGCGAGAACGGCGACGGCGCCGATCGCGCCTCCGCGACGAAAACGGTCCGCGACGGAGGCCCCGGAGAGGATACGCAAGGGTCGCAAGGCTTTACTTCCTGCTGACGGCCCCACCGGGCACAAGAGACGCCGTAGGGACGGCTGAACGGAATCTTGCCGAAAATCCTTAATGCCCGGTTGCTTCGGCTCGGTTTCGGCGCCCGAGTTGCGGGCGGGCATCACCGTGCGGCGACCCGGCTCGGGCCCTGCCGCAGGGCCGTGCGGACCTTTTCGTCATGGCCGTAGATGTCGGGGAAGCGCTTCAGCCGCCCCGTCTCGTCGACGACCACGGTGAAGTAGCCGATATGGACGGGCAGAGGCCGGGCGAGGCGGATCGGACGCTCGCCCTTGCCGATGAGGGCTTCGAGCCTGGTGCGGTCGAAGCCCGTGTCGGCGAGCACGAATTCGGCGAGATCGAAGGGCTTGTCGACCCGGACGCAGCCGTGACTGAAGGCGCGCTCGGCCTCCCCGAACAGCTTCCGCCTGGGCGTGTCGTGGATGTAGACGGCGTGGGGATTCGGGAACATGAACTTGATGAAGCCGAGCGCGTTGCGCTCGCCCGGCGCCTGCCGGATCGACATGCGGTCGCCGTTGCGCACCACCTGATAGCCGTGCCGCGCGAGATAGTCGGGATCGCTTTCGAGCTTGGGCAGGATCTCCTTGCGCAGGATCGACTGCGGCACGCTCCAGGACGGATTGACGACGACGTATTCCATCGTCTCGGAGAAGATCGGCGTCTGCGTCTTCGGCCTGCCGACCACGACGCGCGCCTGATGCACCTGTCGGTCGCCGTCGAAGAGGCGGAGCGTGTATTCGGGGACGTTCACTTCGATGCGCCGCGTGCCGAGATCGCGCGGCATCCAGCGCCAGCGTTCCATATTGGCGACGATCTCGGCTTCGGTGGGCGCGGCCGCCTTCGCCGGAGGATCGGCCTCGCCGCCCTTCGCGCCGAGGGATCCGGTCGCGCCCCGCCATTCGGCGAGCTTGTCGCGCAAAGCGAGATAGCCGGGATGGGGCGGGTTGAAGCCGCGCAGCACGTCGCCGGGCGCGGGCGAGAGCGCCAGCGCGGTCATCACGGCGTCGGCCGCGGGAATGTCGAGCACCGGCGTGATGGTCTTCGACAGGCGGGACGGCTCGATCCGACCGCCGCGCGCATGTTTGGCATAGGCGACGGCGGCGAGGGAGGCCGCCAGATCGGCCCGCGCCCGCAGCGCAGGATCCGCGTCCCTAAGGGCGGGGACGGCATAGGCGACGGGATCGAGGGCGTCCTCGTCGGCACGGGACAGGCGATCGAGAAGGGAGCGGCCCGCCACGGTCCAGCCGGACGCGTCCGACCAGAAGGGCCGGAAGTCCTGCGCCCCATAGGCGGCCAGCACGAATTCGAGATCGCCGCGGCCGACGACGGCCGGACGGGGGATCGATGCGGGATCGGCCGTGATCAGGCGGAGCGCCGCGGCGAAACCCTCGTCCGCGACGGGTTCCGCGCGGAGGGCGGGCGACGCGGGCCGTGCAGGTCGTTCGGAAGCGGGATCGACGGTCGTCGGACGCAGCGCCTCCGACCCGAAGGGGGACGGCTCCGCGACGAGCGATCCCCTGATCGGGACTTCCGCCGCGACGGGACCGGAGAGCGCGGTTCCGAGAAGGAGGGCGGGCCAGAGCGCCCGGCCGGAGAGGGGCGAGCGGGCGTTCACGCGGCATCTCCCAGCAGGATGTCCGGGCGATCCGGGACGAGCCCCAGCTCGCGGGCCTTGCGGTAGAGGGTCGAGCGTCCGATGCCGAGATCGGCGGCGGCGCGGCCGACATGGCCCGCGGCACGCTCGAGGGCGCGGCGCACCGCCTCGGCCTCGATCTCCGCGAGCGTTCTGGGCTTGCCGTCCGCATCGAGGAAATCGGAGCCCGCGGGCGGGATGAAGGCGGGCGCGACCGCCTTCACGGGCGCGGCGCGCGCCGAGCCCGGCGCAGCGAAGCGGCCGGACAGTGCGGGCATGTGCTCCGGCCCGATCTCGTCGGTCTCGGCGGACATCACCGCACGGGTCATGACCAGATCGAGCTCCCGGAGATTGCCGGGCCATGCATGGGACAGGAGAAGCGCCCGCGCCTCGGAGGACAGGCGGTGCACGCCGCGCCCGGTCTCCGCCGACGCGCGGAGGATGCAGCGGAGGGCGAGGTCTTCGAGATCTTCGGCGCGATGGCGCAGGGCGGGCAGCGGGATCGGCTGCACCGCGAGCCGCATGTAGAGATCCTCGCGGAAGCGGCCCGCGCGAACCTCCTCGGCGAGATCGCGGCGGGTCGTCGCGACGAGGCGCATGCGACGCCGCGCGGCCGAGACGGCCGCCGAAAAGCCGATCGTTCCGCCGTCGAATGCGCGGGCGAGCAGCGCCTGCTCGTCGGGGCCGAGCGCTTCGATGCGGGACACGATCAGGACGCCGTTCCTCGCGCGCGCCTCCTCGAAGGCGCGGAGGAAAGCGGCCGGGTCGGGATCGCCCCCGCCGCAGACGACGGGCGGTCTTTCGCCCCGTTCGCTCGCGGCATGGACGGCATGGGCGAAACGGCGCTTGCCCGTGCCCGACTCGCCGATGACGAGGACGGGCAGGCCCGAGCGCGCGGCGCGCAGACCCAGTTCGCGTGCACGCGCCATCGCCGGGGACGCGACGGGCAGAGCCTCCAAGGCTTCGGCGGGCGCATGAAGCGGACGATCGAGCAGCGCGCTCCGGAGAGCCGCCATGCGCAGCGCATTGGCGAGCGAGGCGGCGACGCGCTCGATGCCCGCGGGCTTCACGATGAAATCCGCGGCTCCCGCGCGCAGGGCGGAGGGAACCGTATCGATCCCGCCCGTGCCGGATTGGACGATGATCGGGGGCAGACCCGGGCGGCCCCGCAGGCGGGACAGGACGGCCATGCCGTCGAGATCCGGCATCACGAGATCGAGGATGACGGCGTCGATGCTCTCGCCCGACGCGGCCGAGAGATGCGCCAAAGCCTCCTCGCCGCTCGCAGCGAGAAGGACGCCGTGCCCGCAACGGAGGACGAGGCCTTCGAGGCGACGCCGTTCGTCGGCCTCGTCGTCCACGATCAGTACTGTCTTGGGCATGGAACCTGCGTCGGGGCGGAATCGAGTCGCCGCGATCGTCTGCGCGCAGGGTAAACGCGGGTTTAACGCGCGGACCGAAAAGACGACGGCCGTTTCCCGAAACGGGACGATGGGCCGGATCCGGGCGGCATCGTCCGATCCGTTAACCCAAACGAAAGGTTTCGGGCACGGGTCGAAGCCGGTTCGTGCTACTTAGAATTGAGTAACCCGGGTAAACATCATGTTGCGATTGTTCGGTTCGAAACCTCAGGCGGAGCGCGAAGTCGCGCGGGAGCCCGTTCCGACCCCGACGGACTTCACCGAGATCGAGGGCGTCTTCGACAAGCTCTCCGAAGGTCTCGCGGAGATTTCCTCGATTCAGGCGCTCGTGATCGGGCTTCGTCAGTCGCTGACGCAGGCGCTCGTTCAGCAGAAGGCGCTGAAATCGCAGAATGCGCGGCTTGAATCGACGATCGCCTCGCTCGAAGACGAACTTACGGCGGCGCACGAGACGGGCTCCGTCAATGCGAAGCGCCTCGCCGCGCTCGAAGCCGAGCTGCCGCCGCTGAAGCAGCAGCTGATGGCCTATGAGGAGACCAACGGGGATCTCCAGAACCGGATCGTCATCGCCCAGACGGATCTGCGCAGCGCCATCGAGCGCGCGCAGGACGTGGCCATGCGGCTCGAAACGACCCAGCGCGATCTGTTCTCCGCGAACGAGGACGTCGCCCGCGGACGTGAATTGCTCGCCGGCGAACAGGAGAAGAGCGCGGGTCTGCAGCGCGTGCTCGCCGAAACGCGGGCCGAACTCGATTCCGTGGTGAAGGAAGCCCGATCGCTGACCGAGCTCGCGCAGAAGAACGCGGCGGAGATCTCGGACCGGGACCGGCTCGCGGCGGATCTGCGTGCGGAACGCACGCGTCTTCAGGCCGATGTCGAATCCCTTTCGAGCCGTCTCGGCTCGACGTCGCTCGACCTCGAACAGACGAAGAAGAGCCTCGACGAGGCGATCCGCGAGCACGCCGAGAACCGCCGCATGATCGAGGCCAAGCTCGCCGCGATCAACGGCCGGGCGGCCACGCTCAACGGACTGCTCGAAGACGCGCGCGACCAGCTCGCCCGACGGACCGCGGAAGTGCGGGACGCGCAGAGCGAAGTGAAGGACGCGCAGATCGCCAAGAACCGCGCCGAAGCCCGCGCCGAAGCCGCGGCCCGCGCCGTGACCGATGCGGTCGAGATCCAGCGCAAGACCGAGGAGGCGCGCCGCGTCCTCTTCGAACGGACCGAGATGCTCTCGAAGGCGCTGTCCGCCCGGGAGAAGAACGTTCAGCGGCTCGAAACCCAGGTCAGCGAAACGGAGATGAAGCTCCGGGCCGCGGAACAGCTGGTGGAGAAGAACGCCCGCGTCCATGCCAAGCGCGAGCAGGAACTGCTCGCCCAGCTCGAGCGCGAGCGCATGGAACGCAGCATGACGGAAGGCGCGTCGGAAGTGTTGCGCCGCGACAAGCTGCGGATCCAGCGGGAACTGGTCGAGCTCAAGACCCGGCTCACGGCGGCCACGCTGTCGGGCGAGCTCGAAGACGCGTTGGGCCCGATGAGCCCCGACGAGGCGGCGCAGAGCGCCCGGGACTGACCTTCCGCCCATGGGGCGGCGCGGCGAACCGGACCGGCGCGAAAGCCGGTCCGGAGACGCCGACGGCGCGAGGAAGGGCGAGTTCGAAACAATCCGGTGGAAAAGACGGGCGGCTGAAAAGGGTCGTTCGATGAAGGACGTCGTCGGACGCCTTGTCTCCTATGGCGGATCAAGGTTAACGCGAGGTTTACGGCCGGCGCGGACGCCCGCCGCGAGAGGTTCCGGAAACGCGAAAAACCCCGCCGAGGCGGGGTTTTTCGTTTCGAACCGAAGTTCGAGGAAGGCTCAGCCCTGGCGGGCCTTGTAGCGCTTCTGGGTCTTGTTGATGATGTAGACGCGGCCCTTGCGACGGACGGTCTGGTTGTCGCGGTGGCGCTCGCGCAGCGACTTGAGGGAGTTGCGGATCTTCATCGGTCCATTCTCGCGTCTTTGCCGGACTGCGGAGCGCCCGGCGGAAATCGATGGTGGGCGCGACAGGGATTGAACCTGTGACCCCTACGATGTCAACGTAGTGCTCTCCCGCTGAGCTACGCGCCCCTCGCCCGAGGATTGCGCCTCGGCCGAACGTGGAGGGCCGTATAGCCGCTCCCCCGGAGGATGGCAAGCGCCGCGCGGCCGATTCAGGCGGCGATCAGCATCTTCTGAACTTCGGACACGAGATCGCGCAGATGGAAGGGCTTGGACAGGATCTTGGCGTCCTTCGGAGCCTGCGAATCCGGGTTGAGCGCGACGGCCGCGAAACCCGTGATGAACATCACCTTGATGTCGGGATCGAGCTCGGTGGCGCGGCGCGCCAGCTCGATGCCGTCCATCTCCGGCATGACGATGTCGGTGAGAAGAAGCTCGAAGGGTTCTTCGCGAAGGCGGTGATAGGCCGTCATCCCGTTGTCGCAGGAGGCGACCGCGTAACCGGCGTTCTCCAGCGCTTTCACGAGAAAGCGACGCATGTCGTTGTCGTCTTCGGCGAGGAGGATGCGCTGCATGTTTTCGGAACCGGAACTCGATACGGACGCGCCCATAAAGCGCCGTGCAGGTAAACAGGACGTTTATGCACGCGGAGCCCGAGGGTCAGAAACCGAGTTCCTTGACGAAGGCGTCGACATGCACGGACCAGAGCTTGCCGCCGCGGGCGAGCAGCCTGTGACCGTCGTCCTCGACGGGCGGCGTCATGACGAAGCGCGCCTTCGCTCCGCCGGCCACGAAGGCGGCGTGCCAGCGCTTGGGCATCTCGGAGCCCCAATAGAGGTCGTTTTCGGAATAGAGCCAGAGGCTCGGCAGGCGCGCCTCCTTCCCGAGCGTGCGGAAGAAGGCCTCGATCTGCTCGGGCGCGCAGCTTCGACCGGGACGCCTGTCGGGCGCGCCGGCGTGTCCTCCGGCGAAATTGATGAACCCCACGACCCCGGGCGGATTTTTCGCGCCCAAGGCCACGGAGGTGGCGCCCCCGACGGACTGGCCCACGAGCAGGATCCGATCCTTCCGCGCCCAATCCCGGGTCCGCACCCAGTCGAGAACGTCGGACACGGCGGCGGAAGACTGCCTCAAGGCGGCGGGAATATCGGACACGCCGCTGCATTCGCCCGCCTTGTCGATGCGGGTATTCGAGCTTTCGCGATCGAGACCGCCGGTCAAACCGTAACCCGGCCGGAAAGGGGCGACGACGACGAAACCCTTGCGCATCCAGTAACCGGCATGCCCGGGCAGGACGGGGTTCGAGAGTTCGAGCCGTTTCTCGGCGTTCCTTCCGTGCGAGAAGATCACCACGGGAAACGGACCGGGGCCGTCGGGCTTGTAGATGCGGACCTTCATCGCGGACGTGCGCGGGCCGGGGACGGAGATCGTCTCGGGCTCGGGGAGGTCCGCGAAGGCGGGGGACGATGCGAGGGCGCCGAGGAGGCAAAGAACGAGATGAAACCGCATGACGTGAAATCCGATCAAGTCGCGACATCGAAACATGAAGCCTCGTTCACGCCAAGGGGGAAATCCGTCGAAGCCCCATGGACCGAAGCGCCGCGGCGCGGCACCATGGACCGAGCCGAAGCCTTCTCCGGACAGCGATGACCGCGACGCGCCAGGACGAACCGAGGACCGCCTTCGAAACGCTCGCCCCCGCGCGGCGCACGAGCCCGCTCGTGTTCAATTCGCCGCATTCGGGGGCCTTCTATCCGTCGGACTTCCTCGCGGCTTCGCGGCTCGACGCGGTGGCGCTGCGGCGCTCGGAGGACATGTTCGTCGACGAACTCTTCACGGGCGTGGTGGAGCGCGGAGCCCCGCTTCTGCGGGCGCATTTCCCGCGCGCCTTTCTGGACGTCAACCGCGAGCCCTACGAGCTCGATCCGCGCATGTTCGAGGGGCGGCTGCCCGATCACTGCAATACGCGCTCGATGCGGGTGGCGGGCGGTCTCGGCACCATCGCCCGCGTCGTCGGCGAGGGGCAGGAGATCTATGCCCGCCGCCTGACGGTCGAAGAGGGCCTCGCCCGCATCGAGACCTTCTACGGACCCTATCATCGCGCGCTGCGGGGCCTCGTGGAGGACACGCGGCGGCGCTTCGGCTTCGCGCTGCTCGTCGACTGCCATTCGATGCCGTCCGGACCTCATCTGCAGGCGGAGGGCGGCAAGGCGGACATCGTGATCGGCGACCGCTACGGCACGAGCTGCGCCTCGGCCTTCACCGATGCCGCGGAGGAGGCGCTGCGGGGGCTCGGCTATCGCGTCGCCCGGAACAAGCCCTATGCGGGCGGCTTCATCACCGAGCATTACGGCCGCCCGGCGACGGGCTTCCACGCCTTGCAGATCGAGATCAACCGTTCGCTCTACATGGACGAGCGTCGGCAGACGAAGCATGACGGCTTCGCCAAGACGGCGGCGGACCTGATGCGGACGGCGGAAGCGCTGGAAAACGCCGCGGCGGGCCATGCAGGGCTCCATCGCACGGCGGCGGAATAGGCCCGGAGCGCACGGCCGGCCGGGCAAAAAAAAGGCCGCCGTTGCCGGCGGCCCAAGTCTAGGGAGGAAACGCCCAAGGAGGGCTGCAAGGCTTCGCATCGGCGTCGCCTTACGTCAGCGAATATGGATTTGCAGTGCACAAAAGGCAAGTGCTGCTGACGTATTTTTTGCGTTGCAACATAAAATTGTTTAATTTTCAATGATTTCAAGAGCTTAAGGCGTTCGTTCACCGGTTTTCGGACCTTCCGGCGGATTTTCTCGGCCCGTCCGCCCGACTTCGGCCCCGAAACGGGCGCATGCGCCGGGGCTGTTGCCAAGGCGAAGCCCCTCCCCTAAACCGACGCGGGGCACCGAGCGGGGGCGAGCATGGCGGCCGTGGACTTCGTTTCCTTCGTCGACGACCTCGCGACGCGTTCGGGCGCGGCGATCCTGCCCTTTTTCCGGACGACGATCGCCTCCGTCGACAAGTCGCGCGGCGGACGCTTCGACCCGGTCACGGAGGCCGACCGCGCCGCGGAGGCGGTGATGCGGCGGATGATCTCCGGCACCTTCCCGGACCACGGCGTGGTGGGCGAGGAGTTCGGGAGCGAGCGCGAAGACGCGGAATTCGTCTGGGTTCTCGATCCGATCGACGGGACGCGGGCCTTCATCTCCGGCCTTCCGACCTGGGGCACGCTGATCGGCCTCACGCGCAACGGTTCGCCCTGCTACGGCATGATGCATCAGCCCTTCACCAAGGAGCGCTTCTCCGGCGACGGCGCTTCGGCCAAGTGGATCGGCCCGGCGGGCGAACGGCCCCTGCTCGCGCGGCGCTGCGCGGATCTCGCGGAGGCGACCATCTCGACGACGAGCCCGCGCCTGTTCGAGGGCGCCGAACTCGAAGGGTTCGAACGCGTGGAACGCGCGGCGAAGATGGCGCGCTTCGGCTACGACTGCTACGCCTATTGCATGGTCGCGGCGGGGCAGATGGACGCGGTGATCGAGTCGGGGCTGAAGCCCCACGACATCGTCGCGCTGGTGCCGATCATCGAGGGCGCGGGCGGCGTGGTCACGACGTGGGACGGCGGCTCGCCCGCGCAGGGCGGCGCGATCGTCGCCTCGGGCGACAAGCGCCTGCACGAGAAGATCCTCGCGACGCTGAAGGGCTGAGGGGCGGCCGAGGGGCCCCTTCCCCGTCCGCCGACGGCAGGACGTGGATGCCCGCGGGCGCGGGCATGACGGGGCGGGTCTTCGGTCTACGGTCCGTCGCCCGCCGCCTTCAGCGCGGCAGGACGGAGTCGCCGGTGAGGAAGAGGTCGATGGACCGGGCCGCCTGACGGCCTTCGCGGATCGCCCAGACGACCAGCGACTGGCCGCGGCGCATGTCGCCCGCGGCGAAGACCTTGTCCTGCGACGTGCGATAGGCCTCGGTGTCGGCCACCACATTGTTGCGGCGGTCGAGCTTCACGCCCGCATCCGTCACGAAGCCCTCGACCTTGGACCCGGCGAAGCCGATCGCGAGGAAGACGAGATCGGCGGGGAGAATGAACTCCGTGCCGGGAATCGGAACGCGCTTGTCGTCGACGCGCGCGCATTTCACGCCCGTGACCTTGCCGTTCTTGCCCTCGATGCCGAGCGTCGCGGCCTGGAACTCGCGTTCCGCGCCTTCCGCCTGGCTCGACGAGGTGCGCAGCTTGGTCGGCCAATAAGGCCAGGTGGTGAGCTTGTCCTCGATCGCCGGGGGCTTCGGGCGGATGTCGAGCTGGGTCACGCTCAGCGCGCCCTGACGGAAGGAGGTGCCGACGCAGTCCGACGCCGTGTCGCCGCCGCCGATGACCACGACATGCTTGCCCGCGGTGAGGATGCGCTCCTCCTCGACGGGCTCCTGCCCGACGACGCGGTTCTGCTGCACGAGGAAGGGCATCGCATAATGGACGCCCTTGAGATCCTGACCCGGCAGGCTCGGATTGCGCGGATCTTCCGCCCCGCCCGCCATCAGCACCGCATCGAAGCCGTCGACGAGGTCCTTGAAGGGCATCGTGACGCCGATGTTGACGCCGTAATGGAAGGTGACGCCTTCGGCCTCCATCTGGGCGACGCGGCGGTCGATGTGCCGCTTCTCCATCTTGAAGTCGGGGATGCCGTAGCGGAGCAGGCCGCCGGCCCTGGGCTCGCGTTCGAAGACGTGCACGTCATGGCCCACGCGGGCGAGCTGCTGCGCCGCCGCCATGCCGGCGGGGCCGGAGCCGACGATCGCGACCCGCTTGCCGGTGAGCTTGGACGGAGGCTCGGGCTTCACCCAGCCCATCTCCCACGCCTTGTCGGCGATCGCCTGCTCGATCGTCTTGATCGTGACGGGCGTGTTCTCGAGGTTCAGCGTGCAGGCTTCCTCGCAGGGCGCGGGGCAGATGCGGCCCGTGAATTCGGGGAAATTGTTCGTGGTGTGGAGGTTGCGCGCGGCCTCCTCCCAGTCGCCGCCGAAGACGAGGTCGTTCCAGTCCGGGATCTGGTTGTGGACCGGACAGCCCGTGTCGCCGTGGCAGAAGGGCACGCCGCAATCCATGCAGCGCGCGGCCTGCTTGGCCACGTCGCCTTCATCCAGCGGCAGCGTGAACTCGCGGAAATGGCGGATGCGGTCGCCGGCGAGCTGATACTTCTGCTCCTGACGATCGAATTCGAGAAAACCCGTGACCTTGCCCATTTCCATCTCCGCCCTCTCGTGCCGTCGCGCGGCCGGAGGTTCAACCGTTCCGTCTCAGCCCGCGGCGGCGCCGAAGCTCCGCCGCCGACGTCATTCCGCGGCCTCCAGATCGGCCATGGCCGAGGGAGGCAATTGCCGCCGCGCATCGAGAACCTCGATCGCGACGATGTGACCCTCGGCATCGAAGTCGAGGATCAGACCGGGCTTCACCTCTTCGGACTCCACCACGCGCGCATCCGAGAACCGGAGGAACAGCGCGTCGACGGAAGGATCGTAGGATGCCTTCATCTCTTGCTCCCCGCTTTCCTGTCGAAGAAGCACGTCACGATGCGACGCTCTTCCCCGACGTCCTCGTATACCACGCGAAGCCATCGTCCTCCGAAGGCCTCGATCCGCCGGAAGACCCTCGTCCGGCCCGGCGAGGGGTCGGGTTCGACGATCTCCGGCGCGGCGAGCGCGTCCAGAACCCATGCCCGGTCCATCGTCCGATCCCGGAGCGATTCCTCGGCATGCGGGCTCCAGACGAGCCGCCTCACTCCGCGGCCTGAAGCGTCCGCAGCTTTTCCATCTCGCGCAGCGCGCGACGATACTCGACCGGCATCACCTTCACGAAGCGCGTCCGGTACTCGGCCCAGTTCTCGAGGATCTTCGCCGCACGGTCCGAGCCCGTGTAGCGGAGATGGTTCGAGATGAGCTGGTAGAGACGCTCCTCGTCATGGCGGGACATGTCCCCGCCCACGTCGATGCGGCCCTTGGTCTCGAGATCGCCGCCGTGATGGTGGAGCTTTTCGAGAAGCGCGTCCTCCTCCTCGACGGGTTCGAGATCGACCATCGAGAGGTTGCAGCGCTTGGCGAAGCTCTTGTCCTCGTCCAACACATAGGCCACGCCGCCGGACATGCCGGCCGCGAAGTTCCGGCCCGTCGGGCCGATCACGACGACGACGCCGCCCGTCATGTATTCGCAGCCGTGATCGCCGGTGCCCTCGACGACCGTGATCGCGCCCGAATTGCGGACGGCGAAACGCTCGCCGGCGATGCCGCGGAAATAGGCTTCGCCCGAGACCGCGCCGTAGAGCACCGTATTGCCCACGATGATCGAATTCGACGGATCGGCCTTCGACTTCTCCGACGGCCGCACGATCAGCTTCCCGCCCGACAGGCCCTTGCCGACATAGTCGTTGGCCTGACCGTGCAGGTCGATCGTCACGCCCGCCGCCACGAAGGCGCCGAAGCTCTGGCCCGCGGTGCCCGTCAGCTTCACCGTGACGGTGTCCTCGGGCAGGCCCTCATGGCCGTATTTCTTCGCCACTTCGCCCGAGAGCATCGCGCCCGTGGAACGATCGACATTGGTCACCGTCTCCTCGATCACGACCGGCGCGCCCGTCTCGATCGCCGACTTGGCCGCGGCGATGAGCTTGCGGTCGAGCACGTCGTCCACCGGGTGATGCTGGCGCATCGTGTGGCGGATTTCCGTCTCGGCGGCTTCGGGCTTGTGGAAGATCTTCGTGAAGTCGAGCCCCTTCGCCTTCCAATGGGCGACGGCCTCGCGCTTGTCGAGCAGGTCCGAGCGGCCGACCATCTCCTCGACGGTGCGGAAGCCCATCTCCGCCATCAGTTCGCGGACCTCTTCGGCCACGAAGAAGAAGTAGTTGATGACGTGCTCGGGCGTGCCCTTGAAGCGCTTGCGCAGCACCGGATCCTGCGTCGCGACGCCGACCGGGCAGGTGTTGAGGTGGCACTTGCGCATCATGATGCAGCCCGCCGCGATCAGCGGAGCGGTCGAGAAGCCGAACTCGTCCGCGCCGAGCAGCGCGCCGATGATGACGTCGCGACCGGTGCGCAGGCCGCCGTCGACCTGCAGCGCGATGCGCGAGCGCAGCTTGTTCATCACGAGCGTCTGCTGGGTCTCGGCGAGACCCGTCTCCCAGGGCGAGCCCGCATGCTTCAGCGAGGTGAGCGGGCTCGCGCCCGTGCCGCCCTCGAAGCCCGAGATCGTGAGGTGGTCGGCGCGGGCCTTAGCGACCCCGGCGGCCACGGTGCCCACGCCCACCTCCGACACCAGCTTCACCGAGATCCGGGCGCCGGTGTTGACGTTCTTCAGGTCGTGGATGAGCTGCGCCAGGTCCTCGATCGAGTAGATGTCGTGGTGCGGCGGCGGGCTGATCAGGCCCACGCCCGGCGTCGAATGCCGGACCTTGGCGATGTTCTTGTCGACCTTGTGCCCGGGCAACTGGCCGCCCTCGCCGGGCTTGGCGCCCTGGGTCATCTTGATCTGGATGTCGTCGGCGTTGACGAGATACTCGGCCGTGACCCCGAACCGGCCCGACGCGACCTGCTTGATGGCCGAGCGCATGGAGTCGCCGTTCGCCATCGGCTTGAAGCGACCCGGCTCCTCGCCGCCC
>JAIXTT010000102.1 GCA_027483795.1 Hyphomicrobiales bacterium
GCCTCGGTCACCACCGCGCCTTCGACGCAGCCGCCCGAGACGGAACCCAGAAAATTGCCGTCCTCGTCGATGACGAGACGGCTTCCCACGGGCCGCGGGGCCGAGCCCCAGGTCTCGACCACGGTCGCCACCGCGACGCCCTTGCCCGCGCGACGCCAGGTCTCGGCATTGATGAGGATGTCTTCGTCGGTCGAAAGCATCGCAAGACCTCCCGTTATCGTCTTCGTTCAGGCGACGCGGCGCAGAAGACGGCGGGGATCGGTCTCCGCCGAGCGTTCCTTCGAAAGCGCCCGCACCAGCGTCTCCATGGAGGAGAGATTATGGATCGGGCGGAATTCGTCCACATGCGGCAGCAGAGCCCTGATCCCCGCCGCACGCGGCTCGAACCCGTCGAAACGCAGCAGCGGATTGAGCCAGACCAGTTTCCGGCAGGAGCGATGCAGCCTGTCGGCCTCGCCCGCCAGATCCTCCGCGCCGTCCCGTTCGAGACCGTCCGTGAACAGCAGCACCACCGCGCCCTGCCCCAGCACGCGACGGGACCAATGCAGATTGAACTCGTGCAGACATGTGGAGATCCGCGTGCCTCCCGACCAGTCCTGCACCTGCCGCGAGCAGCGCGCGAGCGCCTCGTCCGGGTCACGGCTCTTCAGCGCCCGCGTCACATTGTTGAGCCGCGTCCCGAACAGGAAGGTGTGAACGCGGCGGCGCGAGTCCGTAAGCGCGTGGAGAAAGTGCAGGAACAGGCGCGTGTACTCCGCCATGGAGCCCGATATGTCGCAAAGCGCGACCACCGGCGGATGCTTCAACGCGGGCTCCCGTCGGGCGAGGTCGATCAACCCGCCGCCGCCGCGCATCGAATTCCGAAACGTCCGGCGCGGATCGATGCGGCTGCCGAGCGGGGACGCCGTGAAGCGCCGCGTCGGAATGCGGTCGTCCGGCATCGCCATGCGCGCGACGAGCGCCCGCGCCTTGGCGATCTCGTCTGCGGTCATCTGGGCGAAGTCCTTGCCGCGCAGGATCTCCCGCTCCGAAACGGTGAGCCGCGCGGAAATCTCGACCTTCTCCTCCTTCGGGGGCTCGGGCTCCTTGCCCGTCTTGAACAGCGACTGCGCGACGCGCAGCGCCCCGGCGTCCGGCTTCTTCGCATCGGGATCGGGCGAGGACGGCGATTTCGGGGAGAGCGTGGCGATCAGCTTGTCCATGAAGGCGCGTCGACGCCAGAAGATGCGGAAGGCCTGATCGAAGATCTCGTGATGCTCGTGCTTCTTCACGAAGACGGCATGAAGCGTCCAGTAGAAGTCGGCCTTGTTCCCGACCCGCGCGGCCTCCACCGCCGCAAGCGCATCGAGCACGGAGCCCGGGCCCACGGGCAATCCGGCGTCGCGAAGCGCGCGAGCGAAATAGGCGATGTTCTCGGGAAGACGGCCGGGATCGGTCATGGGGTCACGCCGCACCCGTCATTGCGAGCGAAAGCGCAGCAATCCGCCCTGCGATCGAGGTTTCGCATCCATGGCCCGCGATGGATCACCGCGTCGCTTCGTTCCTCGCGATGACGGAGGACGATGCTCACCCCCGCACCTCGACCGCGAAGACCTTCTGCGCCACCTGCCACCGCCCGTCGATCTTCAGGAGCGACAGATAGTCGGTGAAGAACCGCGGCGGGATCGCGCATTTCAGCTTCACGAAGGCGGTCGTCGGCCCCGCAAGGTCGATCTGCAGGATCTCGTCGTGCCGGGAAAGGTTCTGCGATTTAGGCGAGGGCCTGTTCCGCACCAGATCGAGCCACGCGTCGCGCGGCACGATCTTCACGCCCGCGCCGTCCTCGCTCGTCAACGCGCTCGTCGGATGAAAGGCGGACGCCAATTTCTCGGCGTCGCCCTCGTAGAGCCCGTCGAGATAGGTCTTCACCACCGCTTCGATCGCGGCCTTCTCGTCGGTCATCACGTCCTCCTCGGGCCGGAACGGCGCGTCAGCCCGCCCGGATCTCGTCCAGGATCTTCTTGGCCGGCGCGCCCTGCATCTTCTGGATGTCGTCCTGGTATTTGAGCAGAACGCCCAGCGTGTCCGACACCACCGCCGGGTCGAGCGCCACCGCATCCAACTCGACGAGCGCCGAGGCCCAATCGAGCGTCTCGGCGACGCCGGGCGCCTTGAACAGCTCCTCCTTCCGGATCGCCTGCACGAAGGCGACGATCTCCGCGGAGAGCTTCGCGGGCGCGTCCGGGGCCTTGGCGCGCAGGATCGCGAGTTCGCGCTCGGCATCCGGGTAGTCGACCCAGTGATAGAGGCAGCGGCGCTTGAGCGCGTCATGGATCTCGCGCGTGCGGTTCGACGTGACGATCACGATCGGCGGCTCCTGCGCCTTGATCGTTCCGAGTTCGGGAATCGTCACCTGCGCGTCCGACAGCACTTCCAGCAGGAACGCCTCGAAGGCTTCGTCCGTGCGGTCGAGTTCGTCGATCAGCAGGATCGGCGCGCCGGCCGTATCGGGTTCGAGCGCCTGCAGAAGCGGACGCTTCACGAGATAGCGCTCGGAAAAGACGTCATGTTCAAGCCGGGTCCGGTCGACCGCGCCCTCCGCCTCCGCGAGGCGGATCGCCATCATCTGCGCGGCATAGTTCCACTCGTAGACGGCGGAAGAGACGTCGAGCCCCTCATAGCATTGGAGCCTGATGAGCTTCCGCCCGAGCGTCTTCGCCAGCACCTTGGCGATCTCGGTCTTGCCGACGCCCGCCTCGCCTTCGAGCAACAGCGGGCGGCCCATGCGAAGAGCGAGAAAGACGACCGTCGAAAGCGCGCGGTCGGCCACGTAGCCGCCGCTCGAAAGCAGCTTCACGGTGTCGTCGATCGATGCGGGAAGCGTCATGGCGTCTCCGGAAACGCAACGTCCCGGGCACGCGAAACGCGCCCGGGACGGAAACGAGGAGGTCGGTCGGCTTACTTGCCGAGCGCGGCCGTCACGGCCCGCTTCGTCATCACGCCCACGAGATGGGCGCGATACTCCGCCGAGCCGTGGATGTCCGCGATCATGCCGTCGGCCTTGGCCGAAACGCCTTCGAGCGACTTCGGATTGAAGCGCGCGCGCAGCGCCTCCTCCGCCGCCGACCAGCGGAACACGCCGTCCGAGCTCGCGCCCGTCACGGCGACGCGCACGTCGGAGCCGCGCTTGGCGACGAAGACGCCGACCATCGCATAGCGCGAGGCCGGGTTCGGGAACTTCGCATAGGACGCCTTCGACGCCGCCGGGAAGGCGATCTTCACGATGATCTCGCCTTCATCGAGCGCCGTGGCGAACATGCCCTGGAAGAACGCGTCCGCCGGGATCTTGCGCTTGTTGGTGACGATGGTCGCCCCGAGCGCGAGGCAGGCGGCGGGGTAATCCGCCGACGGGTCGTTGTTGGCGACGGAGCCGCCGATCGTGCCGCGGTTGCGCACCGCCGGATCGCCGATGCCGTCGGCGAGCGCGGCGAGCGCCGGGATCGCTTCCCGCACGATCGCGGAGGTCGCGACGTCGGAATGCTTGGTCATCGCGCCGATGACCACCGTCCGGCCCTTGCGTTCGATGCCCGCAAGACCCTCGACCTTGCCGAGATCGATGACGGCGGAGGGCGAAGCGAGCCTCTGCTTCATGGTGGGCAGAAGCGTCTGCCCGCCCGCGAGCAGTTTCGCATCGGCGTTCTTCGCCAGAAGTCCCGCGGCCTGACGCACCGTCTTCGCGCGCTGATAGGTGAAAGCGTACATGGCTTCCGTTCTCCTTCTTATTCGGCCGCGGCGAGACGCGCCGCCTTTTGTGCGGCGCGCCAGACCGCTTGCGGGGTCGCGGGCATGGCGACGTCCTCATGGCCGAGGGCGTCGGTGATGGCGTTGATGACGGCGGGAGGCGCGGCGATCGCGCCCGCCTCGCCGCAACCCTTGATCCCGAGCGGGTTCGAGGGGCACGGCGTCGTCGTGTGGTCGACGCGGAAGCTCGGCAGGTCGTCGGCGCGCGGCATGCAGTAGTCCATGTAGCTCGCGGTCACGAGCTGGCCCGACGCATCGTAATGCGCGCCTTCGAGCAGCGCCTGGCCGACGCCCTGCGCGATGCCGCCATGGACCTGTCCCTCGACGATCATCGGATTGATGACCACGCCGAAATCGTCGACGGCGACCCAGCGGTCGATCTTCGTCACGCCCGTCTCGGGGTCGATCTCGACCTCGCAGACATGCACGCCCGAGGGGAAGGTGAAGTTGGTCGGGTCGTAGAACGCCCCCTCCTTCAGCCCCGGCTCCAGCTCCTGACCGGAGAATTTGTGGGCGATATAGGCCTGCAGCGCGACCTCGCCGAAGGCGAGCGACTTGTCGGTGCCCGCCACGGAGAAGCGGCCGTCCTTGAACTCGATGTCCCCTTCCGAGGCTTCGAGCGCATAGGCGGCGACCTTCTTGCCCTTGGCGATCACCTTGTCGAGCGCCTTGGCGATGGCGGACATGCCGACCGCGCCGGAGCGCGAGCCGTAGGTGCCCATGCCGAACTGCACCTTGTCGGTGTCGCCGTGGACGATCGCGACCTGATCGATCGAGATGCCGAGCCGGTCGGAGACGAGCTGTGCGAAGGTCGTCTCATGACCCTGACCGTGGCTGTGCGAGCCCGTCAGCACTTCCACCGTGCCGACCGGGTTCCCGCGCACTTCCGCCGATTCCCACAGCCCGACGCCGGCACCGAGCGAGCCCACGGCCGCCGACGGCGCGATGCCGCAGGCCTCGATATAGGCCGAGAAGCCGAGGCCGCGGAGCTTGCCCTTCCGGGCGCTGTCGCGCTTGCGGCGGCCGAGGCCCTTGTAGTCGATCAGGTCCAAAGCCTTGTCGAGCGAAGCGGCGTAGTCGCCGACGTCATAGGCCATGATCACGGGCGTCTGATGCGGGAACTTGCGGATGAAATTCTTCCGCCGGAAGGCCGCGGGATCCTGCCCGATCTCGCGCGCAGCGACCTCGACGAGACGCTCGACCACGAAGGTCGCCTCGGGACGGCCCGCGCCGCGATAGGCGTCGACCGGCGCGGTGTTGGTGTAGATCCCCTCCACCTCGCAATAGATGGCCGGGATGTCGTATTGGCCCGAGAGCAGCGGCGCGTAGAGATAGGTCGGCACGCAGCTCGAGAAGGTGGAGAGATAGGCCCCGAGATTGGCCTTGGTATGCACCCGCATCGCCAGCATCTTGCCCTTGTCGTCGAGGGCGAGTTCGGCATGGGTGAGGTGGTCGCGGCCATGCGCGTCGGAGAGGAAGGCCTCGGTGCGGTCCGAGGTCCACTTCACCGGACGTCCGACCTTCTTCGCGGCCCAGACGCAGACCGTCTCTTCCGCATAGATGAAGATCTTGGAGCCGAAGCCGCCGCCGACGTCGGGCGCGATCACGCGGAGCTTGTGCTCCGGCGCGATGCCGATGAAGGCGGAGAGCACGAGCCGCGCCACATGCGGGTTCTGGCTCGTGGTGTAGAGCGTGAAGGCGTCGTTGCCCGCGTCGTATTCGCCGATCGCAGCGCGCGTCTCCATCGGATTAGGGACGAGGCGGTTGTTGACGAGGTCGAGCTTGGTGACGTGCTTCGCCTTGGCGAAGGCCGCGTCCGTCGCCGTCTTGTCGCCGAGATGCCAGTCATAGACGCGGTTGTCGGGCGCGACGTCGTGGATCACCGCCGCTCCCTTTCCGGTCGCGGCGTTCATGTCGACGACGGGCGCGAGGGTCTCGTAATCCACCGCGATCTTCTCGGCCGCATCCTTGGCGATCGCGAGGGTCTCGGCGATGACGACGGCGACGTGGTCTCCCACATAGCGGACCTTGCCCTGCGCCAGCGCCGGATGCGCGCCCGCCTTCATGGGCGAGCCGTCCTTGGAATGGATCATCCAGCCGCAGATGAGACCGCCGACGCCGTCCTTGGCGAGGTCGTCGCCCGTCAGAACGCCGACGACGCCGGGCGTCGCGAGCGCGGCGGAGACGTCGAGCTTCTTGATGGTCGCATGGGCGTGGGGAGAGCGGAGAAAATACGCATGGGTCTGGCCGGGACGCTCGATGTCGTCGGTGTAGCGGCCCTGGCCCGTGATGAACCTGAAATCTTCCTTGCGCCTGACGGGCGCTCCGATGCCGGTGTTGCTCATGGGGTTTCCTCGGATGTTCCGTGACGTTCGCGATCCGCGGAAGGGAACGTTGTCTCGTTCCTCGTCCGGTTCAGGATCGCGGGCTCATTCCGCCGCGATCGCCGCGGCTCCGGGGGCCATCGCCCGCGCGCCGGCTTCGACCGCCTTGACGATGTTGTGATAGCCCGTGCAGCGGCAGATATTGCCCTCGAGCTCCTCGCGGATCGTATGCTCGTCGAGGACGTGTCCCTTGCGGTTCACGATGTCGACCGCGGCCATGATCATGCCCGGCGTGCAGAAACCGCATTGAAGCCCGTGATGCTCGCGGAACGCGGCCTGCATCGGGTGAAGCTCGGCGCCGTTCGCCAGCCCCTCGATGGTCGTCACGGCCGCGCCGTCGCAGGAGACGGCGAGGGTCGTGCAGCTCTTCACGGCGCGCCCGTCGACATGGACGACGCAGGCGCCGCACTGGCTCGTGTCGCAGCCCACATGGGTTCCGGTCAGGCGGAGATGCTCGCGGACGAACTGCGCCAGCAGCGTCCGGGGATCGACGTTCGCGGTCACGGACTTGCCGTTGACCGTCATGGTGACGGTGGTCATTCCTCTCCTCCTTCAGGGACCCGCGATCCGACGTCGGGGTTTTGTCGTGGCCGGAAGAGCCCGTGCGGAGCGCCCGGCGAATTCGAGTGTGAAACGGGCGGAAAAAGCGGTCAAGGCGGCGTTCATCGGATGACCTGTCGTCAGACGCCGGCGTTCTCCGGATTCACCGCCTTGGCGAAGTTGCCGAAGAACTCGTCGGCCATCTTCTTGGCGACGCCGTTGATCAGGCGACCGCCGAGCTGCGCCAGCTTGCCGCCGATCTGCGCCTCGACGTCGTAGACGAGCTTCGTGCCCTCGGGCACGTCTTCGAGTCGCACCTTCGCGCCGCCCTTGGCGAAGCCCGCGACGCCGCCCTCGCCCTCGCCCTGGATGCGGTAGCCGTTCGGCGGATCGAGATCGAGGAGTTGCACGCGGCCCTTGAAGGTGGCGCTCACCGGGCCGACCTTCACCTTGGCCACCGCCGCGAATTCCGTCGGGCTCGCCATGTCCAGCGACTGACATCCGGGAATGCAGGCCTTCAGCACTTCGGGGTCGTTGAGCTTCGCCCAGACCGTCTCCCGCGGTGCGGGAAGCACGGCTTCCCCGTTCATCGTCATCGCCATGGCGTTTCTCCGCTCTCTTGTCGGTCGAGATTAGCGCTTTCGAAGCGCGACGCCACCCGCCGGCGACGCGCATTCGCGTCATCCGAGACGCGAAAGCGCCGGAAAAGTCTCGAGAAGCCAGAACGACGCGTCCGTGATCGTGCCCGTCAGGAAGGCGACCCCCGTCAGGACGAGCAGCGCGCCCGTGGTCTTCTCGACCAGCACCATGCGGCTGCGGAACCGCTTCATCAGCCCCGTGAACCGTTCGAGCGCGAAGGCCGCGAGCAGGAACGGGATGCCGAGACCGATCGAATAGGCGGCGAGCAGCCCCGCGCCGCGCGCGACCGTGTCCTCCGTCCCCGCCACCGCGAGGATCGCCGCGAGAACGGGGCCGATGCAGGGCGTCCAGCCGAAGGCGAAGGCGAGCCCCATGACATAGGCGCCCCAGAGGCCGACGGGCTTTTCCAGCGTCAGCCGCGCCTCCCTGTAGAGGAACGCCAGCCGATAGACGCCGAGGAAATGGAGCCCCATCGCGATGATCGCGAGCCCCGCGATCGTCGACAGGATTTCGAGGTTCTGGCGGATGACGTGGCCCAGCACCGAGGCCGTCGCCCCGAGCAGGACGAAGACCGTCCCGAAACCCAGCACGAAGAAGGCCGCCGCGAGCATCACGTCGCGCCGCGCGCGCTTCTCGCTCTCGACGCCCAGATCCTCCGCGGTCGTGCCCGCGAGCCAAGTGAGATAGGGCGGCACGAGAGGCAGCACGCAGGGGCTCAGAAAGCTGAGCAGGCCGGCGAAAACGGCGGCGGGAAAGGTCACGTCGGACATGCCCCGTCTTAGCCTCCGCGCGGCCCGCGGCCAAGTCGCCCGCGGGTCGCACTTGCGGCCCGGCCCCCGCCTCGCGCAGGATCGGGCTCATGATCCGCAATTCGATCACCGACGTGTCCGGCGTCCTCGTGGGCCGCTCCGAGGACGAACGACTCGCCTCGGGCGTGAGCGTCGTCCTGTTCGAGGAACCCGCGACCGCCTCCGCCGCCATCCTCGGCGGCGCGCCGGGCACGCGCGACACCGCTTTGCTCGATCCGGAAATGACCGTCGAACGCGTGGACGCCTTCGTCCTCTCCGGCGGTTCGGCCTTCGGGCTCGATGCGGCCGGCGGCGTCATGGCCGGTCTCGCGGCGGCCGGGCGCGGCTTCGCCGTCGGCCCGGTCCGCGTTCCCATCGTGCCGCAGGCGATCCTCTTCGATCTCCTGAACGGCGGCGACAAGGCTTGGGGGGACCGCCCGCCCTATTTCGATCTCGGACGCAAGGCCTTCGACGCCGCGTCCCGCGACGTCGCGCTCGGCACCGCGGGCGCGGGCTGCGGCGCGACCACCGCCGGCCTGAAGGGCGGCTTGGGGACCGCGAGCGTCGTCACGCCGCGGGGCTTCACCGTCGGCGCGCTCGTCGCGGTCAATGCGGTCGGCACGGTCACGGTCGGCGACGGCCCGCATTTCTGGGCCGCGCCTTATGAGCGCGAGCGGGAATTCGGCGGGCTCGGCCTGCCCGCAAGCATCCCGCCCGAAGCCCTCGATCTCCGCCTCAAGGGCGGGCCCGGCGGCAACACCGTGATCGCCGTCGTCGCCACCGACGCGACCTTGACCAAGGCGCAATGCCGCCGCACGGCGCTCGCCGCCCATGACGGTCTCGCCCGCGCGATCCGCCCGGCGCATAGCCCGCTCGACGGCGACGTCGTCTTCGCGGCGGCGACGGGCCGCAAGCCGGGACCCGTCGATCCCTTCGCTCTCGCGGAGATCGCGAGCGCGGCCGCGGACGTCCTCGCCCGCGCCGTCGCCCGCGGCGTCTTCGAAGCGACCGCCCTGCCCTTCCCGGGCGCTTTGCCGGATTGGAAGACGCGTTTCGGCGGCCTCCGGTAAGGGCCGCTCAGAACCGATCGACCCGATAGGGCGTCGGATCGCAGAAGGTCTCCTCGCCCGCGATCATCTCCGCGAGCAGCCGCCCCGTCACCGCCGACAGCGTCAGGCCGTGATGCGCATGGCCGAAGGCGAACCACAGGCCCTCGTGTCGCGGCGCGGGGCCGATCAGCGGCACCATGTCCGGCGTGCAGGGCCGCGAGCCGAGCCACGGCTCCTTCTCGATGCGCTCGCCGATCGGGAAGAAGGCGCGCGCCTTGGGCTCGATGCGCGTGAGTTGTACGGGCGTCGGCTTCGCGTCGCGCACGGCGAATTCGGCTCCGGTCGTCAGGCGGATGCCCTTTCGCATCGGCGCCAGCACATATTTCACGTCCGCGTCATAGACCGTGTGATGCAGGACGGCGTCGCCCGCGGGCTTGTAATGCGCGTGATAGCCGCGCTTCACGCCCATCGGCAGGCGATAGCCGAGCGAGGCCGCGAATTCCGCACCCCAGGGGCCGAGCGCGATCACGACGTCCCGGGCGCTCGCCTCCCCCGCCTCCGTCGTCACGGCGCGTCCCGCGCCCGTCTCGCGCAGCGTCGCGGCGTCGCCCTTCAGGAAACGCCCGCCCCGCATTTCGAACAGCCGGCGATAGGCGGAGGACAATTCCTGCGGATCGGTGATGCTCGCCGGATCCTTGTAATGGATCGCGCCCGCGAGGCCGCGGGAGAGATGCGGCTCCGACCGCGCGAGCGCTTTCGGGTCGAGGATGTCGATGTCGAGCCCGTAAGGCGCGAGCTTGGCGACGTCCGCCACCGCGCGGTCGAGGCCCGCAGGGTCGCGATAGGCCTTGATCCAGCCCGAGCGGCGCACGAGATGCCCTGCGCCCGCGGCCGCGATCAGCGGTTCATGCTCCGACAGCGAATTCTCGATGAGCGGCAGCGCCGAGCGTGCGGCGCGCTCATGCCCTTCGAGGGTGCTCGCGGCGTAGTAGCGCGCCAACCAGGGCGCGGCCGTCGGCAGCGCGCTCGCATGGTAATAGGCGTCGGTCTCGCGGTTCATCCCGTAGCGGACGAGGTCGCTCAGCTTGCGCGGGAAGGCGTAGGGATAGATCGAGGCGCGCTCGATGATCCCGGCATTGCCGAAACTCGTCGCCGCGCCGGGCTCCGCGCGGTCGACCAGCAGCACCGATTTGCCCTTGGACTGGATCTGCAACGCGCATCCGAGGCCGACGATGCCCGCGCCGAGTACGATCACGTCCGCATTCACGGTAGGGCTCCCCTGCATTGCAACGACCGGATGCTCAGACTACGGTCCGCCCGCCGGTCGGTCATCCCGCAAAATCCGGTTTCCGACGAAAACTCCGAACGATACGGACCGAATCATGCCGCTTGCGGCCCCCGTCGTCCATGCCCTCGCCTTCATGGGGCGTCACGGCAAGAAGGGCTTCGCCCTGTCGCTCTTCGTCGGGCTCGCCTTGCCGCAACTGGCGGAAGCGTTCCGTCCGCTTCTGCCCGTCTCGATCTTCTGCTTCGTGATGTTGACCTTCGCCCGCGCCGATTTCTCCGGACTGCGCCGGGCGCTGGCGCGGCCGCGGCGGATCTTCGCGGCTTTCGCTTGGCTGACCGTCGGCCCGCCGCTGCTCGTCGCGGGGCTCATCCTCGCGATCGGGCGCGAATCGATCTCGCCCGAGCTTCTGCTCGGCATCGCGCTGATCGGGGCCGCACCGCCGCTGATGGGCTTTCCGACCTATGCCGCGCTGCTGGGGCTCGACAACAGCCTCGGCCTGATCGTGATCGTCCTTACCCTTCTGCTGACGCCCTTCCTCGCGCCTTCCATCGCCTCGGTTCTGGCCCATGCCGCCGTGCCGATCGATCCGACGGTATTGGGGATGCGGCTCGCCTTGCTCCTCGCCGGCGCCGGAGCGGGAGCCTTTCTGTTGCGTCGTTTCGCCGGTGCGGAGCGCCTCGCGCGGGTCCGGCACGAGCTCGACGGGGTCAACGTGGTCATCTACTTCGTCTTCGCGGTCGCGGCGATGGACGGCGTCATCGATCACGCGCTGTCGGCTCCGGGCCGGACGGCCTTCCTCCTCGCGGTCGCGACCGCGATTTCGGTCGTCGGAGTGGCGCTGTCCTTCCTGATCCTGACCCCTTTCGGCAAGGCCGAAGCGCTGGTGCTGTCGCTCGGCTCGGGCATGCGCAATACGGGCCTGCTCGTCGCCGCCATGGGCGCGGCCTGTCCGCGCGAGACCTATCTGTTCTTCTCGCTGCTGCAGTTCCCGATCTACATCGCGCCCGTGGCCGTCGCTCCCTTGGCAGCGATGATCCTGAAGGCGCGCTGACGGGCCGGCCGTTGCAAGCCGCCGCGCCGGGTGCTACGCGCGGAACCATGCAAAAGCCTCTCCTCGTCGCTCCCTCCATGCTTGCCGCCGACTTCGCCAAACTCGGCGAGGACGTCGCCGCGGTCGACCGGGCGGGCGCGGATTGGATCCATCTCGACGTGATGGACGGGCATTTCGTCCCCAACATCAGTTTCGGGCCGGACGTGATCCGCGCGATGCGCAGGCACACCAAGAAGTTCTTCGACGTGCATCTGATGATCGCGCCCGTCGATCCCTATCTCGCCGCCTTCGCCGATGCGGGCGCGGATCTCATCTCGATCCATGCCGAGGCCGGGCCGCATCTCCATCGCTCGCTGCAGGCGATCCGCGCGCTGGGCAAGCAGGCGGGCGTCGTCATCAATCCCGGCACGCCCGTCTCCGTCATCGAGCCCGTGCTCGACCGGGTGGATCTCGTCCTGCTGATGACGGTCAATCCCGGCTTCGGCGGCCAGGCCTTCATCCCGGAAGTCGCGACCAAGGTGCGCGCCGTCAAGGCGCTCGTCGGCGACCGCCCGATCCGCATCGAGATCGACGGCGGCATCACGCCCGAGACCGCGCCGATCGTGACCGCCGCCGGCGCGGACGTCCTCGTCGCGGGTTCCGCCGTCTTCAAGGCCGGGACGGAAGAAGGCTACGCCCGCAACATCGCCGCGATCCGCGCCGCCGGCGAAGCTGCACGCGGCTGAGAGCGCTCACCGCTGCGCTGCCACCCCGTCATGCCCGCGCATGCGGGCATCCACGTCTTGCGTGAACGCAGCCCCTCAGATGCTTCCGAGCGCCTCGTCGATGTCGGCGATCACGTCGGCCGCATCCTCGATGCCGATCGAGAGCCGCACGACTTCCGGCCCCGCGCCGGCCGCGCGCTTCTGCTCGTCGGTGAGCTGGCGATGCGTCGTCGAAGCCGGGTGGATCACCAGCGAGCGCGTGTCGCCGATATTGGCGAGATGCGAGAGCAGCTTGAGATTGGACACGAACTTCACGCCCGCCTCGTAGCCGCCCTTGAGCCCGAAGGTGAACACCGCGCCCGCGCCCTTCGGCGTGTAGCGCTTGGCGAGCTCGTGATACTTGTCGCCCGGCAGGCCGGGATAGCTCACCCAGGCCACCTGCGGATGCTGCTGCAGGTGCTTGGCGACCGCGAGCGCATTGTCCGAATGCTTCTGCATGCGCAGCGGCAGCGTCTCGATGCCGTTCAGGATCATGAAGGCGTTGAAGGGCGACAGCGCCGGGCCGAGATCGCGCAGGCCGAGCACGCGCGCGGCGATGGCGAAGCCGAAATCGCCGAAGGTCTCGCCCAGCACCATGCCGCCGTATTCCGGGCGGGGCTGCGAGAGCATCGGATATTTGCCCGACTTCATCCAATCGAAGCGGCCGCCGTCGACGATCACGCCGCCGATCGAATTGCCGTGGCCGCCGAGGAACTTCGTCGCCGAATGCACCACGATGTCCGCGCCGTGCTCGAAGGGGCGCACGAGATAGGGGCTCGCCATGGTGTTGTCGACGATCAGCGGCACGCCGTGGCGATGCGCGATCTCCGCGATGCCCGCGATGTCCATGATCACGCCGCCGGGATTGGCGATCGACTCGATGAACACGGCCTTGGTCTTCGGCGTGATCGCCTTCTCGAAGGAGGCGAGATCGTCCGCGTCCGCCCACACCACGCGCCAATCATAATTCTTGAAGGCGTGGTTGAACTGGTTGATCGAGCCGCCGTAGAGCCGCCGCGAGGCGACGAACTCGTCGCCGGGCTGCATGATCGTGTGGAACACGAGGAACTGCGCCGCATGGCCGGAGGCCACCGCCAGCGCCGCCGTGCCGCCTTCGAGCGCCGCGACGCGCTCTTCCAGCACCGCGCAGGTCGGGTTGCCGATGCGCGTGTAGATGTTGCCGAAGGCCTGAAGCCCGAACAGCGACGCGGCATGGTCGACGTCGTCGAACACGAAGCTCGTCGTCTGATAGATCGGCGTGGCGCGCGCGCCCGTCGCCGCGTCGGGAGCCGCGCCCGCATGGACGGCGAGCGTGGCGAAACCGGGGTTCTGTTCGGTCATGATCGGTTCCTCGGGTCTGCGAGCCGCAGAGGCTGCATGAAACGGCTTTGTTCTTTTTAACGAACGTAACGTTCTTCAGTCAACACCCGGCGTCGGGCTCAATCCCCCCGCGGGCCGCGCGGCGCGATCGTGAATTTCTGCACGCCCTTGGTCGACAGCACGGGCTTCTTCGACGACAGGATGCGCGAATTGATCCCCTGCCAGCCGATCTCGCCGGAGAGCCGGCCGTATTCGATCTTCGGGCAGCGGTTCATGATGACGCGGATGCCCTTCGCCTCGGCGCGCGCCGCGGCGGCGTCGTTGCGGACGGAAAGCTGCATCCAGAGCGTCTTGGGCTCCCAAGGCAGCGCCAAGGCTTCGTCGGTGATCGGTCCCGCGGCTTCGGAATTGCGGAAGATCTCGACCATGTCGACGGGTTCGGGCAGGTCCGCGAGCTTCGCGAAGACGGGCACGTCCACGATCGTCCCGCCCGCCAGCTTCGGGTTCACCGCGAACATCTTGTAGCCGCGTTCCTTGAGATATTTCAGCACGATCCAGCTCGGTCTCGCCGGATCGGACGAAGCGCCGACGAGGGCGATGCTCTTCGTCGACCGCAGGATCGTGCGGATCAGGTCGTCGGGATAGGAATCGTGATGGGCGAGACGGGTTTCGGTCATGGCGCGCAAGCTATCCCCGGGCCCCGTCCGGTTCAACCGGGGAACCCCGTCACGAGAGGAGCAGCTTGCCCGCCGCGACCAGAAGCACGATCCCCAACGCCTTCAGGATCATCGGCGTGGCGAAGGTTCTGATGCCGAGCCCCGTTCCGACCAAGGCGCCCGCGATCACCGCCCCCGCATAGATCGGCAGTTCCGAGGGCAGCGATCCCACGGCCTTGAGATTGCCGAGCAGCGCCATCGTCGAATTGACGAGGATGAAGCTCACCGCCGTACCCGACGCCATCCGCACGTCGACCCAGCGGCCGAAGATCATGACGGGCGAGAGGAAGATCCCGCCTCCGGTCCCGGTCAGGCCGGAAAGGAAGCCGACGGCCGCCCCCGTCGCCGCCGCCGCGGGCACCGGAGGGCGCTTCGCCTCACCGGGAGCGGCGATCTTCGGCGTGCCGGACCAAAGCAGCCGGACCGCCGCCGCGAGCAGAACCAGTCCGACGAGCGGCCGATACCAATGGCCGGGCAGCGTGATCCCGCCGCCGAGAAAGGCCAGCGGCGCCGAGCCGAGGATCAGGCAGAGGAACAGCCGCACGTCGATCAGCCCCGCCCGCGCGAAGCGGAACACCGACAGGCTCGCGACGATGACGTTCAGGACCAAGGCCGTCGGCCGCATCACCTCGGGCGCGATCCCGAACAGCGCCATGGCGGCGAGATAGGCGGAAGCGCCCGCATGGCCGACGCTCGTGTAGAGCGTCGCGCCGAGAAACAGCAGCACGGGCAGAAGAATGTCGGCGGAAGGCATGACGGACCCGCAGGAGCGGTGAAAGAGAGCTCCCGCCGGAGCATCGGATCGGCGCCGGGCCCCACGGCTGCGCCTGAGGGCAAGCTAGGTGCGGGCCTTCCGCGCGTCAATGGCGGGGGGAGCCGCTCGCGCCGCGGATTGCCCCTCCCCGCACCCCATGCTACCCGCCCGGACAGCATTCGAGAGGACTCGCCGATGATCCCGCGCTACAGCCGCCCCGAAATGGTCGCGATCTGGTCCCCGGAGACCAAGTTCCGCATCTGGTTCGAGATCGAGGCCCATGCCTGCGACGCGCTGGCCGATCTCGGCGTGATCCCGAAGGACGCGGCGAAGACCATCTGGGAAAAGGGCGGCGCGGCGAAGTTCGACGTGGAGCGGATCGACGCCATCGAGCGCGAAGTGAAGCACGACGTCATCGCCTTCCTCACGCATCTCGCGGAATTCGTCGGTCCGGACTCCCGCTTCGTCCATCAGGGCATGACCTCGTCGGACGTGCTCGACACCTGCTTCAACGTCCAGCTCGTCCGCGCGACCGACCTCCTCCTGAAGGACATGGACGCGTTGCTCGCCGCGCTGAAGCGCCGCGCCTTCGAATACAAGATGACGCCGACCATCGGCCGCTCGCACGGCATCCATGCCGAGCCCGTCACCTTCGGCCTCAAGCTCGCCTTGGCCTATGCGGAGTTCGACCGCTGCCGCGCCCGCCTCGTCGCGGCACGGGAGGAGATCGCCACCTGCGCGATTTCGGGCGCGGTCGGCACCTTCGCCAATATCGACCCGCGCGTCGAAGAACATGTCGCGCAGGCGCTGGGTCTGAAGGCCGAACCCGTCTCGACGCAGGTCATCCCGCGCGACCGCCACGCGATGTATTTCGCGACGCTCGGCGTCGTCGCCTCCTCGATCGAGCGGCTCGCCGTCGAAATCCGCCACATGCAGCGCACCGAAGTGCTGGAAGCGGAGGAGTATTTCTCCGAGGGCCAGAAGGGCTCCTCGGCCATGCCGCACAAGCGCAATCCGGTGCTCACCGAGAACCTCACCGGCCTCGCCCGCATGGTCCGCGCCTTCGCGATTCCCGCCATGGAGAACGTCGCCCTCTGGCACGAGCGCGACATCTCCCATTCCTCCGTCGAGCGGATGATCGGCCCCGACGCCACGGTGACGCTCGATTTCGCGCTGGCGCGCCTCACGGGCGTGATCGACAAGCTGCTCGTCTATCCCGAGAACATGCAGAAGAACCTCGACCGCCTCGGCGGTCTCGTCCATTCGCAGCGGGTGCTGCTCGCGCTGACGCAGAAGGGCGTGAGCCGCGAGGACGCCTATCGCCTCGTCCAGCGCAACGCGATGCCCGTCTGGCGCGGGGAAGGCGACTTCCTCACGCTGCTGAAGGCCGACCCCGAAGTCTCGAAAGCGCTGACCGCCGAGGAGATCGAGGAGAAGTTCGACCTCGGCTACCATCTGAAACACGTCGACACGATCTTCCGCCGGGTCTTCGGCGAAGCGTGACGCGATGACCGCCGCGATCGCGCCCGAAACCCTCGGACAAGCATGGGATCGCCTCCGGGCGCGCCGCCCTCGCGTCCATTGCATCACGAACACCGTGGTGCAGGGCTTCACCGCGAACGTGCTTCTGGCCGCGGGCGCGATCCCCTCGATGACGACCGACCCCGACGAGATCGGCGATTTCGTCGACCGGGCCGACGCGCTTCTCGTCAATCTCGGCACGCTCGACGCCGAACGCCGCCGCGCGATCGGCATCGCGCTCGACCATGCGGAAGCGCGCGGCATGCCCGTCGTGCTCGATCCCGTCTTCATCGATACGGCCGCGCCGCGTCGCGACTTCGCGCGGGCGCTCCTCGCCCGCCGCATCGCCGTGATCCGTGGGAACGAAGCGGAGATCGCCGCGCTCGGCCCGGTCAGCGGTTCGGTTCTCGCCGTCACCGCCGCGGTCGACCGCATCCTCGGCCCGACCGGGGACATCCGCATCGCGAACGGCCATGCTTACGGCGCGCTCGTCACGGGCATGGGCTGCGCGCTCTCCGCGCTGACGGCCGCCATGCTCGCCGCAGAGCCCGATCCCGTGCTCGCGGCCGTCGCAGCCTTCGCGGGCTTCGGCATCGCGCAGGAGCGCGCCGCCGCCCTCTCCCGCGGCCCCGGCGGTTTCGCGGCGAACCTCCTCGACGCGCTTCACGCGCTCGACGCCGACGCCCTCGCCCGAGAGACGAAGCTCGCATGAACCCCGTCGACATCCGCCTTTATGTGCTTCTCGATCCCGGCGCGGTCGCGCGCGACGCGCTGCCCGGCATCGCCGCGGAAGCCGTCCGCGGCGGAGCGACCCTCCTCCAATATCGGGACAAGACCGGAACGCCCGCGGAGAAGCGCGAAACCCTGCGCGCCGTCCGCGCCGCCCTCGCCGGCGCGTCGGTGCCCCTCCTCGTCAACGACGACGTCGAGACGGCACTCGCCGTCGGCGCGGACGGCGTGCATCTCGGGCAGGACGACATGAGCCCCGCGGAAGCCCGCGCGAAGCTCGGCCCTCGCGCGATCATCGGCCGCACGATCAAGAACGCCGCCCATGTCGAGAAGCTCGCGGGCGAGCCCGTCGACTACGCCTTCTGCGGCGGCGTCTTTCCCACCGTCCACAAGGACAATCCCGACAGGCCCATCGGCCTTGCGGGCCTCTCTTCGCTGTCCTCCCGCATCCGCGCGCTGCGCCCGGGAATGCCCGTCGGGGCGATCGCGGGGATCGGCGAAGGCAACGTTTCGGACGTGATCGCGGCGGGCGCCGAAGGCGTCGCGGTCATCGGTGCGGTCGCGGCCGCCGCGGATCCGCAGGAGGCCGCACACAGGCTCCGGACCCTGATCGACGCCGCGCTCGCGCGCCGCTGATCAATCCTCGGCCGGTACGCGGGAGACGCGGTCCCACGGCCGAAGCGCGATCTGCGTCGCACGATAGGAGTCCACGATCTTCCGCGCGACGGCGGAACCCGCGCCGATCTCCTCGATCAACTCGCCCGCCACCTTGCGCGCCCGCGTCATGACGTCCTTCGGGACGCCCGCGAAGCGGACATTGTTCTGCAGGAGCCGCTTCAGCGCCTCGCCGTGCGCGACGCCGCTTTCGGCGAGCGCGGTCGCGTGTTCGGCCGCGCAGGCGTTCTCGACCACCGCCTTGAGATCCGCGGGCAGAGCCTCCCAAGCCTTCCTGCCGACGAGCGTCTCGGACGCGCCGTTGGGCTTGTTGAAGCCGGGAACCATGCAGACGGGCGCGATCCGCCACAGTCCCGTATCGAAATCGTTCATCGGCCCGAGCAGTTCGACCGCATCGATCACGCCCCGTTCGAGGCTCGGATAGACGTCGCCGGGCGGGATCGCCTGCGGCACCGCGCCGAGCCGCCGATAGAGTTCGCCCCCGAGCCCGGACACGCGGATGCGCAGCCCTTTGAGATCGTCGAGACTCTCGATCGGCTTGCGGAACCAACCCGCCACCGAGGGGCCCGTATTGCCGCCGAGGAAGGGCCTGACGTCGAAGGGCGCATAGAGCTCCTGCCACAACGCGCGCCCTCCGCCCGCTTCCAGCCAGGAGAGATGCCCGGCCGGATCGAGTCCGAAGGGAACCGTGGTGAAGAAGGCCGCCGCCGGGATCTTGCCGACGACGAAGAACGAGGCCGTGTGGCCCATGTCCACCGTGCCCGCCGACACCGCGTCGAAGACGGCGAAGGCCGGGACGATCTCGCCCGCCCCGAAGACCTCGAGCGCGAGCCGCCCCTCCGACATCGCATGAAAGCGACGTGCGAGCCGCGCGGCGGAAACGCCCGGCCCGACGAGATTTTTCGGCCAAGACGTGGCCATCCGCCAGCGGATCGGATGACGCGCGTCCGTGCCTTGGGCGCGGGCGACGGCGGGCGCCGCGAGGGCGGCGATCCCGCCGCCGATCAGGGATCGACGGGAGGGCATGGGGTTCTTCCGGAATCGGTGATCGATTCGATCGGCTCACGGTTCGACGACGCCGGCCGCTTCGCTCAGGCCCGCCGGGAGTTGCCCCTTCTCCCGCAAGGGGAGAAGGGAGAGAGCCCCGCCGGCAGGCATCGAGGCAGCGAAGTTCGCATCACTCCGCCGCGTCGAGCGCCTTGTTCGAGGTGCCCGCATCGACCGGGAGATAGATGTTCCCGCCCGTCTTGCGGAACGTCTCGGACATGTCCTCCATGCCCTTGGCCGCCTCGCGGATATCCTGCGTGATCTTCATCGAGCAGAATTTCGGCCCGCACATCGAGCAGAAATGCGCGACCTTCGCGCCGTCCGCCGGAAGCGTCTCGTCGTGATATTCGCGCGCCGTATCCGGATCGAGGCCGAGATTGAACTGGTCGACCCAGCGGAACTCGAAACGCGCGCGGCTAAGGGCGTCGTCCCAGGCGCGGGCGCCCGGATGGCCCTTGGCCAGATCGGCGGCGTGGGCGGCAAGCTTATAGGTGATCACGCCCACCTTCACATCGTCGCGGTCGGGCAGGCCCAGATGTTCCTTGGGCGTGACATAGCAGAGCA
>JAIXTT010000074.1 GCA_027483795.1 Hyphomicrobiales bacterium
CCGTCTCCTCACGCCCGGAACGCGCTGGGAGGTCGATCACGTGGTCCCCCTCGCACTCGGAGGGGCGGATACCGACGACAACCTTCAGGTGCTCTGCTCGCCCTGTCACTCGGGCAAGACCGCCACGCGCGACGTTCCGGCCATCGCCAAAACGGAGCGCATCAGGGCAAGGCATCTCGGGGCACGGAGGGCACGGAGGCCCATGCCCGGAGGGCGCAACTCTCAGTGGAAAAGGACGATCGACGGGAGGGTGGTGGAGAGGGAGACAACCCTAAGGACGGATCGATAATCCCGTCTCGCGCAGGTTCATATCGGGGGCGGGAAACCAACGTTGTTTACCCCCGCTGATCAGCCGAGTGCTTCGGGTACATTTCCCCACCTCGGCGACCCTAATGTTGCAAGCTGACGGACAACGCGTTCATCGACACGTTCAACGGCGGGTTCGCAGCGAGCGCCTGAACGCCCACCGGTTCCTGACGTTTGTTGATGCGCGGGAAAAGATGGAGGATTGGTTCAGATACTACAAAGAGCTCTGCCCGCATGGGGCGATCGGCAATAAGCCACCGATCTGGTTACAGAACTCCGGCGGCACAATGAGCCCATCGCCGTGAAAACAGGCCGGACACTCCATCCTCGGGCGCTCACAAGAATGGGAACAGAGCATTCATCAAAGGACGCTGACCGCCGCTCGATGACAGTCGAGGGTCACAGCATGTTGAAGTTGCCGATAATCAGCCAACGGCTTTGGGCCGGAACGAACGAAGCTAAAAACCCGAAGCGTTGATGAGCATGAAACATTTTCCTTGCCGAACCGTTCTAGCGAAGGATGGAGGACGAGGATGGGAAGGTCTGTACCCGATGACGTTCTCAGGCAGATGCGCATAAGTTATGAGCGCGGCGTCCCGCTGAGAGATATTGCCAAGCAGTATGGTATCTGTCGGCAGACGGTCAGCAATAAAGCTCGGCAGCATCGCTGGTCGCCACCGATCGCACGAGGGTTTGCCTCGTACGCCAACCAAGACCTCAAAGAAAAAAGGAAACGCAAGGCGGACGACGCGACGGATCGAAAGTTAGTTGATGGGCAACAGGGCGAGTGGCTTACCGTGCGTATGCTGCTTCAAGCAGCGATCGACCACGGTGATGTCGACCGAGCTATGATTGCACGACATTACGCCGAAACCCTTTCAATCATCCAAACTGCGGAACGTGGACTCAGAAGTTACAGGACAACTGGCCGCCTCAAGGCTCGTCCACTTCATCTCCCGAACCACAAAGGAACTGTCGATCCTAGGATCGGAAGCGTGGAGCATGGCTACGTCCAACCCGAAGCGTTCAACCCGATATCCTTCTCTGACCTGTTTGAACGCTGGAAGAAGGACTCTCCGCACCTGTCACCCGCAACTGTTCGGCAATGGAAAAGAGCGGTTAAACAGCTTGAGGCATTTCTCGGCTACTCAGATGCTCTCAGGGTTTCCCGGGACGATGTTATCCGTTGGAAAGATGAGCTTATGGCCCGCTCGCTTTCACGCTCTTCAATAGGCGGCGGTTACATCGGAGGACCACGAGCTCTTTACAATTTTGGCGTCAGCAACCTTCTTCTCCCTGATAACCCGTTCTCAAAAGTACGGTTGTCGAAAGCAGTCGTGCGGCGCACTAGGTCGAAGTCGTTCTCGGACGATGAAGCTCGTCTGATACTATCCGCTGCGTTGCTGGAACCGATTTCGAGTTCAAAGCCGCATATCTCTCGACTGCGCCGCTGGGGACCTTGGCTCGCAGCATATAGCGGCGCTCGGATCGGAGAGGTATGCCAGCTTCGAAAGCAGGACATCGGAATACGGGACGGCATACCGTACATGCACATCACGCCTCGTGCGGGAACGGTGAAGACCAAGCAGGATCGATATGTTCCTCTGCATCCTCAGTTGCTTGAACTCGGTTTCATCGATGAGGTTGAGGCCCTTCGTCCTGGATATATTTTCGGGCCCGAAGGTGAGGACAGGGCTGCTGCTGACCGAGCAAAAAACATCGGGGTTTGGGTGCGGTCGCTCGGCATATCTGACCCGGACGTCCACCCGAATCATGGTTGGCGTCACCGCTTCAAAACGATCAGCCGTCACGCCGGAATCCCGACGGAGTATCACAACGCAATCACCGGCCACGCTAATGATCGCAGCATTGCAAACGCATATGGGGAGTTCCCTCTGTCGGCTCTCCATCGTGAGATCATGAAGCTGCCGTGGACACGGCTGAAACAAGCTACCGAATTGTGTTTCCCGAAGGTTTAGCTAACGTCTGCGAGCGGTCTCTGGTCGATGAGGTTTCGCGTAGGCTGGGGGCCCCACCTCAAGCTAGGCAGCGCGTGACCGCGCGTCCGCAAAGCCGACCGAAATGTCCAGCAGCCCGGCGGAGGAAGTGCGAGCGTCGATCTCATTCTCTGGTCACAATGAGGGCGTCCACCCCGGTAGAGGGAGGAAATCTTGAAAAGCGCGCGTCCTATCAAGCCGTCAAAAATTGCCGTTGTTTTCTGGTCGGGGCAGGTTTGACCGCCGAGCGAACTGGCACAATCACGTCAAACTGGCTTGTGACAGACCCGAAATCAGGTTGATCTGCTCGCAAGGTGCATGTTTGCAATATCGTATGCAGATCACGCTTTTTCCGGGCATTGGTAGCGATGGCTGGACGCTTGGTTTCCCTTGGAAGGCAAAGTTCGCACGTTAGAATCGTGTCGGGTGCGCCGCTCGATCAATACGTTGAGTTTGCGCGCCACACGCGACCCGAAATCGAAGTGCGTAGGATCGCCGCAAGACATTCTCGGGTTACTCATTGAAGACGTTCAGGATGCGGAACCGCCATCGCTTCGATCGTCCGGCCAATTGCCAGCACTATGGCATTAACCCTCTTTGAGCCTATCCAAGGTAGCGTTAAGGCGTTCGATGTTTTGGTTGATTGCAATGATGGTCGACAAAAACCCATGACCAATACGTAACCTATGAAAAAAGCGATCAAAAATATAAATGACATCTCTTTTGTAAAACTGTATCCTAGGATTGTTGTATAGTAGGCATTTTTATTTTCAAAAATGATCAAGGCCACAACGATCAGAAAAATTAATACACCCCAATGAATGAATGAAACTATCGAAGCAAAGACGCCTGCTATCCAACGGTTCATCACTCTACTCCCTGAGCTTTCTTCATTTTCAGCATTTCAAACAACAAAATCGTTTTTGCAATGAGGCCGAATAAGTGACGGCCGCTCCAATCAGCACTTCGATCCATTCTCGGCCAAAAAATTTATTCGGAGCTATGTGCTTTTGCAGTAAGAGGGCCTAAATTCCTATGTAGTCGGATAAATTCGGAGAGTCCCGCTGAATATTTTCCGGAACGATTAAGCTTTATTACATCAGGTTGCACCTGTGCAAATTCGTATCAGGACCTGTTTCTTTCCCTTTAAGGGGATATTTGCCATCGCCACCCAACGGCACTGCGTTATGCCATTGCGCCGTCAAGGATGAAGCGGACGATTTCGTCCATAACAAGCTTGTAGTCCCTTTATGCGCTAAATGAACATCTAGGGACCGCCCAGGTCACTACCTCCTGCCCCAAGCACCAACAATATTCAGCGTATGATCACCTTTGCGCCGAGTAAGTCGACCCTTAAGCCGTTTGCCTCTCGCCACTATCGCTTCCAGTGGTCTGCAGATCTTTTGATCAGCTGCGCATTGGAGATGGAGGCACCGATCCTGGGTTGGTACATCCTGGTCGAGTCCGGATCCGTAGTAATGTTGGCGCTATTTGCAGCCCTTCAATTCGCGGGCACTTTGTTTTCCCCGCTGCTCGGCGTCGTCGCCGACAGAATGGGCTCCCGTCGGCTTCTATGCCTGATGCGGGGCCTCTTCACAGCCGTCTCCATCGTCATGGTCGGGCTGGCCTTCTCCGGTCTGCTGAACCCGGTCGCGGCCATCGTAGTGTCAGGGATCGCGGGCATCCTACGGCCGTCGGACTCGATGGTTCGGATGACTTTGATCTCGCAGACCTTGCCGGGAGCTCAGTTGACGTCGGCTATCGCCTTGTCGCGTGCCACACAAGACATCGCACGAATGCTGGGCGCGATCTTCGGTGCCGCTCTCGTCACGGTGATCGGGATGGGGGCATCTTACATGGCAATCACGGCCCTATACCTCGCGGGAACCCTCCTCACTTTTGGAGCCGCGGATCCAGCCGGACGCAAGGCTATCGTATCGCCGTTGCGGGACACTTGGGACGGACTGACCTATGTCCGAAGGTCACCAGTACTCTTCTCAGCCTTCCTGATCGCACTGTTGGTGAACCTTACCGCCTACCCCACGACGTTCGGTCTTCTGCCGCATGTTGCCCGAGACATCTACGGCGTCACGCAGATCGGCCTAGGCTGGCTTATAGCCGCCTTCAACTTCGGCGGTCTGTTGGGTTCGGTTCTTCTCGGCACTCGTGGCGACGTCGTACCGCCGGGACGGATGATCATCATAGCCACGGCGTTTTGGTATTTGGCGATGCTCGCTTTCGGTTTCGCCGCAACCTTCGCGACCGGGATCGTGCTGCTCTGCATTGCGGGCGTCGTGCAAAGCCTCTCGATGGGGCCAATGTTCGTGCTAATGCTGAAATCGTCGGAGGATGCTTTCCGCGGCCGCGTAATGGGGATCAGGCTTCTTGCCGTCTACGGATTACCCGTTGGCATCATGTGCGCGGGCCTCCTTGTCTCTCGGACAGATTTTGTAACGACAAATACGGTTTACAGCCTTGTCGGCATCGTCCTGCTTGCGGCCATATCTCTGAAATGGCGCCGCCATCTGCTTGACGCCGACGCACCCGCCAACAGGATATGAACGGCTGTCCGCAATGCAGCCACAGGCAATTACCGTCAAGCCGCTACAGGTCGCTTACGCGGGACATACATCCGAACCTGTCGAAAACTCCATCCAATCGCCGCGCATCAACGCAAGCGTCCATTGGGAAAAGCTAAGAGGCCGTTGCGATGCGCGGCCTTTGTCGTGTTCGGAGCTCGACAGGTTCTGGTGATGCCGGCCATCGGAACGATCAGACGTCGAGCTTCTGATTGTATTCGCCGACGCTCGGCTCCTTGCGGAGAAGCCCGTCGACCGCGCGGAACATGTCCTTCAACCGCTCGGGAGAGACGGGACTTTCCACGACCACGACCAGTTCGGGCTTGTTGGAGGAGGCGCGGACCAAACCCCAGGTTCCGTCCTCGACCGTGACGCGGACGCCGTTGACCGTCACGACGTCGCGGATCGCCTGACCCGCGATCGTCTCGCCGCGGTCGCGCATGCCCTCGATCGCCTTCACCGTCCGCGCGACGACCTCGTATTTGACCTCGTCCGCACAGTGGGGAGCCATGGTCGGCGAACCGTAGGTGATGGGGAGCGCGCGATAGAGATCGGCCATGCTCTTTCCCGGATTGCGGTCGAGCATGTCGAGCACCGCGATCGCCGTGACGACGCCGTCGTCATAGCCGCGGCCGACGGGCGCGTTGAAGAAGAAGTGGCCCGATTTCTCGAAGCCCGCGAGCGCCTTCAGGTCGGCGACGCGGCGCTTGATGTAGGAATGGCCCGTCTTCCAGTAATCCGCCTTCACGCCCGCGGCGATCAGAACGGGATCGGTGGCGAAGAGCCCGGTCGACTTCACGTCGACGACGAAGGTCGCGCCGGGATGGAGCTTGGAGAGATCGCGCGCGAGCATCACGCCGATCTTGTCGGCGAAGATCTCGTTGCCCTCGTCGTCGACCACGCCGCAACGGTCGCCGTCGCCGTCGAAGCCGAGGCCGACATCCGCGCCCGTCTCCTTCACCTTGTCCGCGATGGCATGAAGCATCTTCATGTCTTCGGGGTTCGGATTGTAGCGGGGGAAGGTGTAGTCGAGTTCGACGTCGAGCGGGATCACGTCCACGCCGAGCTTTTCGAGAATGCGGGGGGCGATGAAGCCCGCGGTGCCGTTGCCGCAGGCCGCGACGGCGCGGATCTTCCGGGCGAAGGGCTTGCGGTTCGTGAGGTCGGCGAGATAGCGCTCCGCGAAGTCCTGCACATAGACGTAGGAGCCGCCGGGCTGCAGGTCGAAGCGACCTTCGAGCACGATGTCGCGCAGACGGCCCATCTCGTCGGGACCGAAGGTGACGGGGCGCTGGGCGCCCATCTTCACGCCGGTCCAGCCGTTGTCGTTGTGCGAGGCCGTGACCATCGCGACGCAGGGCACGTCCAGATCGAACTGGGCGAAATAGGCCATGGGCGACAGCGCGAGGCCGATGTCGTGGACCTTGCAGCCCGCCGCCATGAGGCCCGTGACGAGCGCCATCTTGATCGACTGCGAATAGGAGCGGAAATCGTGGCCTGTGACGATCTCCGGCTTCACGCCCATTTCGCGGATCAGCGTGCCGAGACCCATGCCGAGGGCCTGCACGCCCATCAGGTTGATCTCCTTCTCGAAGTACCAGCGCGCGTCGTATTCGCGGAAGCCGGTCGGCTTCACCATGGGCGTGAGCTCATAGGCGGCCGTGTTGCGGGCCAGCGCGGGCTGCGGCTTCGGAAACATTCGAGATCCTCTTCGTCTTTGACGGTGCGCAAACTGACGCGGCCGAAGCGCGGACGCAACCGTCAAGAAGGCGTAACGTCAGCGTGAAAGCTGAAACAGCTCCATCTTGTCGCCATGCATGACGACGCGAAGCCGGGTCAGGAAGTTCTGCCCGAGAAGATTATAGGGCAGCCCCGTACTGCGTTCGAGCACGTGGACCTTGATGTCGCGTTCGACGATGCCCCCGAGAACCACCGTTTCGAGTTCGGCCATGGCGGCCTTCACTTCGCCGTTCGCGGTCTGGAGCGGAACGCGGAACTCGTCGGGCCGGGGCTTGATCCCGACGCGCAAGGCGTCGTCATAGCGCAGCACGGTCAAGGACGCGCCCGTGTCGACGACGGCCTTCACGCGGACGCCGTTGAAGAGCACCTCTGCGCTGCTGAAGCCCGCCGCCCCGTCCCGCGCGATGAAGGCGCGGCCCACCACCGTATCCCTGGAGTACCGGGCGGCCTCCGCGGGCGGCACCGTGAACAGATAGGCGGAAAGACTCTTCTGAAGGGACCAGAACACGGGTCCCGCCAGTCCCAGAAGCGGCCCGATCAGGGACAATTTGAAAAAACGAACCAACATCGCAACGGATCCGGGGGAACCGTCTCAGAATGACGCGATCCTCGAGGCCCGACAACACAAGGCAGGATGCAACCTCCGCGCTCAATCCGCGTCTTCGGCGGGTTTCAGTCGCGAGAGATTGACCATCGTGGTCCAAAGCGGTTTGCGGCGGCGCTCGTCCCGCGGAGACGGCTCCTCGTCGCCCGTCACGAGGCCGCGAAGGGACAGGCCGACGGTGACGGCTTCGGCGGGGGCGTCGTCCGGTTCCTCCGCGGGCGGAAGCGACTGCGCCGTCATGGGCCGTATGCGCCGCACCGGCCCGACGGGGGCCGCGTTCATCACGGCCGGATTGAATGTGATCCGCATGGTTCCTCGCTCGGTCGTCGCTCCATGAAGAACGGCCGTCCTGCACGAAACTTGAGAAGCGGAAGCGAAGACGGGTGCGGGGCGGCTTACAACGCGGTCGCGCCGACCAACCGCTCGACCGAAGCGCGATCGGGCGAGCCGCCGCGCGCGCCGGGCCCGGTGCAGGCCGCAGCGCCCGCCGCGGCGCCCCGCAGAAGCGCGCCGGAAAATCCGTAGCCGCGGTCCAGAGCGGCGGTGAAACCGCCGCAGAAGGCGTCGCCCGCGCCGATGGTGTCGACGACGGAGATCGGGAAGGCCTCGACCTTGCGCCGGACCCCGGACCACCAGCCGATCACGCCCTCCCCGCCCAGCGTGACGACGCAGGCCGTGCCCGCCGCATCGATCGCGCGGGCCGCGGCGTCGGGATCGGCTTCGGGCGTCCCGAGGAGGCGGGCGACGGCGAGCGCCTCCGACGCATTCACCACGAGGATGTCGATGTCGGACAGGCAGGACGCGTCGAAGCCCGAGACCGGAGCCGCGTTGAACACGACCCTTGCCCCCGCGGCCTTGGCATGCGCCGCGGCGGAGGCGGAAGCCGCGGCGGAAAGCTCGCCCTGCAGGAGCAGCGTGTCGCCCGGTCCGAGGCCGAGCCCGAGGAGCGAAGCGGGATCGGCGAGAAGATTGGCGCCGGAGGCGACCGCGATCATGTTCTCGCCCGCTTCGTCGACCGTGATGAAGGCCGCGCCGGTCGGGGCGTCGGTCCGCGTAACGGCGGAGAGGTCGACACCCGCCGCGACGAGATCGGCGAGCGCCATGTCGGCGAAAGGATCACGTCCCACCGCACCGACGAAGACCGTGCGGGCGCCGCCGAGAGCGGCGGCCCAGGCCTGATTGGCGCCCTTTCCGCCCCCCATGACCGCATAGGACGGTCCCGAGACGGTCTCGCCCGGCGCGGGCAATGCCGCGACGCGCGTCACGAAATCGACGTTCACCGAACCGAAGACGACGATCATCCCTCGCCTCCGCTCGCCGTAAGGCGGGCCGCAGCGATCATCGGCGCAGTTCCGCATGCGCCGCGACGAAGGCTTCGGCACGGGCGCGGATGTCGGCCACGGCGGAGCCCGGCTTGTACAGAGCGGAGCCGATGCCGAACCCGGCGACGGGTGCGGCGCGCCAGCGGCCCAGATCGTCCGCCGCCACGCCGCCGACGACGACGAAGCGCGTGCTCTGCGGCAGCACGGCGGCGAGCGCCTTCACGCCCGCGGGCGACGTCGCCTCGCCCGGAAAGATCTTGAGGAGATCGGCGCCGGCGCGCAGCGCCGCCGCGGCTTCCGTCGGCGTGAAGACGCCGGGCGCGGAGACGAGGCCGAGCGCCTTGGTGCGGGCGATGACGGCGGGGTCGCAGTTCGGCGAAACGATCAGCGTGCCGCCCGCCGCGGCGACGGCGTCGACCTGGGCGGTCTCAAAGACCGTTCCCGCGCCGACGACGGCGCGGCCGGCCAAGGCCTCGCTCATCCTTGCGATGCTCTCGGTGGGCGAGGGCGAATTCAGCGGGACTTCCATGATGCGGAAGCCCGCGGCGACGAGCGCCTCGCCGACGGGAACCGCTTCCTCGGGCGTGATGCCGCGCAGGATCGCGATGAGGGGACAGGCCGCGAAGGCCGCATCGAAGGCGTCGCGGTTCATGATGCGGGTCCGTTCGCGGCTTCGAGGATGCGGGCGAGACCCGCGATGAAGGTCTCTTCCGGATCGAGGAAACGGACCTCGATGCCGAAAGCTTCGAAGGCGGCGGCATAATTGCGGCGGAAGACGCCGTCGGCCACGACGACGATCTCGCCGGCAGGGCGGTCGAGCGCCATGCCGTTGAGGATTTCGGATCCGATCAGCAGGCCGGAAAGGTAAGGCCCGACCTCGGGCCCGCCCATGTCGCCCAGGAGCACGCTCGTGCGCGCGCCGAAGGCTTGATGGGTGAGGCCGCCGTAACGCCGGGCCGCCGCCAGACCGCGCACGAAGCCCGCGGGATCCTCGGGCTCCTCGGCGAGTTTGCCGAGGATCGTGTGGTCCTTGAGCGCGCCGTAGAAATCGCCCGTCATGAAGGAGACGAAGCCTTCGACCACGCCGTCGCGCAACGAGATCCATTTGGAATGCGTGCCGGGCGTGACGATCGTGCCGGTGGCGATGCCCGCGCCCGCGATCTTGGTCTCCTCGCCGCGCATCACGTCGGGCGTGCCGGAGGCGTCGCGGTAAGACAGGCCGGGCACGAGCAGGACGTCGGCCCCGTCGAAGGGAATGCGGACGACGCGGGCGGCAAGGTCGGCGATCGAGGCGGGGCATTCCGCATAGGGGGCTTCGACCCAGCCGTTGCGGCTGCCGACCATGCCCGCCATGACGATGGGAAGGCGGCCGTAGCGCTCGATCCAAGCCGCGACGACGCCGCGCAGAACCTCGGGAAAACCGCCCGCCGGGACCGACATGATGCCGCGATCGGCCGACGAGACCTCGAGGATCGCGCCTTCGCGCGAGACGAGCATCGCGCGAAGGCGCGTGGTGCCCCAATCGACGGCGATCAGGCGGGGGAGAGCGGCGGACGCCATGCGGTGCATCTCCTGATTCGACGGCGGATCATCACCATGCACGACGCGCGCGGCAAGGCTCGGGCGGGAGTTTCCGTCGCCGGCCGGCGAGACGGTCCGGCCCCGCATCCGGTAAAAAAGCCCGCTTGCGGAGTTGATTTCCGGCCGAAGGAAGGTCAACGCTCTCCACATGGGCCGCATGATGCGGGTCCGAAGCGTGATGTGCGGTTCGAGCGTTCAAGATGACGAAATCAGTCCGTTCGAGAAAAACCGCCGAAACCGCGACGCCGGTCGTGCTCTACCGGATCGCCTACTCGCAGGAGACCGCACAAGACGTCGAACCGGGCTATCTCACGCTCGACAACTTGGCGAACGAGCGCCCGGACTGGTTCGAATACTGGCCCATTCGACGTTTTCTGCAGACCGAAAGACTCGACGAGTCGGCCTTCTACGGCTTCTTCAGTCCTAAATTCCGTTCGAAGACGGGCCTCGATCATGCGGCCGTCGTCGATTTCGTTCGGACGAAGGGCAAGGATGCGGACGTCGTTCTGTTCTCGCCGCAAGCGGACATGAACGCGTTCTTTCTGAACGTCTTCGAGCAGGCGGAGACCTTCGACGCGGGGATGATCGCGACCTATGAGGCCTTGCTGACGCGCATCGGTCGCGGGACGTCCCTCGCCGGCATGGTCATGGACTCGCGGACGGTCGTCTTCTCCAACTACTTCGTCGCGCGGCCCGCCTTCTGGCGGGCTTGGCTCGAGATCAATGAAGAACTGTTCCGAATCGCCGAGACGGAGGACGACGCGCTGGGGCGCGAACTTCGGGCGGCGACGCTCTATTCGGCGACGGCGCAAAGAAAGGTCTTCCTGCAGGAACGGACCGCCTCTTTTCTGCTGGCGACGGAACCGAAATGGCGCAGCGTCCGCTATGTTCCTTTCCGCCTGTCGTGGTCGGCCTCCGCGCTCAACACGCGCCCCGTCGAAGCCGTCATCAGCGACGCGCTCAAGACGGCCTACCTCGCTTACGGCGACCATGAATATCTGACGGCCTTCGCTTCGGTGCGGGACAAGATCCGGACGCCCGCGAGCGAGGCGCCCGCTCCCGTCGCGGCGGCGCCGACCGTGACGAGCGGACCCCATACGTTCGCGGAAGCGATCGAAGCCGCCGAGAAAGCGATCGCGGACGGGCGCCCGGAAGACGCGGAAGCCGTCTATCGGCGCTATCTGGCGGCCCCGGCGGACGGACTCGCCTATGCAGGTCTGTTCAATCTCGGAACGCTGCTGCGAACATCGGGACGAAACCTCGAGGCCGAGGCTTTCCTGCGGCACTGCATTCGCGTGAAGCCGGACTTTCTTCGCGGCCACCTCAATCTCGGCATCCTTCTGGAAGGCGTGGGCCGAAGAGCCGAGGCGATCGAGGTCTGGGGCGCGGGCGCGGAGCGGGCGCGCGACGCCGCCGTGGAGGATCGCGATTCACGGCTGCAACTCTTGAACAATGCCGGCCGCCTTTCGGAACTCGAAAGGGACTATGCGGGGGCCGAGCGCTTCCTGACGGCCAGTCTGGACATCGCGCCCGACCAGACCGCGGTCATCCATCATTGGATCCACCTCCGCCAGAAGCAATGCGCCTGGCCGGTTCTCGACGGGCGCATCGCCGAGGATGCGCTGGCTAACGTCGCCTCGCCTCTCGCGATCCTCAGCCTTTCGGACGATCCCGCGGTGCAGCTCGCCTGCGCGGCGCGCTACGTGCGGGAAAAGGTGCGGAGTTTCGAGCGCATGGTGCCGGCCGATCGGCGCTACGGCCATGACCGGATCCGCATCGGCTATCTCTCGTCGGACCTTTCGATGCATGCCGTGTCGCTGCTGACCGTGCAGTTGTTCGAGAAGCACGACCGCAGCGAATTCGAGGTGCACGCCTTCTGCTGGAGCAAGGAAGACGGCACGCCTTTCCGGGCACGGGTCAAATCCGCCTTCGATCATCTTCATCCGATCGGCGGATCGAGCGACGAGGCCGCGGCGCGGCTGATCGCCGACAACGAGATCGACGTGCTGGTGGACCTGCAGGGGCTTTCGGGCAATGCCCGCCCGGAAATCGTCGCGCGAGGCCCCGCACCGGTGCAGATCGCCTGGCTCGGCTATCCGGGAACGACCGGGCTCCCCCATGTCGATTACGTGGTGGCCGACGACTTCATCTTTCCGCCGGAACTGGAGCCGTTCTTCTCCGAAAAGCCTCTTCGGCTTCCGACGACGTTCCAGGTCAGCGACACGACCCGCGCATTCGGACCGGAGCGGCCCAGGTCGTTCTACGATCTGCCGGACGACGCATTCGTCTTCTGCGCCTTCAACAACAACTACAAGATCACGCCGGAGATGTTCGCGCGATGGCTGCGCATTCTCGGACGCTCACCCGGCAGCGTGCTCTGGCTTCTTGAAGACAATGTCTGGTCGCGCGCCTCGCTCCTTGCACGGGCGACGTCCGAAGGGATCGACCCGGCCCGCATCCGCTTCGCAGGCCGGATCGACCCGAAGGATTATCTGAGCCGCTTCCGCGCCGCGGATCTGTTCTTGGACACTTGGCCCTACAATGCCGGGACCACGGCCAACGACGCGCTTTGGGCGGGGCTTCCGTTGGTCACCCTTTCGGGACGCAGCTATGTGTCCCGGATGGCCGGAAGCCTTCTCCGCAGTGCCGGACTGACGGAACTGATCTGCACCGATCCGGGCCGATACGAAGATCTTGCCGTGGAACTGTCCGCCGACAAGGATCGGCTCGGAGAGATCGGAAGGCGGTTGCGGCAGGCCAAGGCGACGGGACGTCTCTTCGATACGGACGTCTTCCGCGGCGAGTTCGAGGCGGCTCTTCGGACCATCGTCCGCGCCCCGCGGTGAACCGCCGCCGCCCGAACGCGAACGAAGCGCCGAAGGCTTCGACGGCCCCCGCCTCCGTTCGACCATAAATGAATTCGACCGCTAAAGTTTGTCGCCGCCCGTCCGTCCTCTGCCATTGTGAGAGTTCCAGACCGGAGCTCCACGGCAGTCGGAGCGGAAAATGACTCAGGTCTCGTCTGTAAGCAGCAGCTCCGGATACAGCGTCACGGTCTCGGACATCTCGACGCTGGACGTCACCGCTCTGACGACGGCCCAAGTGAAGACTTTCACCTCGGCGCAGATTTCGAGCCTGACTACCGCTCAGATCGCCGCCCTGGGAACCGACCAAGCCGCGGTCCTCTCCGCGACCCAGGTCTCCTATCTGTCCGCGACGCAGCTCGCCGCTTTCGAAACCGCCGATCTCGCCGCGATGACCTCGTCCGCCTTCGCGGGCTTTTCGAGCAGCCAATTGGCAGCGCTGTCGACGGAACAGGTCGAGGCCCTCACGACGGCCCAATTGGCCGCGATCAGCAGCTCCGGCATCGTCGGCATCGGGACCGAGCAGATCGCGGCGCTTTCGTCCGATCAGATCAGGTCGATCAAGGCGACGCAGATCAACGCGCTGACCTCCGACCAGATCGCGGCGATCGAGACCGAGGATTTCGCGGCCCTCACGACCACTCAGATCCGGGCGCTGACGGACTCGCAGATCGAGGCCATTTCGGAAAGCCAGATCGGTGCGCTGGCCTCGCTGCAGGCGATCAGCCTGAGGGTGACGCAGATCGCCGCACTCGGCACCGCCCAGGTCGCCGCGCTCACCACCGAAAACGTCGCCGCATTCTCGGCTGCGCAGATTTCCGCGATGACGACCGCGCAGATCGCCGCGATGGAGACGGCGGATATCGCCGTCATGACGACCTCTCAGATCGTCAAGATGGGCACCGCGCAGATCGCGGCGCTGACGAGCGACCAGATCGCCGCCCTGACGACGGCCCAGACGGCCGCGCTCACGACGGCGCAGATCGGCGTGTTGAGTTCCGACCAGATGGCCGCCTTCGAGACCGCCGACATCGCGGTGATGACCACGGCGCAGGCCGCGGCGCTCGAAACGGCTCAGGTCGCGGCCATGACGACGGCCCAGACGGCCGCTCTGACGACGGCCCAGATCGGGGCGATCGGCACCGCCCAGATCGCGGCCATGACCACCGACCAGATCGCGGCGATCGAAACCGCCGATCTTGCGGCCATGAAGACGAGCCAGATCGCGGCGATGACGTCCGACCAGATCGTCGCGCTCGGATCGGAGCAGGCGGCCGAGTTGACCACGGCTCAGATCGCGGCCTTGAAGACCGCGCAGATCGCCGCGCTCGAAACAGCCGACGTCGCCGCGATGTCGACCGCCCAGATCGCGGCCATGACGACGGCGCAGGTCGCGGCCATGACCTCCGACCAGATCGTCGCGCTGGAAACCTCTCAGGCGGCCGCCCTGACCACCGCTCAGGCCGCCGCGCTGACGACCGCACAGGTCGCGGCCATCGAGACCGCGGACCTCGCGGCGCTCGGGACGGGCCGCATCGCGGCGTTGAAGACCGCGCAGGTCGCCGCGCTGACGACCGATCAGATCGTCGCCCTGACCACCGCGCAGACGGCCGCGCTCACCACAGCCCAGACCGCGGCCCTGACCACCGCGCAGATCGCCGCGCTCGAGACCGCCGATCTCGCCGCGATGTCGACCGCCCAGATCGCGGCCTTGAAGACCGCCCAGATCGCCGCGCTGACGACCGACCAGATCGTTTCCCTGACCACCGCGCAGACCGTCGCGTTGACGACCGCTCAGATCGCCGCGTTGAGTTCCGACCAGATCGCCGCGCTGGAGACGCGCGACGTGGCCGCGATGACGACGGCACAGGCGACCGCGCTCAACACCTCTCAGATCGTCGCCTTGACGACCGCGCAGACCGCGGGCTTGACGGCCACGCAGACCGCGTCCCTCAAGACCGCTCAGATCGCGGCGATGACGACCGATCAGATCGCGGCGATCCAGACCGCCGATCTGGCCGCGATGACGACCGCGCAGATCGCGGTGATGACGTCCGACCAGATCGTCGCGCTCGAATCCGACCAGACGGCCGCCTTGACCCGCAGCCAGGTCTCCGCGATGACGACCGCTCAGATCGCGGCCCTCGAGACCGCCGATCTCGCGGCGATGACGACCGCCCAGATCGCCTCCCTCACCACCGCGCAGGTCGCGACCCTGACCACGGATCAGATCGTCGGCTTGACCACGGCGCAGGCCGCCGCGCTGACGACGGCGCAGACCGCAGCGATGACCACGGCTCAGATCGTCGCGCTGGAAACGGCGGATCTTGCGGCATTCCGGACGTCCCAAACCGCCGCCCTGACCACGGCGCAAACTGCGGCGCTGACCACCGATCAGGTCGTCGCTCTGACCACGGCGCAGGCCACGGCCATGACGACGGCACAGACGGCGGCTCTGACCACCGCCCAGGTCGCGGCCATGACGACCCAAGATCTCGCGGCGCTGAAGACCGCGCAGATCGCGGCGCTCACGACCGCGCAGATCGCGGCGCTTTCGACCGACCATATCGTCGCCATGGGCACGGCGCAGGCCGCAGCCCTCACGACGGCGCAGATCGCGGCCTTGACCACCGATCAGATCGCGACCATGGAGACGCGCGATCTCGTCGTCCTGAAGGCAGCCCAGGTCGCCGCCTTCACGACCACGCAGGCGGCAGCCCTGACGACCGCGCAGATCGCCGCATTGACCACGGCTCAGGTCGCGGCCATGACGACCGCGCAGACCGCGGCCCTCGCTTCGGACCAGATCCTGGCGCTCGGTACGGCTCAGGCGGCGGCACTGACGACGGCACAGATCGCGGCTTTGACGACCGCCCAGCTCTCGGCCTTCGAGACGGCCGACCTGACCGCGCTCAATGCGACTCAGATCGCGGCCATGAGCGCCGCCCAGGCAGCGGCGCTCACCGCGGAGCAGACCGCGGCGCTGACGACGGCCCAGGCATCGGCGCTCACGACAGCGCAGATCGCGGCCCTGACCACCGCACAGATCGCGGCCATGGAGACGGCCGACCTCGCCGCTCTCAAGGCCTCCCAGATCGCGGCGCTCACGACGGCCCAGATCGCCGTCATGACCACGGGCCAGATCGTCGCGCTGGGAACGGCGCAGGCCCTCGCCCTCACGACCGGACAGATCGCGGCTCTGACCACCGAGCAGATCACCGCCATGGAGACGGGCGATCTCGTAGTGCTGAAGGCGGCCCAGATCGCCGCCCTCACGACCGCGCAGGCGGCTGCGCTGACGACGGCGCAGACCGCCGCCCTGACGACGGCCCAGATCGCCGCGCTGACCAACGCGCAGGTCGCAGCCCTCGTGCAGGACCAGATCGCGGCGCTCGGCACCGCACAGGCGGCGGCCATGACCACCGCGCAGATCGCGGCGCTGACGACCGCCCAGATCGCGGCTTTCGAGACCGCGGATCTCGCCGCACTGACGACGGGCCAGATCGCCGCGATGACGACGGCGCAGACCGCCGCCCTCACCACCGATCAAGCGGCGGCATTGACGACCGCTCAGGCCGCGGCTCTGACCACGGCCCAGCTCACGGCGCTCACGACCGATCAGATCGCCGCGATGAATACGGCCGACCTCGCCGCCCTCCGCACGGCCCAGATCGCGGCCCTCACCACGGGTCAGGTCGCGGCTCTGACCACCGATCAGATCGCGGGGCTCGGCACCGCGCAGGTCGCCGCGATGAGCACGGCTCAGATCAGGGCCCTGACGACGGAACAGATCGAGGCGTTCGAGACCGTCGACCTCGCCGCACTGAGGACGGCGCAGGTCGCCGCGATGACGACCGATCAGATCGTCGCGCTGACTTCCGGCCAAACCGCAGCCCTCACGACCGCTCAGATCCTGGGAATGACCGCGGCGCAGTTCGCCGCCTTGGAAACGGCCGACCTCGCGGGCCTGAACACCGCTCAGGCTGCAGCCCTGACCACGGCCCAGATCGCGGCGCTGACCACCGATCAGATCGCGGCCATGGAGACGACCGACCTCGCCGCCCTCCGCACCGCCCAGATCGCGGCGCTGA
>JAIXTT010000035.1 GCA_027483795.1 Hyphomicrobiales bacterium
GATCGAAGTCGACGATCACGCCGTGCGGATCATGGGGGACAAGACGTCCCTCGCCGCCGTCATCGCCGGGCAGGCGAAAGGCGCGAAAAATGTTCGTGGTTTTGTACGGAAATGGCGCGGCGGGGAGGATGAAGACGCGAACGGCTATGTGATTGAAATGGCGGTCTGATCCGGCGGCATGCCGGCGCAGCAGGGGCGGCGGTTTCTTCCGCGGTTTCGGACCGCTTGCATGATCAAACCGTCCTGCGGGTCGTGATCCGACCTCGGATGGACGAATGAGCGGGGGTCACAGCAATGAATTAGTTGTTTTGAGAAAAATTCGGTTCTTCGGTTTTGAAATTCATGAGACCAAAACGCTTGCGACGGGTCTGCGAAGTGGAGATGCTCGATCGCCGCTGTTCCGGAAAGCGGCGATCGGGCCGTGATCCTTCAATCTCGTGAAAAATCCATGAAAAATCCCCCGTCCATTCGCATCAACGCCGATCCTGCCCGCATGGTCGCGGCCATACGCTTTCTTTCGGTCGACGCCATCCTGGAGGCGGGCGAGGGGCATCAAGGCGTGCCGCTCGGCATGGCCGAGATCGCGACCGCGCTCTATCGCGATCATCTCCGTTTCGATCCGCAAGACCCGCTCTGGCCTGATCGGGACCGCTTCGTGCTGTCCAACGGTCACGGCTCGATGCTGCTTTATGCCCTGCTTTGCTTGACGGGTTACGAGAAGATCTCCCTCGACGAGGTGAAGCGCTTTCGTCGACTCGGCTCTCATTGCGCGGGTCATCCTGAGCACGATCCGGTGGCGGGAATCGAGACCACGACAGGCCCCCTCGGCCAAGGGATCGCCAACGCCGTCGGCATGGCGATCGCGGAAGAGAACCTGCGCGCCCGTTTCGGCGCGGATCTCGTGGATCACCGGACCTGGGCCTTCGTCGGCGACGGCTGCCTGCAGGAGGGCGTCGGACAAGAGGCGATCTCGCTCGCCGGGCACCTGAAGCTCGGGCGGCTCACCTTCGTCTGGGACGACAATCGGATCACCGACGACGGTTCGACCGAACTTTCGATCTCCGAGAACGTGGCGGAAAGGTTCCGCGTCGCCGGGTGGCATGTGATCGAGGTCGACGGTCACGACCTTGAGGCCGTGTCGCTCGCCTTCGACGCGGCGAAGGCGGACCCGCGCCCCTCCCTCGTTGCCTGCCGCACGATTATCGCGCGTGGCATCGCGAGGCTGCAGGGCAGGCGCGGGGGGCACAGCGCGCCGCTCTTCCCGGAGGATCGGGCCGCCATGGCCGAAATGTTCGGGTGGGAGGGAGGGCGCTTCGAAATCCCCACGGACGCCGCCGAAGCTTGGCGCGCGGCTGGACGGCGCGGCGCGGAGGAACGTGCGGCCTGGCGGCGGCGGCTCGAGGCCTCCGATCCGGCCGTCCGCGAGGAATTCCTGCGCTCGCTCGACGGGCGTCCGACGGCGGGCGAAGCCGCGGCGCTCGCGGGGGTGCGCGAAGCGGCCGCCGGGTCGACCGTGCCCGCCGCCCTGATCCTGTCGTCCGGCGACGCGGCAGCAGCGCTCTGCACCGCTTCTGCCGACGTGATCGTCGGCTGTGCCGATCTCGAAGCGCCGACCAATCATAAGCGGGGTCTGGCGGCCTTCACCGCCGAGGACCGGGCGGGCCGATACGTCCATTGCGGGGTGCGCGAGCATCTCATGGCCGCGCTGTCGAACGGGATTGCAGCGCATGGCGGCGCGCGGCCGGTCGCCGTCACCTATCTCGCCTTCGCGGACTACCAGCGTGCGGCGATGCGGATGGCGGCGTTGATGAAGCTGCCCGTCACCTTCGTCTTCAGCCACGATTCCATCGGCATCGGGCGGAACGGACCGACGCACCAGCCCGTCGAGATCATCGCCTCGCTCCGCGCGATGCCCTACATGACTGTCATCCGGCCGGCCGACGCCGTTGAGGCTGCTGAGGCGTGGGAGATCGCCGCGACCCATCGCGACGGCCCCGTTTCTCTGATCTTTGCCCGTCAGTCCGTTCCGCCGCTGCGCAGGGACGGTGCGGGCGAGAACCGCACGCGGTGCGGCGCTTATGTCCTTCTCGAAGCGGAAGGCGAGCGCGACGTGACCCTGCTCGCCACGGGCTCCGAGGTCACGATCGCGGTTGAGGCGCGTGCGCTTCTTGCGGCGCGCGGCATCCGTGCCGCGGTTGTCTCGATGCCCTGCTGGAACCTGTTCGAGCGGCAGGACGCGGGCTACCGGGCTTCGGTCCTCGGGCCTGAGGGCGGCGTTCGCGTCGGGATCGAGGCGGCCACGAAATTCGGATGGGAGCGGTGGCTCGGCTTCGACGGGCCCTTCATCGGCATGACGGGTTTCGGCGCGTCGGGTCCGGCCGACGAACTCTACCGTCATTTCGGCATCACGCCCGAGGCCGCCGCCGATGCGGCCGAGGCCGCCCTGTCGACGCGGCGCTAGGCCGTTTCGGCCTGCGGTTCGAGCCCCAGTTCCGTGAGCAGCCAGTCCGAGAAGACCCGTAGCGGATGCCGTGGGCGGATGTTCCGCGGATAGACGAGATTGTGGCCGACATAGTCGATGGATTTCGAGCGTTCGGCCAGCGGCGCGACGAGGCGTCCCGAAGCCAGCTCTTTTTCGGCGAGGCGGGTGGATTCGAGCGCCACGCCCATGCCCTCCGCTGCCGCCGAGATGGCCAGGAAACTGCGGTCGAAGCGTCCGCCGATCCGCGGCAGGGCGTCTATCCCATTGGCCGAGAACCAGTCGGCCCACTGCACCTGCTTGGAATCGCTCTGGATCAGAGGGAGATCGAGAAGGTCCGCGGCTGTCTCGATCCGATTCGCCGTCTCCGGCGAACACATCGGCGTGATCCGCTCCTGCCCGAGCGGCACCACGACCAGCCCGCCGATCCGCGGCTGCCCGTAGACGATGTCCGCGTCGAAGTCGTCCGCCGAGAAGCGCGTGTAGTCGACGCCCGCGGCGAGGCGCACGTCTATCCCCGGATTCCGGCGCAGGAAGCCGTTGAGGCGCGGCGTCAACCACTGCGCCGCGAAGCTGGGCGCGCAGTGTATGCGCAGCAGCTTCGGCGCGCGGGCCGAAACGGCGTCCATCCCGCGCCGAAGGTCATCGAAGGCGCGGCCGACATGCCGCATGAGGACTTCGCCCTCATAGGTGAGTCGGACTTGTCGGGTGTCACGCTCGAACAGCGCGATCCCGAGCGTGTGCTCGAGTTTCTTCACGGCATGGCTGACAGCGCTGGGCGTCAGATTGAGCGCTGCTGCGGCGGCACGGAACGACCCGGCGCGCGCCGCCGCATCGAACACCCGAAGCAAGGACAAGGGCACCATCTGGAGCATGAGCGCAAGTGAACAGGATTCAACAATCGATGTAAATCCTGCGTTTGTCGTTGGGGTTCCGATGGGAAACTCTGGCTGCAACGAAAAGAACGATCTCGGAGGAATGAATGCTGCTCCAAGGCAAGACCGCGGTCATTTCGGGCGCCGCGAGTGCACGGGGCATCGGCCTGGCCGCTGCACGGCTCTTCGCCGAGCACGGCGCGCGGGTCGGGATTCTCGATCTCGATGAGGGCGCGGCGCAGGCCGCTGCCGAATCGATCGGTAAGGGCCATATCGGCGTCGCCTGCAACGTGACCGACACGGTGGCCTGCCGGAAGGCGGCCGAGCGGGTGATCGCGGCCTTCGGTCATGTCGACGTTCTCGTCAACAATGCGGGCGTCACCCAGCCCGTGAAGACCATGGATATCACCGAGGCCGACTGGCATCGGATCGTCGACGTCAACATGTCGGGCGTGCTCTATCTCAGCCAAGCCTTCATCCCGCACATGCGCGAGCGGAAGCAGGGCTCGATCGCCTGCATGTCGTCGGTCTCGGCGCAGCGCGGCGGCGGCATCTTCGGCGGGCCGCATTACTCGGCCGCGAAGGCCGGCGTGCTCGGACTTGCCAAGGCCATGGCGCGCGAGCTCGGGCCGGACGGCATCCGCGTGAACTGCGTGACGCCCGGATTGATCCAGACCGACATCACGGGCGGCAAGCTCACCGACGAAATGCGAAAGGAGATCCTGAAGGGTATTCCCTTGAATCGCCTCGGTGACGCGGTCGACGTGGCCCGGGCCTATCTGTTCCTCGCGTCGGACCTGTCCTCCTACATCACCGGTGCGGTCATCGACGTGAACGGCGGCATGCTGATCCACTGACGGAGTGCGGCCGCAGCGGCCGACCGGCAGCGATCCCTTCCAGATCCGGAGATCGACGTGGCAACGTCCAAGGGACACAATCGTGAACTCGCCGAGCGCGCCTATCGCGTGAGACGCAATGCTGTGCTCATGGGCGAAGTGCAGGGCCAGGGTTACATCGCCCAAGCGCTCGACATCGCCGACGTTCTCGCGACCGCCTATTTCCACGCCATGCGCTACCGGCCGGACGATCCGACATGGGAAGGTCGCGACCGTTTCCTGCTCTCCAACGGCCATTACGCGATCGCGCTCTACGCCGCGCTGATCGAAGCCGGGATCATCCCTCGGGAAGAGCTTGAAACCTACGGCAGCGACGAAAGCCGCTTGCCGATGTCGGGCATGGCCTCCTACACCCCGGGCATGGAGATGTCGGGCGGCTCGCTCGGCGTCGGCATGTCGATCGCCGTCGGCATGGCGCTCGGGCTGAAGCGCAAGAAGTCCGACAGCCGCGTCTATATCCTGTTCTCGGACGGCGAACTCGACGAAGGCTCCGTCTGGGAGGCGCTGATGTCCGCCGCCCATTACAAGCTCGACAACATCGTCGCCATCGTCGACGTCAACAACCAGCAGGCCGACGGCCCGTCGACGCAGGTGATGGCCTTCGAGCCGCTCGTACAGAAGCTCGAAGCCTTCGGCTGGTTCGTGCAGCGCATCGACGGCAACGACCTCGACGCGGTCGTCGTCGCCTTCGACGCTGCGAAGGATCACCCCGAGCCGAAGCCGCGGATCATCGTGGCGGACACTCTGATGGGCAAGGGCGTGCCCTTCCTCGAGGTGCGCGAGAAGAACCATTTCATCCGCGTCGACGCGCATGAATGGCAGCTGGCGCTGGCCGCTCTCGACGAAGGGAGGCTCGCATGAAGTCCGCCGCTCCGCCGCTCTCCGGCAAGCCGCGCCTCACGACTTCGGCGATGATCGCCTCGATCGCCGGCGAGGGGCAGAAGACGAGACCCGCGCCCTTCGGTCATGCGCTGGTGGACGTGGCGAAGAGCCGGCCCGACGTGCTCGGCATGACGGCCGACCTCGGCAAATACACGGACCTGCACATCTTCGGGCAAGCCTTCCCGGACCGCTACTACCAGATGGGCATGGCCGAGCAGTTGCTGTTCGGCGCGGCCTCGGGCCTCGCGGCAGAGGGTTTCACGCCCTTCGCGACGACTTACGCCGTTTTCGCGACGCGCCGAGCCTATGACTTCATCCACCAGACGATCGCGGAGGAAGACCGTAACGTGAAGATCGTCTGCGCGCTGCCCGGCCTCACCTCGGGCTACGGCCCGAGCCATCAGGCGGCGGAAGACCTCGCGCTGATGCGCGCGATGCCGAACATGACGGTGATCGACCCGTGCGACGCACATGAGATCGAGCAGGTCGTCCCCGCCATCGCCGCGCATCGCGGCCCGGTCTATATGCGGCTTCTGCGCGGGCAGGTCCCCGTCGTGCTCGACGATTACGGCTACACCTTCGAACTCGGCAAGGCGAAGACGCTGCGGGACGGCAACGACGTGCTCGTCATCTCTTCGGGCCTGATGACCATGCGGGCGCTGGAATCGGCGAAGGCGTTGGAGGCCGACAGGATCGACGTCTCGGTGCTGCATGTGCCGACGATCAAGCCGCTCGATACGGAGACGATCCTGCGCGAAGCGGGCAAGCCGGGCCGACTCGTCGTGGTCGCAGAGAACCACACGGTGGTCGGCGGTCTCGGCGAAGCGGTCGCGGGATTGCTGATGCGTTCGGGAGTCCACCCGGCCTTTCGACAGATCGGCCTGCCCGACGAGTTCCTCGCCGCAGGCGCGCTTCCTACGCTGCACGACCGCTACGGCATTTCGACGACCGCTATCGTCTTTCGGATCAAGGAGTGGCTGTCGCGCTGACGATATCGCCCGCAACCCGGCCGCAGAGCCGGGGGGGACGCCGAACCGCGAGGCTCGGCAACTTCCGTTGGAACATGTTCAAGGAGGAAACCATGAAGGACATCATCTCGAAGCCGGTCTCGCGCCGCTCGCTGCTTGCGGCGGGCGTGATGGCTCCCGCCGTCTTCTCGTTCTCGCGCGGCGCTTCGGCCCAGCAGGTGACGCTGTCGCTCGGCCACAACGCCGCGCCGACGAATCCGCGTCACATCGCGGCTGAACGCTTCGCCGAAATCGTGAAGGACAAGACGGGTGGCCGCGTCACCGTCCGCGTCGCCCCGTCCGAACAGCTCGGCAACGAGGCGTCGCTGCTGACGAGCCTGCGCACCGGCGCCGTCGACCTGACCGTCAACAGCCAGGGCTCGACCTCGGCGCTTCTGCCGGAGCTGGCGGCGCTCGGCCTGCCCTTCCTGTTCAACACGCCGGAAGCGGCCTTCAAGCTGCTCGACGGCAATTTCGGCGGCGTACTCGAGAAGCGCTTCGCCGCAGTCGGCATGGTGCCGCTCGGCTGGTGGGACAACGGCATCCGTCACATCTCGAATTCGAAGCGCTCCATCAACGTCCCCGAAGACCTGAAGGGTCTCAAGATCCGAACCCCGCCGGATCCGATGACGATCGACATCTTCCAGGCGCTCGGCGCCGCGACGCAGCAGATCAGCTTCGGCGAACTGTATGTCGCGCTCCAGCAGGGCGTGGTGGACGGGCAGGAGAACCCGCTCGCCAACATCGCCTCGTCCAAGATCTTCGAGGTGAACCCGTTCATCTCGCTGACCGGGCACAAATGGGAGTCGACGCCCTTCCTGATGTCGCAGATCACATGGGCTCGTCTCTCGGCCGCCGATCGCGACATCGTAAAGGCCGCGGCGGCCGAAGCCGGCGCGCTGCAGCGCAGGCTCATGGGCGAGTTCGACGTGAAATTCATGGCCGAGTTCAAGGCCAATTCGAAGATCACGATGAACGAGGCCGATAAGGCCGCCTTCCGCAGGGCATCCGCGGGCGTCGTCGACAACTGGCGCAAGAAGCCCTTCGGCGACTTTGTTGACCAGCTCGTCAAGGCGGCGGGCTGAGATATCGTCTCGTACGACGCCTCCGCCCTGTGGCGGCGGCGTCGTACGATCAATCCTGAGGAGCTCGGAATGAGTGCGCTCTTGCGCGTGGCCGACTTCGTCGACGACCTCGTCGGCCGTCTTTGTCGCGGCGTGGTCCTCGTCACCATGCTCGCTCTTCTGGGCGTCATCGGCATCAACGTCGTCGCCCGCTACTTTTTCGAACGGGGCGGGGTGAACGAAGTCGGCGAGATTCCCGAACTCCTGTTCCCTTGGCTGATCGGCGCCGGGATCATTCTCGGCGTCCAACGCGGCGCGCACATCGCGGTCGACTTCATCTCCGACCGTGTGGGTCCGAAAGGCCGCGTGGCGTTGATCGTGTTCGTGAATGCGGTGGTGATCGCCACCTATGCCCTGCTGCTCGGCCCCGTTCTCCAGATCGCCGAAATCACGTCCATCGAGCAGACGCCGCTTCTGAAGCTGCCGCGCTCGATCGGCTTCTATTCCATCGCCGCTACGATCGTCGGCGTCATCGTGGCGACCGTCGCGGTCACGCTGCGCGTGCTCGTGGCCGGCGCCTCCGCCGCGCCGGAATTCGATCCCGAGGAGAGCGTCACGTGATCGTCACCCTCATCCTCGTCTTTTTCGGACTGCTGTTCCTCGCGGTGCCTGTCGGGCACGTGCTCGTCGCGGCGGCAGGCGCATCGATCCTCGCCTCCGGCCATCTGCCGCTCATGATCGTCGTCCAGCAGATGTTCCAGCAGACGCAGTCTTTCCCGATGCTGGCGCTGCCCTTCTTCATCCTGTCGGGAAGCCTGATGATGAGCGGCCGCCTCGGCCGCAACATGATCGAATTCGCGACCCTGCTCGTGCAGCGCTATCGCGGCGGCTTGACCTCGACCAGCGTGGTCGGGTCCGCCGTGTTCGGCGGCGTGTCGGGCTCGGCGGTCGCCGACGCCACTGCCATCGGCGGCATGCTGATCCCCTGGCAGAAGCAGGCCGGCTATCCGCCCGCCTATTGCGCGGCCAACAACGCTGCGGCCTCGACGATCGCGATCCTGATCCCGCCGTCGATACCGATGATCCTTTATTCGCTCGTGTCCGACGTATCGGTCAGCGCGCTCTTCTTCGCGGGCGTGCTGCCGGGGCTGATGCTCACCGCGGTCTTCGTGGTAGTGAACAATCTTTCGGCCCGCTTCCGGGGCTTTCCCTTCGAGACTATCCCCTTCGACGGGCCCAAGCTGCGCAGGCTTCTCCTTCAAGCCGCGCCCGCCTTGGCCATGCCGCTTTTCATTCTGCTCTTCCTGCGTTTCGGCATTGCGACGCCGACGGAAGTGTCGGTGCTCGCCGTGCTCTACGCATTGGCTGCGGGCCTCTTCATCTACCACGACATGACCTGGGCGCGCTTCTACGCCGCGGTGATCTCTGCGGGCGTGGCGACGGGCGTCGTGATGCTCGTCATCATGGCTTCAGCCGTCGTCGGCTGGATCATGACCATGGAACAGGTCCCGATTCTCTTCTCGCAATGGGCCTTGGGCACGCTGAAGGAGCCTTGGCTGATCATCCTGGCCATGAACGTGATCATGCTGATTGCGGGCATGTTCATCGACCTGCCGGCCGCCATTCTGCTGCTCGGACCGATCTTCGTTCCGCTCGCCAAGGTGATCGGCCTCGATCTGACGCAGCTGGGGATCATGATGGTCCTGAACCTTGCCATCGGCCTCTACACGCCGCCCGTCGGCACGACGCTGTTCATTTCGGCCTCGATCGCCCGCACGAAGATCATCGAGACCACGAAGGAACTCTTCCCCTTCTATCTGATGGCGCTGCTGGTGCTGCTCGCGTTCTCCTATATCCCCGGGCTCACGCTGCACTGACCCGGGACCATCGAAAGACGGGACCGCCTTGCGGCCCCGTCGTCATTCGGAAAATCGGACATGAAACGCATCGGTTTCGTCGGGCTCGGGGCGATGGGCTCCAGAATGGCGCTCAACCTCGTGAAGAGGGGTTTCGAGGTTGTGGGATATGACCTGCGTCCCGAGGCTGCGGCGGCGCTGGCCGCGGCGGGCGGCCGCGCCGCCGCGACGAGCGCTGAGGCGGCGCGGGACGCGGACGCGCTGCTGCTGATGGTCATCAATGCCGTGCAGGCAGAGGCCGCGCTGTTCGATGATGGGGCGCTCGACGCTCTTCCCGCGGAGGCTACGGTCGTCCTGACGGCGACGTGCCCCCCCGGTGCGGTGCGCGCCATCGCCGAGCGGGTTGAGGCGACCGGCCGCCGGTTCGTCGACTCGCCCGTCTCGGGCGGGACGGCGGGCGCGGAGGCCGCGACGCTCACCATCATGGCCGCGGCTCCGAAGCCGGTCTTCGAGGACGTCCGGCCCGTGCTCGCGGCTCTCGGCGACAAAATCTTCCATGTCGGCGAAGCTGCGGGACAGGGCGCGACGGTGAAGACCGTCAACCAGCTCCTATGCGGGGTTCATATCGCCGTCCTGGCCGAATCCTTTGCGCTGGCGGAGAAGGCCGGCATCGATCTCGATCTCCTGCTGGAGATCATGAGCGGTTCGTCGGCCTCGAGCTGGATGCTGAAGGACCGCGGCCCGCGCATGCTGCAGGCTCAGCCCGAGGTTTCGAGCGCCGTCGACATCTTCGTGAAGGATCTTGGCCTCGTCCTCGAAGCGGGCGCGGACCTGAAGACGGCCTTGCCGCTCGCGGCCGGAGCGAGGCAGATGTTCCTCGCCGCCTCCGGCTCGGGCCACGGCCTTGCCGACGATAGTCAGGTGATCCGGTCGTATCGAGCGTTGAACGGGTAACTACGAGTGCGTTGACGGAGCGAACCAAACGGTGCCGGGATCAGACGGCACGACGGAGCGTCTCCTGCCGGCGGTCTCCGGTCTCCGAAAAATCAGCGAAGGGTGCCGGTCCGAGGGACTCGACTGGTCAGCAACAGTTACGCTCCCACGCTTTCACGTCTGCCGAACTCAGACAGCGCAGTGCACCGTCAACTCTCGGTGGTTTTCTGTCCCCGCAACCACCGAAAGTCGACGCCCCATAGGCCAACACGCCATGGGGCGTTCGCCGTTCAAGGCTCCGACGCAAGGGTCCCCGCCGAAGCGCAGGTCAACTCAAGCCCCAGCCGGCCATGCTCCCGTTCCTCGTCCCGTCACCGTCCGAGACCTTCGGGGCGTGATCCGATCTCGGACGGGAGAAATCTCCGAACTCACGGCATCAGGGCCGAACCCCGGGCGTTTCCATCGGCATTCCGCGGGCGCGATCCATCAGGAAGAGTTCGAGTGCGATCAATTCATCGGCGCCGTAGGGAAAGGGCTCCGCTCGCACTCCGGTGAGGCAACCGCGGATGCGCCGCTGGAGCGAGCCGACGGTCTGCCATTCAAGACGATGGATCGGATAACCCGTCGGATGCGCTTCCGGGATCGGAGCGCTGCCCAAGCGTCGGCCGGCATTGTCGTCATGGCATTGCGCGCATGAAAGCTCGAGCTGTCCGAAACGGGTCCGCCACAGGCCGCGGCCGGTTTCGATCCCTCGGGAGAGGCGCGGATCCTCGCCCGTCGTGACGCGCGTTCCCCGCGCCTTGTGAGCGACGAAGGTCATGAGCGCGAGGAGAGGGCGGCTCTCGAAGGCGGGCGGTTCGATCAGAAGATGTTCGGCGCTGCATTTCCGGATGCGTCCGGCCAGATCGACGGGCTTCCCCTCGGCGACGTCGAAGGCCGGGTATCGGGCCGCGACGCCCCTCATGCCCGAACCGTCGGCGCCGTGGCAATCGGCGCAGCTGCGCCCGGCGGGGCCGGTCGGTCGAGACCAGAGTTCCGCGCCTTCGAGAACGGTCAACATGCCCGGATTGGCCATGTCGTCGTCCTGCATCGCCCGGGTCTGCGGGCTCATGAAGAGGTAGCCCGATCGGCGTCCGTCGCCTGCTTCCGAGGATGCGGGTGCAGACGTCATCGCCGCGATCAAGGCGGCGATCAGAGCGGTCGAAAACCGTCGGGACGTCATATGACTTCGATCCCGGCTCGCTCCTCGCGTACGGCGCCCTGATCGTCGATCCAGCGGAAAAGAATTCCGCCGCTCCGCGTCGCCCTGAGCCGGAACGCGATATAGGGGTTGGCCGCGACGGCCGGATGAAGCTCCGCCGCGAACACGACCGCACCGTCATAGATGCATTCGAACCTCCGCAGGATGAGGCGGGGCACGAAGCCTCCTTCCGGCAAAGGACGAAATCCGGTCTCCATCGGATGTTGGACCAAGGTGCGGATCTCGATGATCTCGCCGGCTCGGGCGCGGGGCGGGACGTGGATCAGGGCGCGGCTCACGGGATCATCCCTCGATGCAGGCGGGCAGCGTGACGAGCAATTCGGCGGAAGCGGCTCGGACGCTTCCGTCGCTCATCCGGGCAAGAGCGTGGATGGTCTGCGTGTCGCCGAGCCGAATGCGGGTCATGACCCAAGCCTGACCGCATCGAGGCCCCAGTCGGAAACGGGCGATGTCCGGGAGCGGGTTGCGTTCGCTGAAGAGTGCGATCTCCGCGACATGGTCCGTCTCGGTCATCGGGCTTTCGACCGATACCGTGAGAGGAACGGAATTGCCGTTCTCGACCAAGGGCGGAATGTCCAGAAGAACCCGGCCGTTCATCGGGGCGACCCCGCCCGCGAACTCCCGCATCGCGGTCAGCGTCCGTGGCGGCGGCGCCGCATGCGCGGGCCGAAGGGATAGGCCGAGGATCAGGGCGGGGAGGCCCGTCACGATCAGGCGGCGGCGCGATAGAGCGGCGAAATCCATCCAAGGGGCTCCCGTCAGCGCAAGGTCGTCAGAAAGGCGACCACGTCCTCGATGTCCTGTGCGGAGAGAATGGGTCGTCCGCGGTGTGCCGGCGCAACCCGAGCGCCGGAACCCGCGCGATGATAGGCCGGCATGATCGTATCGGGGTCCAACCGTTCGGGCGCGACGACCCGAAGCCGCAATTGAGCCGCGTTCCATCGCGACCCGGTTCCCTCGAGAGACGGAGCGAGGTCGCCCATGAAGCGCTGCTCGGGAAAAGGCCCGCTGTGGCAGAGCAGGCAAAGACCCTTCTGACGATCGACGATGATCGCCCGCCCCCGATCCGCTCGGCCCTCGGCCCCTTGGAGCGGGATCGGGATCCCGTCCCCGACGATCTCGTAGGTCGCGACCTGTGCGCAAGCGTCCGCCGCAACCGAGGCCGCCATCAATCCTGCGGCGATCAAGCCGGTGCAGCGCCGAATGCCGCGCATCTCAACCGAAGCTCTCGTTCGTGGCCGCCGCAAACCAGGCATCGGCATGGGCGGCTTCCATCCGTCGATCCTCATCCGACGCATCCGCCGCACTCGTGCCGCCGGATCCGGGAATGTCCGCAAGCATGCCGTTGGTGCCCGGGCGATAGACCCCCGCCACCGATATGGCGCGCCGGGGCGCCACCAGACTGTAGCAGGTATTGATGAGCCTCGGCTCGACCGGCCGGCGCCCGTCGAAGATCGCGACGAGCGCATCCGCAAGGACTTTGGCTTGGGAATTGGCGGCGAAGGCCGATTTGGGCATGGCGCCCATCGCCGCGGCATCCCCGAGGACATGAATGCCGGGATGCAGCCGCGACTCGAATGCCAAGGGCTCGACGGGACACCAGCCGGATCGATCGACGAGGCCGCTTTCGCGTGCGATGCGCGCCGCGCGCTGGGGCGGGATGACGTTGGCCACGTCGAAGCGGACCGATCCGAACTCCGTGACCAGACGCCGTCCCGCGACGTCGACCTCGATCACTCTGCCGCCCTGTGCGAGCGGTACATGCTCGATCAGTCCGGGATAGAGCGTCTCCCATTCGCGCAGGAAGAGACGGCGCTTGGAGAAGTCGTCCTTGGCGTCGAGCAGAAGCAGTTTCGCGCGCGGCTTCCGGGTCTTCAGAAAATGCGCGATCAGGCTCGCCCTTTCATAGGGTCCCGGCGGACAACGATAGGGATTGGCGGGGATCGCCATCGCGACGACGCCGCCGTCGTCCATCGCCGCGAGCCGTCTGTGCAGCAAATCGGTCTGCGGCCCGGCCCGCCATGCATGCGGAAGAAGGTCTTCGGCCTCCTCGTCGTAGCCGGGCAGGGCGTCGAAACGGATCTCGATCCCCGGCGCCATGACCAAGCGATCGAAATCGAGCCTTCCGCCGTCCGCCAGAACGACGCGGCGTTCATTCGGATCGACCCGCGTCGCCGCCTGCGCCACGACCGTGACGCCGGCTTCGCGCAGTCCTCCATATCCGAAGCGCTGTTCTTCGAGCCCGCGCAGACCCGCGACGACGAGATTGCTGTGCGGACAGGCAAGATAGGTCGGCGAAGGCTCGACCAACGTCACTGCGACGCCTTGCGCGGCGAGCCTTCTCGCGCAGGTCGCGCCGGCGAACCCGCCTCCGATCACCACGACGCGCGGCGATGCTCCGCGGGCGACGACGCGAGACGCGCCGCCTGCAAAAGAAGCCGCAAGGCCCGCAAGAAACGTCCGGCGCGCGATCACGGGGACGCCGTTGCGAAATGCTCCGCGATCGCGTCGAGCTCCGCCGGCGTGAACCCGCGTGCGATCCGGTCCATCACCGTCGCCGGCCTGGATCCGTCGCGAAAATCGCGCAGGGCGACCGCCGTTTCGGCGGCGGGCCTTCCCGCGATCGGCGGGATCGAGGAAGACCGTTGCGGAGCGACGTGGCATCCCGTGCAGGACGATGCCCCGGGCGGCGCAATCTCCGCCGTCGCCGAAAGTGACGCCGAGACGAGCAGCAAAAGAGCCGCCGCGCAAAGCCTCATGCTCAGGCCTTGCGAAGATCGTGATTCTTGAGGGGAAGATCGCGGATCCGCTTGCCGGTCGCCGCGAAGATCGCGTTCAGCACGGCGGGTGCGGCGACGAAGATCGTCGGCTCGCCGACGCCTCCCCAGAAATCTCCGGACGGCATGATGATCGACTCGACGGCCGGCATGTCCTGAAGAAGCAGGCAGGGGTAGGTGTCGAAATTCTCCTGTTCGACCCGGCCGTCCTTGATCGTGATCTCCTGCATCAACATGGCGGACAGGCCGTATGCGAAGGACCCCTCGATCTGCGCGGCCACCTGCTGCGGGTTGACGACATGCCCGCAATCGGTCGCGGCGATGATGCGATGGATCTTCACCTGACCCGAAGAGGTCATCGAGATCTCGGCGCAGGCCGCGACGTAGCTGCCGTAGCCCATATGCTGCGCGATCCCCCGGAACGTTCCCGCGGGTGCGGGCTTGCTCCACCCGGCCCGCTCCGCGACGGCGTCGAGGACCGCAAGGTGCTTGGGCGAGCCGCCCAGCATCCTGCGCCGGAACGCCAACGGATCCTGACCGGCCGCATGGGCCAGTTCGTCGATGAAGCATTCCAGATAGACGGCATTCTGGTTGTTGTTGACGCCGCGCCAGAAGCCGGGCGGAACCGGCGGGTTCCGCATCGCGTGGTCGATCAGAAGGTTCGGGATCGCATATCCCAATCGTCCCTCGGTACCGCTCGGGTTCAGGCCTTGGAACGTGATCGGGTCCCGTCCGTTCTGAAGCGCGTTCGGATTGACGCCGGCGAGGATCGACTGGCCGGAAATCCGCATCTTGAGCGCCGTGAGGTTGCCCTGCGCGTCGAGCCCTCCCGTCAGCTTGCACATGGTGACGGGATGATACCAGCCGTGCAGCATGTCCTCTTCGCGCGACCAGATCAGTTTCACCGGAACGCCGGGCATTTCCTTGGCGATCAGAACCGCCTGGCGCACGTAATCGTGACTTGTGGCTCTCCGCCCGAAGCCGCCGCCCAGATCGATGCGATAGACCTCGCATTGCTGCGGCGGAAGGCCCGATGCCGCCGCCGCGGTCGCAAGCGCGCTCTCGCCGTTCTGCGTCGGACACCAGACCTCGACCTTATCCAGCCCGCCCGACCAGCGGGCGGTCGCGTTCATGGGCTCCATGGTCGCGTGATGCTGATGGGGGACGCTGTAGGTCGCCTCCACCGTCTTCGCGGCGGCCGCAAGAGCGGCGTCGGGATCGCCCGCCTGATTGCCGACGAAGACCTCCTTGGCGGTCAGCCCTTCGCGCAGCATGGCGGCCGTCGTCGCGCTCGAACTGCGCGCGTTCGGCCCTTCGTCCCAATCGATCCGGAGCGCGTCGAGCGCCGACTGCGCATGCCACCAGGTATCCGCAATCACGGCCACGGCATTGTCGCCGACGGCGACGACCTTCTTGACCCCGGATCGTCCCGCCACCGACGCCGGATCGAAACCGCGGAGCTTTCCGCCGAAGACGGGGCATGCCTTGATCGCCGCATTGACCATCCCGGGCAGGACGAGATCGATCCCGAAGACCTTGCGGCCGTCGACCTTGTCGGCCGTGTCGAGCCGGGGCAGCGGCCGACCCGCGATCGTCCAGCTCTTCGGATCCTTGAGAACGATGTCCTTGGGCGGATCGAGCTTGGCGGCCGCATCCGCGACCTTTCCGTAAGTCGTGCTGCGGCCGGAGGGCGTATGCGTGATCACGCCCGCGGCGACACGGCATTCCGATGCCGGCACCTTCCAGCTCTGCGCCGCGGCCTCGATCAGCATCATGCGGGCGGCTGCGCCGCCCTTGCGGACATAGTCCTGCGACTGGCGGATTCCCTGACTGCCGGCCGTCTGAAAATTCCCCCAAACGCGATTCCGCGCCAGATTTTGGCCGGGGGTCGGATACTCCGTCGTGACCTTGGCCCAGTCGCATTCGAGTTCTTCCGCGACGAGCTGGGCGAGGCCCGTCACCGTGCCTTGGCCCATGTCGATGCGCGCAACGCGGATGACGACGGTCTCGTCCGGCCTGATCACGACCCAGGCGTTGATCTCCGGTCGGGCCGGCGTCTGCGCCGCCGCATCTCCCGCCGGGATATGGAAGCCGAGCGAAAAGCCGCCGACCGCGGCCGCCGAACCGGCAAGAAAACGGCGTCGGGATGTTCCGGTCGAGAAGTTCATGACGTCGACCTCCCCCTTCAGCCGGCGATGCCGGCGGCTTGCTTGATGCCCGCCTTGATCCGATTGTAGGTCCCGCAGCGGCAGATGTTCTGCATCGCTTCGGCGATCTGCTCGTCGTTCGGCTTCGGCGTCTTGGCCAGAAGGGCCGCGGCGGCCATGATCTGCCCCGATTGGCAATAACCGCATTGCGGGACGTCCAGAGCGATCCAGGCCTGTTGGATCGGATGGACGGCGCCCGCGGAAAGTCCCTCGATCGTGACGATCTTCTGATCGGGACCGAAGGCGGAGACGGGCAGCGAGCAAGAGCGCACGACCTCGCCGTCGACATGCACCGAACACGCGCCGCATTGCGCGACGCCGCAGCCGTATTTCGTGCCCGTCAGCCCGATCTGCTCCCTGATCACCCAGAGAAGCGGCGTATCGGGATCGACGTTCAGATCATGGGTTCGGCCGTTGACCGTCAGTCGCATATCGATCCCCCGTCCGGCTTCCGCTTTTCGAAGCGGAGCATGTCTCTCGCGACAAGGCTATGACGATACCGCCGATCATGCCAACCGTCTTCGTCGAGGGCCGCATGCGCGACGCGCCGCTCGACGCGATGTTCTTCCGCGATCGGCACCGGGCTCCCCCGAACGTCGCCGCCGGAGGACGTTTCGGCGGCGGGGCGCGCCCGTTCCCCGAGGCGTTCAGGAGAGTTCGAAGGCCTCGTGAACGGCCGATTGAACCGCCCCCCCGAGAACGGCGCCGCCGCCTGCGACCAGGATCGTCGAGCCGATCGTCACCGATGCGACCGCATGACGCGGCGTCGGCATCGGAGCGTGGCTCTGCCAGGAGTCCGTGGCCGGGTCATAGCTTTCCATCTGCCCGAAGACCTTCGCGTCGATCGCCCGCCCCTGTTCGATCCGGCCGCCCTCTCCGCCCATGCAGAAAAGGCGGTTCTTCAGAACGGTCATGCCGTGCCCCGAACGCGGGGTCGGCAAGGGCCGGCGTTCTTCCCACGCGTCCCGATCGGGAAGATAAACATGATGAAGATCGGTGTTGTATTGAAAGGTATTGAACCGCCCGCCCACGACATGGATCCGGCCCGCATGGGGGACGCAGCCCACATGGTCGCGTGCGCCGGGAAGGGGACGTCGCATCGACCATCGATCCGCGATCGGGTCATAGACCTCGTGCCAGCCGATGCTCGCACGCTCGGGAGCCGGGTCGGTGGCTCCGCCGATCAGATGGATCAGGCCGCCGAGCGCCACGGCGGCCGCGGCGCCTCTCGGCCGCGGCAGAGGAGCGATCGGATGCCAACGGTTCTCTCCGGCGTCGTAAGCGAAGGCCTTGTCGTCGCAGGCGCGGTTCTGTTCGATGAAGCCGCCCAGTGCATAGACCCGGCCTGCATGCGCCGCGACGGCGACGTGATTGGCGCCTCGCGGCAATGGAGCGGCGTCGAACCAAACATCGGCGAGCGGATCATAGACGGTGTGATAGGCGCGGTCGACGCGACCTTCTCCGTAACCGCCGACGACGTGCATGCGATCGTTCAGGACGGTGGCCCAAGCCATCTCGCTCCGCGGGATGGGCATCGCGGCCCGCGGGAACCACCGCCCCGTGACGCCTTTCGGAGCCGGACTGTCGAAGACCCGCTGCGCTTCCTGCTGCGGCGTCAGGTGATGGGGCGTTCCTCCCTGAAGGAGATGGTACGGCTCCGCCGAAGGACGGGCGGGCTTGAGCGGGACGCCGTGACCACCGTGCTGAGCGCCGACGACGGAAGGAGCGGCCATGAGGCCCGCTCCGAAAGCGAGAAATCGACGACGATTCATCAACGAGCCTCCCGGAATACGGAAGGCGATCATGGCGTCGTTCGGGCTGACTGCCAAGCGCACCGGATCATCCGAAGCCGTCCCGGCCGGGGCGGCTTTTCCGCTTCGGGCGCGGGCATGGTTCGGACGAATCAGGCTCCGGAACGTCGCCGCCGCCTCCTCCGTCCGCTTAGCCTCGCGGATCGTCGAAGCGGAATCAGAAAACTTTTGCCTCGAGGCTCGTTGTCGCCTTTTACTCTGCAGGAGCGCGGGTCGGGTCGGAAGGAGACGCCATGAGCTGCATTCTTGCGGTGGATCAGGGGACGACCTCGTCGCGGGCGATCGTCTTCACCGGCGATCTCGCCATCCTGTCCGCCGCGCAAAAGGAGTTCCCGCAGCATTTTCCCGCCGCGGGTCTCGTCGAGCACGACGTCGAAGACATCTGGGAGAGCGTTCTCGAGACCGCACGGCGGGCGATCGCGGGGGCGGGCCTGCGCCCCGAAGACATCGCCGCCGTCGGCCTCACCAATCAGCGCGAAACGACCGTCGTCTGGGACCGCAAGACGGGCCGCGCGATCCACCGGGCGATCGTGTGGCAGGATCGCCGGACGGCCGATCGATGCCTCGATCTCAAACGGGCGGGCCATGAGCCCCTGATCGCCGCGCGCACGGGCCTGCTGCTCGATCCCTATTTCTCGGCCACCAAGATCGGCTGCATCCTCGACGCCGTTCCCGGCGCGAGGGAAAAGGCGAAGCGCGGAGAACTCGCCTTCGGCACGATCGACAGCTTTCTCCTCTGGCGACTCACCGGCGGCCGCGTGCATGCGACGGACGCGACCAACGCGTCCCGCACCATGCTGTACAACATCCATACGGGGCGATGGGACGACGAACTTCTCGCTCTTTTCGACATTCCGAAAAGCCTGATGCCCGACATCCGCAATTCGTCGGACGATTTCGGGACGACCCTTCCGGAGCATTTCGGCGCGGCCCTGCCCATCCGCGGCGTCGCGGGCGACCAACAGGCCGCGACCATCGGTCAGGCCTGTTTCGAGCCCGGCATGATGAAGTCGACCTACGGCACGGGTTGCTTCGCGCTTCTGAACACCGGCCGATCGCCGATCGCGTCGAGGAACCGGCTGCTCACGACGATCGCCTACCAACTCGACGGCGAGCGGACCTATGCGCTCGAAGGGTCCATCTTCATCGCGGGGGCGGCCGTGCAATGGCTGCGCGACGGGCTGGGGATCATCGCGGACGCCGCCGAAACGGGCCCGCTCGCGGCGGCCGCCGATCCGGCTCAATCGGTCTATCTGGTCCCGGCCTTCACCGGCCTCGGAGCGCCGCATTGGGATGCCGAAGCGCGCGGCGCGATGTTCGGCCTGACGCGCAATACGGGGCCGCGGGAATTCGCGAAGGCCGCGCTGGAGTCGGTCTGCTTCCAGACGATCGACCTGATGGAGGCGATGCGCGCCGATTGGACGGCCGCGGCCGCATCGCGCACCGTTCTCCGCGTCGACGGGGGCATGACCGCGTCGGACTGGACCATGCAGCGCCTTGCGGATCTCTTGGATGCGGAGGTCGATCGGCCGGTGATCTCCGAGACCACGGCCGTCGGAGCGGCCTATCTGGCGGGACTGGCGGTCGGCCTTTGCCCGCCGCCTCGGGACTTCATGAAATCCTGGCGGCTCGATGCACGCTTTTCTCCGCGCATGCGGCCCGAGGAGCGCGATGTTCGGCTTGCCGGATGGCGCGACGCGGTTCGCCGGACGCTCGTCCATCGAGCTTCGGACGAAGCCTGACGGGGGTCATGCGGCGGGATCGGGCATGGTCCGATAGCATTCCGCCAGGGCATGAAAGGCCGCCTTGCGCGTGGCCTTGTCCTCGCCGATCAGTCCTTTGCGGTTGAAGCCGCGTTGGAAGCCCGTCTGGCGGCGTTCCGTTCGGAAATCATAGAGAAGCCATGCGGCGAGCCCCGCGACGTAAGGCGTCGCGGCGATCAGGCCGAACTGCCGGCGATGGAACTCCGCCTGCCAGTCTTCGGTGAAGAGCACGCGCCCCGCGCCGCGATGTCCGATGGCCGCGTCCGCGCCCGTCTCGCTGATGATGACGGGCTTGCCGGGGCGGGAATTCCCGAGAAGGCGTTCCAATCCCGAAAAATCGGGCTCGTACCAGCCGAAATACTCGTTCAACCCCACGACGTCGAGATGATCCGCAAGGCGATCCTCGATGGCGAAGGTCTCCCGATTGATCAGACAGGCCGCCGAGACGAGGCGGGAGGGATCGAGACGTTTCGCCGTCTTCGCGAGATCGGCCATGAAGGCGAGGCGCGCATCGGTGTCGGCGTTCTCGTTGCCGACGCCCCAGATGATGACGCTCGGCCGATTGACGTCCCGGAGGATCAGCTCCGAGAGCTGGTTGCGCGCATCGGCGAGAGTCTCGGGATCGGCGAAGTCGATCGCCCAATAGACGGGAACTTCGGCCCAGAGGAGCAGGCCTTCCTCGTCGGCGATGCGCGCGACGAGTTCATGATGCGGATAATGCGAGAGCCTGAGGAAGTTGCAGCCGAGTTCCTTGGCGTGCCGGAAGCGCCGACGGATGTCGGCTTCGCTCGAGACCTTTCCCGTTTCGAGATCGTCCTCATGGACGCAGACGCCCTTGAGCCAGATCGGACGGTCGTTGAGGAGAATGCGGGTGTCTTCGACGCGCACGGTCCGGAAACCCGTGCGTTCCGTGACGGCGTCCTTCCCGCAGGCGAAGCGGATTTCGTAGAGGCGCGGATGCTCGGGCGACCAGCGCTCGACCTTCGCCGCCACGACGAGCGCGCCGCGCCCGTCGACCACGGGGATGCTCGCCGCGAGGCCGAGTTCGGGAATCCGCACGTCCGCGGTCGTCGTCGCCGTCTCCGACAACACGATCTCGAAACGGATCCGGTCGCCTTCCGGCATCAAGGTCGCCGAGGCGCGGCGGATGAAGAGCTTCGGCAGACGGACGAGGCCGACTTCGCGATAGAGGCCGCCGTAGTTGAACCAATCGATATGGTGCATCGGCACCCGGTCCGGACGCCGGCGGTTCTCGACGAAGACCTGCAGACGATTGCGGCCGGGTTTCAGCCGGTCCGTCACGTCGACCGTGAAGGGCGTCGACCCGCCGCGATGCCCGCCGACATGTTCGCCGTCGAGGAAGACGAGCGCGGCATAATTGGCGGCGCCGAAGGACAGCAGGACCCGCTCGTCGGCCCCGACGGGCTCCGCGTCGAACCATCGCGTGTACCAGGCGCCGCCCTCGAAATAGGTCCATTCGGGCTTCAGCACGTTCCAGCAGGAGGGCACGGGAACCGCCTCGCCCGCCTCGATCTCGTAATCCCGCGGAACCGCCCATTGCGAGGGCGGCGTCTCGTCCAGAGCGAACCAACGCTGACGCAGCCCTTCGTCGAACAGGTCGAGCGTCATGCGCCATGCGCCGTCGAGGGAGAGGACGGAACGGCCCGCCAAGGTCACGAGCGTTTCGGCCGTCGCCATGCGTTCGGAAAAGGGATGCGCATAATCCTCGTCATGGAGATGCGCGAAGGGATCGTCGGTCTGCTCCGTCGTCATGGCCGGCTCCGTCCCTGCGGCCCGCGATAGCCGATGCCGATCATCCGTCGGAAATTCCACGTCCGACGGTCCGGCTGCAGCGCGTCCGCGATCATGGCGATCGCGATCCAGCGGAACCATGTCGCGAAGGTGTTGGAGAGGCCCTGCGGCTCCTCATAGCCCCTCACCCAGCCGTCCTGTCGCCGGACGCCCTCGCGGACGTCGCAGAAACCGCCGTCGGGGTTCTGGAAGGCGAGCAGCGCTTCGAGCAGTTCGGTCAGCCATGCGTCGATCTCGCCGCGACGATGATCGAGGAGCCGCCGGCCGTGGACGAGCACGTCCACCGCGTCCACGTCGATGCAGGCGCTGTCGATCGCGGGCGGCAAGGAGAGGCAGTAGTCGACGGCCTTGTCCTGTCCCGGAAGCGGCAGACCTTCGTGATACCAGATATGGAAATTGTGCATCGAACCCGCGAAGGCGTGCAGCAGACGGGTCGGGTCCGACAATTGCCCGACGCCCCAGAAGCCCGTCGTGGGCTCGCGCAGCCTGTCGTGCCAGTCGAGCAGGACGTCGAGCGCGGCCGCGACCCGGCGGCCTGTTGCGGCATCGCCGTCGCGCCGGATCAGCAGCAGGAAGCTCGCCAGATTGACGATGTTGTTGCCCTCCTGCCAGGGGTCGCGCAGGTCGCGATCGGCCAGCCAGGCCTTCAGGAACGGTGGGTCGAGATAGGGTTCCGCGAAGGCGAGCCGCGCCGGGCGTCCGGGCTCCAGGGCGTCCACCGCGCCGAGGCCGTAATTGGTCACGTGCCAATCGATGTAGCGCCAGGTCTCGTCCGGATCCGGCTTCTTGAACACGTCGGGGTCCGTCATGCCGGGCACGCGGAACCGTCCGTCGGGCAGCCGATGCGCCTCGAGCCAGGCGACGAGCGCCGCTCTCCGCGCCGCGCTCCATCCGTCGAAGCCGTCCAGAAGCTCGCGGCACATGATGCCGTTGTAGGTGCCGGGCAGGAGCATGCCCGGCCAAGCCGAAGGACGATGGGCGGCGCTGATCCGCATCACGCCTTCGGGCGATCCCTCCGCCTGCATCGCGTCGAGCCATGCGAGCGTGCGGTTGCGGGCGACGTCGATCCTTTCGAAAAGACGATCCATGGCCGTCGGTCCGGTCAGCATCGCGTCATCCCTTCACCGCTCCCGAGGCCATGCCCTCCATCACGCGTTTCTGTGCGAGCAGGAAGAGCACGGCGATCGGCAATGTCGTCAGCACGGCCAAGGCCATGATGCCTTGGAAATTGGAGCCCAACTCGCTGTTCATCGACAGCAGCGCGACGGGCAAGGTGTAGGTGTCGGGCGACTTGGAGACGATGAGGATGGGGAACCATTGCGACCAGTTGAGCAGGAAGGTGATCAGCGCCACGGTGGCGGAGATCGGTGCGGCCACGGGCAGGACGATCCTGAACAGGATCTGCGCCTCGCTCGCCCCGTCGATGATCGCGGCCTCGATCACCTCGCCGGGAATGGCGCGGAAGAACTGTTCGAAGAGGAAGAACTGGATCGGCCCGAGGGCGAGGAACAGGATGATGCCCGCATGGGAGCCGAGAAGGCCCAGCTTGAACATCACGATGTAGACCGGGATCACGAGCAGCATGTAGGGATACATGATCGCGACCAGGAAGCCGTAGCGCAGGAAGCGGAAGCCGGGCAGATCCGGGCGGCGCACGAGCGCATAGGCCCCCAACGCCGTCACCACCACGGAGAGCAGCGTCGACAGCCCCGTGATCAGCACCGAATTCCACACATAGACCCAAAGATCGACGCCGCCGATGCGGCCGATCTCCGAAAAGATCGAAAAGTCGATCCGCTCGGGAAAGAGTTTCAAAGGGTTGCTCATGATGGCGCGGGTCGGCCTGAAGGCGCTCACCAGCATCCACCAGTAAGGATAGAGGAAGACGAGCGAGACGACCCCCGCCGCGGCATAGGCGCCGATCCTGAGAAGGATGTCCGAAGGACGCATCCTCATCGCCGCGCTCCCCTCTCGCCGATCAGATAGGCGCTCATCGAGATCACGATCACGACGGCGAAGAGGATCGTCGCCATCGCGGTCGCCTCTCCGTAGCGCCCCTGATCGAAGAGTTGATAGGCGTAATAGCTCACGAAATTGGTCGCGTCCGTCGGACCGCCCTTGGTCATGACGACGACCACCGTGAAGGTCTTGAGGAACTGGATCAGCGCATAGACGGTGTTGATGATCAGCGCGGGCCTCAGCTGGGGCAGAATGACGTAGCGCCAGCGCTGCCAGGCCGTCGCCCCGTCGATATGCGCCGCCTCTTCCAAGGAGCGGTCGCGCATCGCGAGATTGGCGAGGAAGATGATCATGTAGAAGCCGGCGTGATGCCAGAGCTCGGCGATCAGCAAGGCCGCCATCGCGGTGTCCTTGCCGGAGAGCCCGGCGAAGGCGGGCAGCCCGACGATGTCGAGAAAGGCGTTGAGCGCGCCGAAGGATCGGTCGTAGAGCCAGCGCCAGACGACATAGCCCGCGACGTCGGGCGTGACGACGGGCAGGAAGAGCGCCAGCCTGAAGAACAGATTGCCCCGCGTGATCAGCGCGGAGGCCAGCAGCATCGCGAAGGCCAAGGCGAAGGCGAGGTTCGCGACGACGGACAGCGCCGTATAGATCAAGGTCCGCGACAGCGAGGCGAGGAAGATCGGATCGGCGAAGACCTTCGCGTAATTCGCGAAGCCGACATAGGTCGGCTCCGGTCGCAGCGCCGTGGCGGATGCCGTGAAGGACACCTGGATCGACAGGAGAATGGGCCAGACGCCGAACAGGATCGTCAGCACGGCGAAGGGCATGACGAACAGATAGAAGATCCGTCCGCGTCGGATGGCGTCGATCGTGGCGGTCATCGGCTCCGTCCCGGGCGTTCGGGGCGCGGGCCAGGCCCGCGCCCCGCGGGCGCGTCAGTTCTTCAGTTTCGCGGCGAGATCGCGCATCTCCTTGGCCGTTTCCGCGATGAAGGGCTTCCAATCCGCGGGCGGGTTCGCGATGCCCGAGAGGAGCTTGCGGTGGAAGGCCGCCTCGAGTTCCGGATAGAAGCTGTGGATCGACTCCGGGAAATCATAGGCGACCAGCCGGTGCTCGGCCTTCGCGAAATACTGCGAGCGCGGCGACAGCTTGCTCACGTCGAGATCCTTGCGCACGGCCGCGCCGACGTTTTCGAGCGAGGCCTGTTGCGCGGCCTTCGTCAGCATGAACTGCGCGAATTCGACGGCGAGCGCCTTGTTGGGCGAGTTCTCAGGCACGGCGATGCCGCGCATGCCGCCGATCACGACGGAGTTCGGCCGGTTCGCGGCGAATTTCGGCCACGGACCCGAGACGAAATCGCCGTCCAGCACGTTCGCGCCGTCCCACTTGCGCACGTTCCAATCGCCGACGCGGAACATGCCGCCGCGACCGCCCTCGATGATCTGGTACATCTCGCCGAAGGAGTGGTTGACCGTGTCGGGCGAGACGAACTTGTAGGTCGAATAGGTCTTGAGGAACTCCTCGAGAACCTGAGCGTGCTCGGGCCGGTCGATCGTGATCTTGCCTTCCGGGTCGATCAGCGTGTGACGCAGACCGGAACCGAAGGTGAAGAGATCGAGCATATGGATGAGGTCGCGGGGCTTGGCCGCCTGCAGCGCCATGCCGAAGGTGTCCGCGCGACCGTTGCCGTCCGGATCCTTGTCGCGGAAGGCCGCGGCCAGAACCTTCACCTCGTCCCACGTATCCGGGAACTTCCCGCCGTTCTTGTCGAGCCAGCTCTTGCGGACGCCGAAGGCCATCTGCACGCGCTGGATCGGGATGATGATCTGCTTGCCCTTGAAGGTGGCGACGCGCAGGTCGTCCTCGCCGAGGAAGCTCTTGTCGGCGACCCCCGCGAAGGCCGACTTCAGGTCCATGACCTTGCCGGTCTGCGTCTCGATGCGGATCACGCGCTCGTAGTTATTGTAGATGAGGTCCGGCGCCGTATCGGTGTTCAGCGCGCTGATCACGCGCCCGAACCACTGATCGGTCGGAAAACTGAGGGAACGCACGGTGACGCCGGGCTTCGTCTTGGCGAATTCCGCGCTCATGGCTTCGAACCATTTGACGCCGTTGTCGCCGAGATCGTGCCACACCACGAGCTGCTGCGCCTTGAGGGGCAATGTACCGAGCACGGCGAAGACGCCTGCGCCCAGAAGTTTCGCGACGGTTTTCATGTGTCTCCTCCCGGATGACCGGACGTCTCTTGACGGACGCTGCGTTCAGTGGGAAAACGTTTTCCCAATCGGGATGATACCGCCATGGCGAAGGTCTCCGCAAGAGAGGAAATCTCGCCGGCCGAAGGCGGATCGATCAACGACGTGGCGCGCCGTGCGGGCGTCTCCATCGCCACCGTCTCCCGGGTGATCAACGGCGTGACCCGGAAGGCCTCTCCGGCGACCGTCGCCCGCGTTCGCGAGGCGATCGAAGCGCTCGACTATCGTCCGACGAGCGCCGGGCGCGCCCTGCGCCAGAAGACGAGCCGCCTCGTGGCCGTCCTCGCGGCCAACCTCGCCAACCCCGCCATGGCGGCGATTTCGGCCTCGGCCGAAGCGGCCTTGCGGGAGCAGGGGCTCGTGATGGTGCTGTGCGACACGCATGACCGTCCGGCGCTGCAGGACGAATATCTGCGGGAAATGCTCGCCCAGCAGGCGCGCGCCATCGTTCTCCTCGCCGCCGTCGACAGTCCGATGCTGCGCAAGGTCCAGACGCTCAAGACCCCTCTGATCTTCGTCAGTCGCCGCAACCCGACGGGTCCGGAAGGCGCGTTCATCGGCATCGACAATCGCGGGGCGGGCGAGGACGTCGCGCGCTGGGCGATCGAACGCGGCCTTCGCAACGCGGCCCTGATTCATGCGCCGTCCTTCTCCTCGGCCACGCGCGATCGCGTGGCGGGCGTTCTGGCCGGCTTCGCGGCGGCGGGGAGTCCCCTGCTTCGATCCATGGTGCTCGCGCCGGAAGCGGGCGACCATCTGATGATCGGTTTCGAGGCGGCCCGCCGCCTCCTTGCGTCCGGTGCGCGGCCCGATCTCGTCGTCTGCACGAGCGACCTGATCGCCTTCGGCGCGGCGAGGGCCTGGCGCGAAGCGGCGGTCGCTGCACCGCCCCGCATGATCGGCTTCGACGACTCGCCGATGAACCGGTGGCTCGCGCCGGAGCTGAGCTCGATCCGGATTCCCTACGAGGCCTTCGGCGACGCGATCGTCGAGGCGATCTCGGGTGCGAGCGAGAACGTTCGGACCATTCTCCCGCATGAATTGGTCGAACGGGGCTTCACGCCCGAGCCGAACCCGCCGCGCTGACGGTTTCCGTCGCGCTCATGGCGTCGGCGACCGCGGCCCGTTCCGCGTCCGAGAGCACCAGACCGAGCTTGGTGCGCCGCCAAAGGACGTCCTCGGCCGTTTGCGCCCATTCTTCGCGCATCAGATGATCGACCTCTCGGGCGGTCAGCGTTCCGCCGAAATGCCGGCCGAGATCGGCCATCGTGTCTGCGCCGCCGAGGATGCTCCGCGCGCGCGTTCCGTAAAGTCGGCAGAGCCGCTCGAGGAAGCCGCGCTCGAAACGCGGATGTTCCGCCGCCATCGCGTCGACGAGATCGTCGAAGCCCGTCGCCGGAAAATCGCCGCCCGGCAGACACGCATGCGCCGTCCAGCCCGCATCCTGCGAGAAGTCCGCGCAGCGGACCGAAAGGGCATCGAGGGCGGCTTCGGCAAGCCTTCGATAGGTCGTGATCTTGCCGCCGAAGACCGACAGCAGCGGCGCCTCGCCGTCGTCCGCTTCGAGACGGAGCACGTAATCGCGCGTGGCTTCCTGCGCCCGCGATGCGCCGTCGTCGTAGAGCGGCCTGACGCCCGAAAAGGTCCAGACCACGTCCTCGCGGCGGATCGGCGCCTTGAAGCGCTCCGCCGCGACGGCGACCAGATAGGCGATCTCCTCCTCCGTCGCCCGGACCGCCGCGGGATCGCCCTCGTAGTCGCGATCCGTCGTGCCGATCAGCGTGAAATCCTTCTCGTAGGGGATGGCGAAGACGATCCGACCGTCGGGGTTCTGAAAGATATAGGCGCGGTCGTGTTCGAAGAGGCGACGGACGACGATGTGCGAGCCCTGCACCAGACGGATCCGCGCTTCGGTCCGTGAATCGATCCCGTCCGTCAGAATGCGGCCTGCCCAAGGCCCGGCGGCGTTCACCAGAGCGCGCGCCTCGACGATCTTCGTCGTTTTCGTGCGTCGATCCTCCACGGTGAGCTTCCAGAGGCCCCCGACGCGGACGGCCGACGTCAGTTTCCGCCGCGTTTCGATCACCGCGCCGCGGGACCGCGCGTCCATCGCGTTGAGAACCACCAGTCGCGCATCGTCGACCCGGCAGTCCGAATATTCGAAGGCCGTCCCCGAGGCCGCCGCGAGCGGCGGACCCGCCGCATCGGTCGCGAGATCGAGCGTGCGGGTCGGCGGCAGAAGCTTTCGTCCGCCGAGATGATCGTAGAGGAAGAGCCCGCAGCGCAGCAGCCAGGCCGGTCGCGACCCTTGATCCGCCGGCAGGACGAAACGCAGCGGGCGGATGATGTGAGGGGCCGCCCGCCAGAGGAGTTCACGCTCGACGAGAGCCTCGCGGACGAGCCTGAACTCGAAATGTTCGAGATAGCGCAATCCGCCGTGGATGAGCTTGGTCGACCAGCTCGAGGTCGCTCCCGCAAGATCGTCCTGTTCGCAGAGATAGACCGAGAGCCCGCGCCCCGCGGCATCCCGCGCGATGCCGCAACCGTTGATTCCGCCGCCGACGACGGCGATGTCGACCCGCATCGCGCACCCTTCACGATGTCCGCGCCCGTTCGCGCTCGCCCGACGGGTCCGGACGGCGGACCGCGACCGCGCGGGCCGCCTTTTCCGCCGCGCTTCGATCGATCCTCCAAGGTTTCGCCGCGCTCCGCAAGCGGCGGAAGGTTCAGCCCGGCATCGGTCCGGGCAAGGCGGCTCCGACGAGGCAGTCGCGCGAGACGAGCGCCGCCAACTCTTCTTCCGTCATCCCCTCCGTGCCGGCCGGGCGCAGCGGCAGAATCATGTAGCGGAGGTCGGCATTGCTGTCGTGGACCCGGACTTCGACGTTTGCGGGAAACTCCAGACCGAATTCCCGGAGCACCTTGCGCGGCTCCCGGACGGCGCGCGACCGATAGGCCTTGCTCACATACCAGGCCGGAGGCTCGCCCAAGAGCGAGCGCGGATAGCAGGAACACAGCGTGCAGACGACGAGATTGTGGACGTCCGGCGTGTTCTCGATCGCCATGACCTCCGCCTCGGTCACCTGAATGCCGAGTTCGATCGCGGCCTTCTTGCCGTCGCCCAGCATCCGGGCCTTGTAGTCCGGATCGAGCCAGGCGCGGGCGACCATGCGCGCGCCCTGATGAGGACCGGCCCGGTCGTTGATCTCCAGACGGCGACGGACCTCGTCGGCGGTGACGACGCCCTTCTCGATCAGCATCGCGCGCAGCGCGATGAATTTGGCCTCGCCGTAGGTCAATTCGAGATCGTCGTCCTCCCGCGTCGGATGCGGGTGCGCATGCGGATGGCCGTGATCGTGGTGATGATCATGGTCATGGTCATGGTCATGGTCATGATCGTGATCGTGGTCATGCGTCATGTCTGCGTCTCCGGCGGGGCGGCGCGTTCGAGCCAGTGATCATAGATTTCGAGCACCAAGGTATCGCGCTCCGGCCCTGCGTAATCCGGCCAGAGGTCGCGCTGCTTCAGCCGCACGCGGTAGAGCGGGATGTGCTCGCGCCCCACGCGCCCGTAGGCGCGCTCCTCGGGATTTTCGAACTGCCCGACATAGCTGTCGATGACGCCCGTCTTTTCGCGGACGTAGAGCGGCGTCCGCACATGGCCGGGCTTGCCCAGATCCTTGATGCGGACGCGATCGCCGACCGCATAGACGGCGCCTCCTTCAGTCCGCATCGCGCGTCCCCTTCCGCAGCACGGCCTGCGTCCGGGCTTCGAGTTCGGCGCGGTCGATGATGCCCTTTTCCACCAGCAGATCGGTCATCCCGTCCGTCCGGCGGTCGTAGAAACGGGATTTCTTGTAGGCATCGAGGGGCATGGATTCGACCGTTCGACGGAACTCGTCGAGGTTGAAGACGCCCTTGGACCAGAGCACGTTGAACATCGCGATCATGTGCTTCTCCCAAAAGAGTTGGGGCACTTCCTCGCGCGGTACGGCGTCGGCGGGCAACCCTCCGACATCGGTGATCAGACGATCGGTCATGGATCGTTCTCCCTTGCCGTCATGATCCATGACCCGCCCGAGGCGTCAACCGGCGATTTCCGGGCTCGGGCCGGCGAGGATCTCGGGCGGTGCTTCCCGTCCCGCTCACCTTTTGGGGATGACCGGCAACAGCACATGGGGCCGGTCCTTGCCGTGAAGGGTCGTCGTGCCGCCGAAGATCGCGGGCGGTCGGTCCTGCTCGTCGTCATGCACGAAGGGACCGCAGCCCTTCATCGGGTTCTTCATGTTGGAGAGCGCGGCTGCGGGCCCGTCATATTCGTAGTCCCGGCCGCGGACCGTGAGCGCGTAGCGGTAGCCCGCGGGGATCACGATGCAGGTCGGCCAGATCTCCACGTCCGCCTCATGGGCCCGGCCGGCCTCGAGCGGCTCGGTCCGGTCATGCGGGTGCCACGGTCGCCAAGGCAGCGATTTCGCCGGATCCGTCGCGCGGTGCGACATGCGGAGCCAGCCCTGAGCGACGGGGGTATGCGGATCGAGCGCGCCCTGGAAGACGACTTCCCGTCCCGCAGGATCGAAGACGCGGAAGACGAGGAAAAGATCGGCATCGGTCGTGGACGAGGAGACGAAGAGCTTCGCCGCCACCGGGCCCGTGATCTCCATCGCCTCGGCGAGCGGTTCGGACATGAAGGTCAGGCCGTCGCCCGTCGCGTCGAAGTCGAGCTTCCAGTCGCCTGCGGCCACGTCCGGTCCGAGACGGCCGTCGGCTCCGAGATAGGCCTTGGTCCATTGCGTGCGGGCGATGGGCCATTCCGTCTCGTGGCGCAGCACGAATTTCTCGCCGGGATGCCGGATCTGTAGCTGGATGGGGGGCTGCTTGTCCCAGCCGTTGCGCCGCCCGTGCAGGAAGTGATCGAAGAAGCGCTTCTGCAGATAGGTGCCGTAATCCGTGTAGAAGATCGCCCAATGCGATCCGCCGTGCATTTCGAGCCATTTGTGCTCGGAGGCGGCGTTGACGAAGCCTTCGACATTGCCGCGGAGATGCAGGCCCTGCCCGCCCCAATTGCCGCTGGAGAGGAGCGGCGTCTCGATCTTCGACCAGTCGGCCGAGCGGACGCGATAGAAATCCTCGTCGAAGGGCCGGCCGATGATGTCCGGCCAGAGTTTCGAGCGATTGGCCGTCAGGTCCTCGTCCGACAAGGTGGGCGGGCCGCAGACGGTGTCGCCCGTCAGCGGCGAGCGCGGACCGTTGTCGCCCCGGCCGTGCTGGACGGTCTTCACCTGCATGTCCTGCCAGTTCTTCTGGAACGTGCAGGCGATGCCGCCATGGTGGGTGGCGTCGCGATAGCGGTCGGAATAGCCCTCCCAAACGCAGATGGCGGCGAGATGCGGCGGCTTCATCGCCGCGACGCGCCATTGGTTCGTCGCGTAGTAGGAGACGCCCGCGAGGCCGACCTTGCCCGTCGACCAGGGCTGCACGCCCGCCCATTCGATGCATTCGTAGAAGTCGCGCGTCTCGCGCGGCGAATGATGGTCGAGATAGCCCGGCGAGCGACCCGCCCCGCGGCTGTCGACGCGGACGACGACATAGCCTTCCGGCACCCATTTCTCGGGGTCGAGAACCTCCCAATTCGCATAGGCGTTCGAGGTGCCCGCCACCGCGTCGGGATGCTCCCGCGCCATGATCTCCCAGGCCGTCTTGTAGCCCTCCTGGAACGGGAGGCCCTTGCCGTAGGGGCCGTAGCTGATGAGGACCGGGCTGGGCGCCCCGTCCTCCGGGCGAAACACGTCGGCGCGGAGGACGATGCCGTCGTCCATCGGGACGGGGACGTCGATCTCGATGATCATCCCGTCGCGGACGATGCGTTTCTCGCGGACGTCTTCCTTCATGGCGGTGCTCCCCCGGGCTCCCGTTTCGATCAGGCCTCCGGAATGACCGGCAGCAGCAGATAGGGCGACCGCCCCTTCCCGAAATGAAGCGTGTTCGTTCCCCCGAACACGCTTTCGGGCCGGTCGTCCGGATCGTCGTGCAGGAACGGGCCGCAGCCCGTCATCGGCCGGCGCATATTGGAGAGATGCGTCGCCGCGCCCGCCCAGACATAGTCCTTGCCGCGCACGCAGAGGCCGATCCTGTAGCCCTTCGGCACCACGATGCAGGTGGGCCAGATCTCCACGTCGAGCTCGTAGGCCCGGCCCGGTTCGAGCGGCTGGACCTCGTCATGCGGATGATGGGGCCTGTAGGGCCGGCTCTTCGCCGGATCGAGCTTGCGGTGCGAGGCGCGGAGCCAGCCCTGACCGACGGGCGTATGCGGATCGAGCGCGCCGTAGAAGACGACCTCGGTCCCCTGCGGGTCGAAGACCTGCAGAACGAGGAAGACGTCGGCGTCCTTCGTGCCCGAACTCAGGAAGAGCTTCGCCGCGGACGGACCGGTGATCTCGGTGTCCTCGGCGAGCGGTGCGGAGAGGAACGTCGCGCCGTCTCCGAGGGCGGCGTAGTCGAGCGTGGTTTCCTTCTCGAAGGGCTCGGGCGAAAGCGCCATCGTCTCGGGATCGAGGAAGAATCTCGTCCATTTCGTCCGCGCGAGCGGCCACTCGTTCTCATGCCGCAGGGGGAAGCGGATCTGCCCCGGCCGGCGGATCTGGAGCTGAACCTTCGGCTGCTTCTCCCAGCCCGTCGGCTCGCCCTTGAGGAAATGACCGAAGAAGCGCTTCTGCAGGTCGAGCCCGTAATCGGTATAGAACTCCGCCCAATGCGCGCCGCCGTGGAGTTCGAGCCATTTCTGCGTCGAGGCGGCGTTGACGAAGCCTTCGACGTTGCCGCGCAGATGCAGCCCCTGTCCGCCCCAGTTTCCGGCGCTCAGCAGCGGCACGGTGATCTTCGCCATGTCGCCCGCCTGCGCGCGGTAATAGTCGCCGTCGAGGTGGTTCCGCAGCAATTCGCCCGGCATGTCGGCCCGGTTCGCCGCGAGTTCCTCTTCCGGAATCGTCTCCGGCCCGCAGACGAGATCGCCCGTCACGCGGCTCTTGGGCCCCCGCTCGCCCAGCCCGTGCTGCACGGTCTTGACCTGCATCTCCTGCCAGTTCTTCCGGAACACCGAGAGGATGCCGCCGTGATGCGTCGCGTCGCGGTAATTGTCGGCGAAGCCCTCCCACACGCAGATCGCCGCGAGATGTTTCGGCTGCAGGGCGGCGACGCGCCATTGGTTCGCGCCGTAATAGGAGATGCCGTTGATGCCCACCTTGCCGCTGCACCAGGGCTGGACGCCGATCCAGTCGATGCAGATGGCGAAGTCCTTCGTCTCGCGCGGTCCGTGGACCGCGAGAAAGCCCGGCGAGCGGCCCGCGCCCCGGCTGTCGATGCGGATGCAGGCATAGCCGTCCGGCACCCATTTCTCCGGGTCGGGCACTTCCCAATTCGCATATTTGTTCGAGGTGCCTTCGAGCGCGTCGGGATAGTCGCGCTCCATGATCTCCCAAGCGGTCTTGTAGCCGTCCTGAAAGGCCAGACCCTTGCCGTAGGGACCGTAGGTGACCAGCGCCGGCACGGGGGTCTCGTCGATCGGGCGGAACACGTCCGCGCGCAGAACGACGCCGTCTTCCATCGTGATCGGCACGTCCCAATCGATGCGCATGCCGTCGCGGATTTCGGAACGTTGCGTCACGCGACCCTCCTCCTTCGTCCTCTGCAAGGGAGCGGAATTCTCGTGCGCGGTTTCCCGGGCGGGCACCGTCGACTCCGTCTCGGCCTCGCAATCCCGAAGTCGACGCTAGGTGGGAACTTGCATGCCGCCAAATATCATTATGAGATGCAGTCGATCCCGAAATGTGATCACGTAACGGTGTCACGGCGGATCAGGAGATCACCTTGAACAGCCGTCAGTTGGAGTATTTTCTGCGGATCGCCGAACTCGGAAGCTATCGTAAGGCTTCGGAGGCGCTCCGGATCGCGCAGCCGGCGCTGACGCGGCAGGTGAAGAACCTGGAGGCGGAACTCGGCGTCGAGCTTTTCAACCGCCACAGCGACGGCATCACTCCCACCAGCGCCGGAGCTCTCCTCGTGGAGCGGGCGCGGTTCATCCTGCGCCAGACGGATCAGGCCCGCGCGGACGTCATGGCCGAAGGCACGATCCCGCGGGGCACGGTGGCGTTCGGCGCTCCGCCTTCGATCGCGGAGATCCTCTTTCCTCGCCTGTCCTGCTCCTTCCTCGCGCGATATCCGGAGGTGAAGCTCCGTTTCTACGAGGGCGTCGGGCATCTCTATGATTGGCTCGCGAACGACGAGATCGATCTGGCGATCCTCCCCAACGGACGGCTCGGCAACGAGAAGCAGTTCAGCCTGCTCCGCTTCGTCGGCGAGGCCGTGTATCTCGTCGGCATGCCCGGAGCCTTCTCGCCGGGGCATGTCTGCACGATCAAGGACGTGGTGACGCGTCCGCTGATCCTGACCGCCCCGCCGAGCACCGTTCGGGGCTGGCTGGACGGGCTCGTCGGCGAATTGGGACATTCATTGAACGTGGTGGCCGAAACCGAGAGCCTCCATGTGCAGAAGAGCCTCGTTCGGGCCGGTCTCGGCTTCGCTCTGCTGCCGCACAGTGCGGTATGCCGGGCGGCCGAAGAAGGATCGCTCTCGATCGCGCCGGTGGCGGGCTGGAGCCTGAGCCGGGTTCTCGCCTGGCGCATCGATCGCCCGGTGACGCCCGCCGTCCGACGCATGATCGAGTTCACGGAAAGCGAGATGAACGCGCTCGAGTCGGAAGGCGCTTTCGGCCGCGATCCCACGCGGGTTCAACCGGCGGCATAGGCCGGCCGGGCGACGCCCGACCTGTCGGCGAGCAGCGCCAGTTCGTGCATCAGCGCCGCACCGATCGGGATTCCGCGAACCTTTCGCTCCGCTTCCTTTTCCGCCCGTCCGACGCCGGGCACGCGGACGGGTCCGCCGCCCGCGACCGGTGCGGACTTGCCGAAGTCCCGGACGATCTCGTCGACCTTTTCTCTGAAACCGGGAGCGAGCGCGCGGCCGTCCAATGCGAGCACGAATTGCCCGACGGAGACCGGCCGCCCGCCCTCGCCGAGGCCGCGGCCGAAATCCGCGCCGTTGGCGACTGCCGCGATCAGGCCGATCATGAGGGCGAGACCGCTTCCCTTGTGCTCGCCGACGGGAAGCAGCAGGCCCTCGGCATGGCGGGACGCGTCCGTCATCGGCCGCCCCTCCCGATCGACGATCCAGCCCTCGGGCATGGGCCGGCCTTCCATCGCGTATTTCTTGATCATCCCGAGCGACGCGATCGTGGTCGCCATGTCGAAGACCACCGGGGCCTCCTCCTCGCCGGGCACGGCGAAGGCGATCGGATTGGTGCCCATCAGGGGCTCGCTTCCGCCCCAAGGCGCGACCTGATTGATCGCCGAAACGGCTCCGCAGATCGAGATGAATCCCTCGCGCGCCAGTCGCGCGGCATAGATGCCGATCGCGCCCGCATGATTGGAATTGCGCAGTCCGACCCAGCCGATCCCGTAGGTCCGGGCCGCGTCGGCGGCGATTTCGGCGGCGCGGGTCATGCAGAGATGGCCCATGGCGCCCCGCCCGTCGAGGAGCGCCACCGCCGGCATGGTACGCTCGACTTCGATCTCCGCGCGAGCATCGATCCGCCCGTCGCCGAGCCAGGCGACGTACATCGGAAGCCGGATGATGCCGTGCGTGTCGACGCCCGCCAGATCGGCCTCGACGATCGCGCGGGCCGCCGTCGCCGCGTCGGATGCGCGAAGACCGGCTTTTTCGAGAACGGCGGTCGTGAAGCGTTCCGCTTCCGCCGGCGCGAGGCGCATGATGTCGGTCATGAACTCCTCGGATCCCGCCAGGCGCCCGCCGCCGCGCCCCGCCGCAGGAGCCGTTCGGCATAGGCGACGTCCTCGAAGCCGATGCCGAGCGACTTGAACAGAGTCACCTCTTCGGCGCTCCGGCGAACCGTTTCGCGGCCCGAGACGACGTCCGCCAATTCGACGAAATCGCCCCAGCCGCGGCGGCCCGACGCGACGGCGTCGGCGAATTCCGCGGCCTCGGTCCGCGCCTGCTCGACGTCGTCGGTGACGGGACGGCGGCACGACGCGAGGGTTTCGGAATCGAACTCCCGCCGATCGGCGGCATTGGCGCCCGCGGCGTTCACATGCGTCCCCGGCGCGAGATCGCGTCCGAACAGGACGGGCTCGGAGGCCCGCGTGATGAGCGAGACGATGTCGGCTCCCGCGACCGCTTCCCGGCTTTCCGAGGTTTCGATCACGGTCACGCCGAAGGTCGTTCTGAGGCGCTCGGCCAGCGCCGCACGCGGCTCGGGACGACGACCGAGGAGGCGGATCTCGCGGATCGGTCGCACCCCGATCACCGCCTCCGCCTGCGCGAAGGCTTGACGCCCGGTGCCGATCAGTCCGAGCACGGAGGCGTCCGGCCGCGCCATGTATTTCGTGGCGAGCCCGCTCGCCGCCCCGGTCCGGACCTGGCTCAGCAGGGACGATTCCATGATGCAGAGGAGGCGGCGGGTCGCGATTTCATGGAGCGCGACGTGGAAGGTGACGCCGTCGGCGCCGGCGAAATAGCTCTTCGTGCCGAAGACCCCGTTCGCCCCGTCGACGGCCCCCAGGAGATTGAGCACGCCGCCCGCGACGCGGGCCCGCGACCGCGGCACGTTCCCCGACGAGGGATCGGTCTTCCGCCGGAAGGCGTCTTCGAGACAGGCCGACGCATCCGCCATGTCGATGAAGGGCGCGAGATCGGACTCGTTCAGGAAAAGCGGTGCGACGGCCATGGCGCGGAGATCGGCCGCCCTTCCCGCAAAGGGGAAGGGCGGCTGAAGATCAGCCCTTCAGCTGCTTGACCAGCGCGAGCACCTTCTCGCGGTCGAAGGCGTTCACCTCGTCGATGATCTCGTTCGTGAAGACGGGCTTCACGTCCTTGATCTTGTCCTCGAGGCCGACGAACTTGACCTGCGCCTTCCATTCGTCCTCGGTCATCGGGCCGAGCCGCTTGTCGGACTGCCAGGGCGCGGCGAACCACTTGTCGCGGCGGGAATTGACGACCGCGCGGGCCTCCTCCATCGCCTCCGCGTCGCTTTTGCCCTTGGGCTTGGACTCCGGATAGATGTCCCAGTGCAGCTTGATGCCGAGATCGGTGTCGGCATAGGCGAAGACCGTCGATTTCGCCATGGCGCGGAAGAACTTCACATAGACTTCGCGGTTCTTCTTGAAGTCCGACTTGCGCACGCAATAGGCCTGCCCGAAGAGCTGCTGCATGCCCGGCGTGTTCGGCAGGTAGCGCAGCGGGAAGCCGGCGTTCTCGATGCGGGCGAAGGCCCCGTCCCAGAACGCCATCGCGTCGACGCGCCCCTTGTGGATCGCCTCGCCCGCCGGGCCGCCCTGATCGACCGAGATCCAGTTGACGTCGCGGTCCGGGTCCATGCCCAGTTCCTTCAACATCGCCATCGCGCCGAAATAGCCGGTGTCGCCCTTGTTGCGGATGCCGATGTTCTTGCCCTTCAGTTCCTGCAGCGACTTGATCGGGCTGTCGGGCTTCACCGCCACCGACCAATGCGGCGACCGCATCCAGGCATAGGGATAGACGATGTCGACCGTCGGGTTGTTCGCATAGACCGGCAGGAAGGCGATCGGCGCCAGCGCGGAGGTCTCGACATGGCCGGCGATGATCGCCTGCATCGTCTGCCCCGATCCGCTCATGTTGACGATGTCGAGGCTCACGCCCTCCTGCTTGTAGTAGTCGACCTTGGGGTGCTGGCCCATGGTCATGAAGATCAGCTGCGGATCGATGATCCCCGCCGCGTTGCCGAGCCTCACCACGGGCATGCTCTGGCCCTTCACGTGGTGCACCGACAGCATCGTCGAGCCGAAGGCCGCCGCGGCGGCCAGGTTGAAATTCCGTCTCGTCAGCATCGTTCTCTCCCTGATGTCGTCGTTTTCATTGGGTCGAAGGTCTTCATGCCTTCGATCGGAAGAAATCCATCGGCGCCTTCTGGAGCGAGCGGGCGCCGCCCGCCTCGATCACGACCAGATTGCCGACCTGCACCCCGCGCTTCTCGTCGCCGGAGACGATATGCGGCTGGATGACGAAGAGCATGCCTTCCTCCACCGTGAAGGGCAGGCATTCGCGCTTGATCATCGCCACGTCGAGATCCGCCCGCGGGGGTTCGATGGTGATGCCCCAGCCGTGGATCAGCACGTCGAGGGTCTTGTAGCCCTGCTTCTCGACGAAGCGGGCGGCGTCGAGAATGTCCTCGTTCGTGACCCCCGGCTTCAGCATGTCGAAGATGCGGCGGTAGCAGTCGAGCGCGGCCTCGTAGAGGCGGCGATATTCCGGCGACGGCTCGCAATCGAGCGTGTAGGCGCGCTGCACCTGCCCCGCATATCCCCAGTGCCCGACGCTGATCTCGGTGAGCAGCACGTCGCCGCGCCGCGTCGTCCGCGTCGAGGGATATTGCCACGGAAAGATCAGTTCCGGCGCGTCCATCGGCGTCGCGCCGAGGAAGTGGAACATCAGCGAGCCGCCGTCATGGAGGAAGGACTGCTGAATATGCGCGGAGAGTTCGAATTCGGGCATCCCGGGGCGCAGATGCTCCGCGATCGCGTTCACCGCGCGGTCGGTATAGTCGGCGCCCTTCTCGAACCAGACGATCTCCTCCGCGCTCTTGATGCGCCGCGCCTCCTGCATCACTTCGAGCGCGTCCGTGAAGGTCGCGTCCGGCAGCGTCGCGGCCAGTTCGCGCTGATGCTCGTAGGCCATCGACGCGCGCCCGACATGCCGCACGCCCGCAAGGCCGATGCGGCCGCGTCCGAGCCCGAGCGCGATCAGACGTTCGCCCATGGTCTTGCCGGGCGTGTAGACGCCGTGCACCTCGGTCGCCACGGAAGCCCGTTTCGCCGCATGAATGTAGAGCGGGTTGGAGATCACGAGGATCGGATCGTGATCCATGGTGATCACCGCATAGGCGGCATAGGGATCGAGCCAATTGGTGAGCCAATGGACGTTGGCGTGGTTCGAAAAGCGGAAGGCGGAGTCGCCGGCGGCGATCACCGCATCGATGCCGCGCTTGGCCATCTCGCGACGGACGGCGTCGTAGCGCCTGCGATATTCGGCGTCGGAGAAGCGCGGGAAGATCGGATCGGTCATGGCGGTCTCCTCAGCGGCCCGGCTTCAGCGTGTCCGTGACCCAGTCCCACATGGCGTGGACGCCGAGCGTGAGGTCGTCCACCTGGCAGTGGTGATGCCCGCCCTCTTCGCGCGTGAAGACGATCATCCGCTTTTCAGCGGAGCCGACCGCGTCGAAGCATTTCTGCGCGACGTCGAGCGGGATCTGCCGGTCTTCCGCGCCGTGCAGCAGAAGGAACGGGCATCGCATCTTCTGAACGATGCCGTCGAGGCGGAAGCCTTCGAGCTTCGTCATGGCCTGCGCGCGCGTCTCCGTTCCCATGACCCAAGCGAGATGCTCGGGCGGAACGGAGAGCGAGACGACACGGCCGGAGTCGAGCGCCTCGAAGCGCTTGCGCCAGGTTTCGTAGTAGTCCCATTGCGCGCCCCAGGCGACGCAGCAGGCGAAACGGGGCTCGAGCGAGGCCGCGCGCGGGGCGTAGTAGCCGCCGAGGCTGATGGCGACCACGCCGATCCGCTTCGGATCGAACTCGGCCCGCGAGGCCATGTAGTCATAGGCGGCGGAGCCGTAACGTTCGGTCTCCGCGATCAGCGGCATGTCTCGGAAGCGCAGGCTTTCGCCGTTGCCGGGGCCGTCGACGATGAGGCATCCCACGCCCTGAGCGGCGAGATCGGCGACGCCGAAGAAGTATTGCAGCTCCTTCGTCACGTCGAAGCCGTCGAAGAAGACCATCGCCGGGGCGGGCTTGCCGCCCGTCTTGGCCGGATCGGGATGGACGAGCATCGCCGGAAGGCTCCGGCCGTCATAGGGGACTTCGACGAATTCGATGCGCGGGCGATCCATCATCGCCGCCGCGTCCTTGAACGCCTGAACGGAGCGCCGATAGACGTCGGCCCCGCGTTCGGTCTTCGGATGCAGGAAGCGCTCGCCCGTCTGATAGTAGCGGCAGGCGCGCATCAGGCAGGAGGCCGCCGTGACCGTCTTGCCCCGCGCGGCCGCCTCGCGCCCGCGGGCTTCGACGCGCTCGCCCATCTTCGTCCACTCGTCGAACCACGCATCGTCGTCGCCGACCTTGTCCTTCAGCGCGGTGCCGACCCGGTGGACCTCGTTGATTTCCGCACCGCCCCACGGGGCGGCGCCCAGACAGAGCAGGAGGCCCATCGACCAGCGGTAATCGTTCGGGAAATAGAGAAAGGCGGGATCGTTGCTCGTGGAATGCTGCATCGACGTGTCCTCCGGATCGTTTCTTGTGCCGGGTGCCGGCGTCTCAGCCGGGCGGCTGCTCCGAGCTCTCGGTTTCGGTCCAGAACAGAACCCGCTTCTGCACGACCTTGAGCAGCCCGTGCATGCTGATCCCGATCACCGAGAGCATGATGAAGACCGAGAAGGTGCCCGCCATGTCCATCTGCGCGGTCATCGACAGGATCAGCGTTCCGAGGCCGAATTGCGCGCCGACGAATTCGCCCACCACCGCGCCGACGATCGAGAAGACCGACGCCATTTCGAGGCCGGCGAAGATGTAGGGCAGGGCCGAAGGCACGCGGACCTTCCAGAAGACGGTCCAAGGGCCCGCCCCGAGAGCGCGCATCAGTTCGAGCTTCTCCCGGTCGACGGCGCGGAAGCCCGCAAGGCTCGTCACCAGCAGCGGGAAGAAGGTGAGCAGAGCGATGATCACCACCTTCGACGTCAGGCCGAAGCCGAACCAGAGCACGATGATCGGGGCCAGCGCGATCTTGGGAAGGCTCTGGATCGCGACGAGATAGATCCGGAGCGTCGCTTCGAGCAGCCGGAACTGCGAGATGATCGTTCCGAGAAGCAGGCCGGCGCCGCAGCCCGCGATGAAGCCCAGCACGATCTGTTGGAGCGTGATGCGGGCATGCAGCCAATATCCCGCGCGTTCGTTCGGGCCGTAGCTCAGCCCCTTCAGCAACGCGTCCCAGATCTTGCTGGGCGGCGGGAGGATGAAGGTCGGCACCTTGAAGGCGACCACCGACCATTCCCAGAACCAGATGATCGCGATGAGGCCGAGCGGCGCGACCAGAAGCTCCGGACGACGGCGGAACATGAGACGCAGGCGGCCGGGGCGTTTCTTGGCGGCGATCGGCCGCTCCGCGGGCGTGGTATCCGTCCCGGTCATGACAGGCCTCCGTTCCCCGCGCCGTGCTCCGCACCGCTCTCGAGCCCGTAGAGAAGCCCGCGGACCTCGCCGCAGACGGCGCCGAATTCGGGGTCGCTCAGCACGGCCATCGAGCGGGGACGCGGAATGTCCACCTTGATGATCCGCGCGATCCGCCCGGGCCGCGCGCTCAGCACCACCACGCGGTCGGCGAGGAAGACGGCTTCGGGAATGGAATGCGTGATGAGGACGACGGTCTTCCCGCTCTCGCTCCAGATGCGCTGGAGTTCGAGGTTCATCTGCTCGCGGGTCATCGCGTCGAGCGCGCCGAAGGGCTCGTCCATCAGAAGGATGCGCGGATCGTTGACGAGCGCCCGCGTGATGGAGGCGCGCTGCTGCATGCCTCCGGACAGTTCCATCGGATACTTCTTCTCGAAGTCGCCGAGACCGACCATGGACAGAAGATGCCGGGCCCTCTCCCTGGCCTGCGCCATGGGACGTCCCTGCACCTCGGCGGGCAGGAGCACGTTGTCGAGGATGGTCCGCCAGGGGAAGAGGACCGGGTTCTGGAAGACGATCCCGATGTCGCGGCGCGGTTCGCTGACGGGCGTCCCGTCGAGTTCGACGACGCCTTCGGTCGCGGGCTGCAGACCGGCGAGGATCTTCAGCAGCGTGCTCTTCCCGCAGCCGGACGGGCCCACGATCGTGACGAATTCGCCGTCGTCCACCGTCAACGAAATGTCCGACAGGGCGCGGATGCGCTCCTGAGCGAGGGTCGTGAAGACCTTGTCCACCCGGTCGATCCGGATGATGGGTCCGCCCCGCCGTGTGTCCTGCCCGCCGCCGTGTCCCGGCATGTCGTTTTTCCCCCCGATTGCGAGTCTCTTACGGACTTCGTTGCAGGCGTTCGCGGAGCCAGCCGACCACGAGGTCCGCGACCTCGGTTTCCTGACCCGTGTAGAAGTGGTCGCAATTCTCGGGGATCACGACGTCGGTCGGACCGCCGCTGCGGGCGGCGAATTCCTCGGCCGGATAGATGTCCGCGCGTTCGAGATCGCCCCGCACGTACAAGGTCGGGCAGCGGACCTGCGGTGCATGCTCCATCATGTCCGGACACCGGGTCACGAAATCGACGAAGGTCTCCGCCGTGATCGCGTGCCACCAGCCGGGCAGCAACATCAGCTCTTTCCCGCGGCCTTCGGCGATCCGGCGGCGGCTCTCTTCGAGGAATTCGTCGTAGCGATCCTTGGCGAAAAGCCCGTTTTCGCTGTTCAGCCGCCCGATCTCCGGACCGCCCCGATGCGCCGACAACAAGACCATCGCGGGCGTGTCCGGCCGGGCCGCGACATGCGGGACCGCGAGCATCCCGCCGTTGCTGTGGCCGATCACGACCGGCGAAGGGAAACCCTGTTCGGCCAGCCATGCGGCCGCGAGGGCGTCGTCTTCGAGCATTTCGGCGACGAGCTGGTTCGCCCCGCCCGACCATCCGCGCCCATGCGTATGGATCACGTCATGCCCGCGGCGGTTGAACGAAAGGACGGCGAATCCCGCGGCCACGAGCGGCTCGGCCAGGAACCGCGAAGGTCCGGAGTAAAAATTCTTGCAGTTTCCGTGAAAGATCAGGGCGGCCCGATCCGCTCCCTCGTCGGGAACGTAGAACGCTCCGTCGAGCGGATGGGTCGGCGTTGCGATCGAAACCAGTCGGACCCGCATGCATCGCACCTGCCCGGCCATGGCGGCCGATGGTTCAGACTAGGTGCGCGCGCGGACGGCGTTCCAATACAATCTTTCGACGCCGCCGATCACGAAAGGTTATCGCACCCGCCCCACAAACCCTTTTCGAGCCGCGGCGGAGACCCCGGCCTCCCCGCCGCGGACGATCTTGACCTTCGGACCCGCCGCATCACTTCTCCGCGCGGAGGCACGAGATGCGGCAGGACGACGACGAGGACGAAGCGGCGATCGCCGCCATGGCCGATCTGGAAGACGTCTGCGGCGATCTTTTCGGCCTGCCCCCGCCCGCCGAGATCGCCCGTCGCGAGCGGGCCTTCGCGGCGAGAAGGATCGATCCCGCCGCCGACCCTTCCGCCGGAGCGACCGCGCGCATCATTCCCTTCCCGCCCCGCCCGGGCGTGGAGGACTGAGCGACGCGCGCAGTTCACGCGCCGGGCCAGGCCTGCCGGCCCACGAGCGGAACGAAGGTCACCGGACCGAGATCCTCCTTGTCGAAGCCCGTCGCCGTGCGGCGCAGCCTGATCAGCGTCTGGCCTCCGAAACCGCCGCCGAGAGGCATCACGAGCCGTCCGCCCGGAGCGAGTTGCTCCTCGAGCGCGGGCGGAACCCGCGGCCCCGACGCCGCCACGAGGATCGCGTCATAGGGCGCGTGTTCGGGCAGTCCGAGGCTGCCGTCCCCCTGATGGACCCGCACGTCCGATACGCCCGCCGCCGTGAGGTTGCGCCGGGCCGTCTCGACCAGTTCCGGCATCCTTTCGACGCCGTCGACCGTGGCCGCGAGGCGTGCCAGCACGGCCGCCGCATAGCCGGAACCGGTCCCGATCTCGAGCACCCGGTCGCCGGGCCCGATCCGCGCCGCCTGCGCCATGAGCGCGACGACGTAGGGCTGGGAGATCGTCTGCCCGCAGGCGATCGGAAGCGGGCGGTCCTCATAGGCGAAGGCCGCATAGGCGGGCGGCACGAAGACCTCCCGCGGCACCTTCCCCATCGCGTCGAGCACGCGGCGATCCGTGATGCCGCGGCCGGCGATCTGATGCTCCACCATCGCGGCGCGCAAGGCCGCCGGGTCGCTCGGCGGCCGCCGCTCGCCCTCTTCGGCCGGCGTCATCTTTTCCGCCCGCATTCCGTCCTCCCCCGCGCTTTCGAAGACAACGGTCCGGCCGCCCCGCGGTTGCCGAAGGCGTGCCGAAAAAGCGCCCGAGACGATGCGGTTCTCAGGCTTCCGCGTGTCCGCTTCCTCCTTCGGCGGGACGGCGTCCCGACCCCCGCCACGTCGAAGGACGTGTTGTATTACGTTACGTAATGTCTAATCTGTCCCGCGAGGGGGCTCCGGTCGACCAAGAGTCAGGAGCTGAACGATGGCCATCAACTCTCCCAAGGGGGGCTTCGGCATGTCCGCGGCCGCGGCGGGCCTCGGACCCTATGCGGTCAAGGGCACGTCCGGGAACGACGCATTGATCGGAAGTTCGGTCCGCGGAGGCCGGGGCAACGATACGCTCACGGGAACGAACGGGAACGACACGTTGAACGGCGGGCCGGGCGTCGACGACATCCGACCCGGCTTCGGCGACGATTTCGTCGTGGGGGGGCCGGGCAACGACACGTTCGGGGGCGGGCCGGGCAACGACACGCTGTTCGGACGTCAGGGCAACGACTCGATCAGCGGTGGCCCCGACGACGACGTGATCCATGGCGGGCAGGGATCGGACACGATCTCGGGCGCCGACGGCGACGACCGCATCCATGGCGGCTCCGGGGCCGACACGCTGAACGGCGGCAGCGGCGACGACACCCTCGTCGGCGGCAGCGGGAACGATTTTCTGACGGGCAATGTCGGCGACGATCGGCTCTACGGCGGTGCCGGAAAGGACACGCTGCGCGGAGACGCGGGCGACGACACGCTCGTCGGCGGGGCCGGCGCCGACACGTTCTTCTTCGGCGCGAATACGGGCAACGACGTGGTCGAGGATTTCGGCAAGCACGACGTGCTCGATCTTCGTGGCCTCGGCCTCTACGACCTCGGCGACGTGCTCGCCGCCACGACCTTCGTCGACGGCGATGCGGTGATCACCGTAGGCGCGAACACCGTGACGGTCCTGAACGTCACGAGCTTCGCCGTCGACGACTTCGTCTTCTGAGCCTTCGCCGACCCCGCAGCGGCGGGGTCGGCGTTCCTCGTCACGCCGCGAGCGCGTAGGAGGGCAGGCCGAGTTCCCGGATGTCCTTTTCGAGGACGGGCCAGGTGACGCCGCCCGCGCGCCGGAAATTGGCTTCGAGTTCGTCGCCCATCTCGAAGGCGACGGCGTAGCAGAGCGTTCCGCCGATGCGCTGCGGGGGCGAGATCGGCTCGCCCGCACAGCCCGCCCGCTTGAAGGTGCGGTGCATGAAGGCGTCGATCACCGCCACGAAATGCGAGACGCCCGACGCGACCGCGATCTCGTTCGACGCGATCGCAAGCTCCGCGGTGGCGATCCCGAGAAGCCGATCTCCCTGCCCGGTCCCGGCGGTCGGATCGGCCGCGAGCCGGCTCACTTCCCAGATCCGCGGACTGTAGACCGGGCTGCCGTCGGGCAGGAGTTGCGGGAAGACGTCGTTCAACATGTTGAACCCGGTCGTCGGCAGCAGGCGCATGGTGCCGACGACCTGTTCGCGCTCGTCGAGCGCGAGAAGATAGACCGGGTCCATCGCGTCGAACCCGTCCACCTCCCAATCGCTGATGACCGGGACCTGCCAGGCCATCCGTTCATGGAAGACCTTCTTCCGCAGTCTGTGCATCCCGTCGATTTCACGGGGGAAGAGATGGCGCTGGTGACCATGGACGATGCGGATCATGGCGGATTTCCCTCAGGCGTCGGTGAGGGGAATCTATGGCCATCGCGCCGCGTCGTTACCTGTACGAAAGGGCAGGAAGCCCGCTCTCCGCGTCAGTAGAGCGCGATCGCGCCGCTCGCGAGCGCCTTGGCGACCGCCTGCGTCGTGTTCAACGCGTCGAGCTTTCCGCGGGCGTTTTCGAGATGGAACTTCACGGTCCGCTCGCTGATGTTCATGATCCGCGCGATGTCCCAGTCCGACTTGCCCGTCGCGCGCCAGCGCAGGCAGTCCTTCTCCCGCTGGGAAAGCCGGCCCGCATAGTCGGGGAAGACGACGCCCGCCGTCTTCAGCGCGTAATGATGGAAATGATGCGCCAAGAGGAGCATCTCCGGCATCAGCGTACGGCGGAGATCGGCCCAGTCCCCGTCGCCGAGATCCGAAGTGATCGAGAACAGGCCGAATTCGTTGCAGCGCCCGCGGATCGGAAAGGAGAGTCCCTGCCGGCCGACGCGGCATTCCTGCGCTTCTCCGAAGAAACGGGAGACGAGCTTGTCGGAGCGGTCGATCCCGCTCCAGTCCACGGGCAGAAACCCGCCGAGACCGGCCCGGACCACGGGATCGATGTCGATGTAATTCCGCTGGACGTAGCGCTTCAGCCATTCCGGCGAATAGGTCACGGCATGCAGAGGCAGCGCCGTGATCTGGGTCGGAATGTTCATCGCCACATAGGAGACGTGGTCGATGCCGAAGCGCCGGACCGCGTCGACCAGAATGTCCGCCGCGTCGGGGATCTTCTCCGCCCCGGCGAGGCCCTCGATGAGGCTCGCCACCGTTTCGATCGGTGAATCGCCGCCGTGCGAAAAATTCGCCTTCCCGGCGCCGTCCAAGAAGGAAGACGCCCCCCTCAATTCCATATTCATGGCAGTGTACCGTCTTTTGAAATGAAACTTGAAATCGAACGAAGAAACCAACGATCCGATCATCATACATCAAAGTCGCGGTGCTTGCAGGCCCATCTGCGCGGCCGCCCGCCTCGGCTTCCTCCTTCCCCCGCGCGGGACAGACGAAGCGCTTCGCCGGGCTGATCCGGGCGCGATCCGCGCCGCCCTTACGAGACGGCTTCCGCGACGCGTTCGCGCTCGTGCCGGGCGAGTCGCTCGGTCGCCAGCCGGATCGCCAGCGCGCGCAGGCCCGCCTGCCAAGGCTTCGGAGCCGGGAGAGCGAGCGCTTGACGGATCTCGCGCGGATCGGAGACGAACCAAAGCGGTTCGCCGGGACGCCGATCCGCATGGTCGCATGGCACGGGGCGGCCGTAGAGCCGCTCGATGAAGGCCACGATCTGCCGGAGGCTCACGGCATTGGCCGGTCCGCCTCCCAGATTGAAGGCGCGGCCCGTCACCCTGTCGATGTTTCTCCAAGCCGCGCAGAAGGCCTCGAGCGCGTCTTCGACGTCGAGCATGTCGCGGACCCGTCTTCCGTCGCCGTGGATGGTGATCCCTTCGCCCGCCATGGCGCGGGCCATGAATTGCGCGATCCGGCCTCGATCCTCCCCGCCGGTCTCGCGCGCCCCGCAGATGCAGCCCATGCGCAGCACGCAGGCGGGCACGCCGAAGCTGCGGGCGTAATCGAGGACATATTGATCCGCCGCGCCCTTGGAGCAGCCGAAGGGCGTGCGGAAGGACAAGGGATGGGTCTCGGCGATCCCCGCGGCGCGAAGATCGAGGTCGGCGGGCAGATGGGCCTCGGGCGTGGACTCGAGGGCGATGTCCGCGAGATCGCCGTAGACCTTGTCGGTTCCCGCGAAGATCAGCGGCGTGCCGTCGCCGCGGGCCCGGAGCGCCTCGAGCAGGATCAAGGTGCCGCCGACGTTCACGGTGAAGTCGCTGATCGGATCGGCGAGGCTCGCCGTCACCGAGACCTGTGCCGCGAAGTGGAAGACGACGCGGGCCTCCCGCACGGCCTCGGCCACCGCGCGGCCGTCCCGGATGTCGGCCGTGATCGCGCGGATGCGATGCGGATGCCGCTCCTGCAGACGGGCGAGATCGCCTTCGACGCCCGGCCGCACGAGCGAATCGAGCACGACCACCTCATGCCCTTCCGAGGCGAGGCGGTCGGCGAGATTCGAGCCGAGGAAGCCCGCGCCGCCCGTGATCAGGACGGGTCCCCGTCCGGCGTTCGTCGCCCGCATCGGTCCGACCGCGTCGTTCATGTCGCGGACTCCCGCGCCTCGCCCGCTCTTCGGGCTGCCTTCGCGTGGTCCTTTTGCTTCTGCGCTGCGGTCATGACGGTCTCCCCCGAGCGTGGACGCCGGGGTAACCGCGCGGACGCGCGGAAGGTTCCGAAGAGGAGGCGGGCTTCCGGCGGGCGTCTTCCTCCGGGGCGTTCAGGATCGTGCCGCAGACCCGGCGAAGCTCTCGGCGGCGGCGAACCGTCCGCCCGCGGCCGTCACCGCAGCTTCGGGTTCAGGACGTCCCGCAGCCAATCGCCGATCAGATTGATCGACAGCGCGATGGCGACGAGCGTGAGTGCCGGGAAGAGGAGGATCCACCACTCGCCCGAAAACAGGAACTGCTGACCGAAGCGGATCAGCGTGCCGAGCGAAGGCTGCGTCGGCGGCATGCCGACGCCGAGGAAGGAGAGCGTCGCCTCCTCCAGAATGGCGAGGGCGAGATTGATCGTGGCGATGACCAGCACCGGTCCCGCCACGTTCGGCAGCACGTGCTTGAGCATGATCCCGATCGTCGAGACGCCCATCACGCGCGCGGCGTCGACATACTCGCGCGTTTTCTCCGACATGGCCGACGCGCGCACGGTGCGGGCGTATTGCGCCCAGTTCGCGATGCCGATGGCGAGGATCATGACGATGAAGGTGGCCCGTTCCTGCTCCGCGGGCGGCATGATCCCGCGCGCCACGCCGAAGACCAGCAGCGCGATCAGGATCGCGGGGAAGGAAAGCTGGATGTCCGCGACGCGCATGATCACGGCATCCGTCCGCCCGCCGAGATAGCCCGCGACGAGGCCGAGGAACACGCCCACAACCAGCGAGAAGACGACGGAAGCGAGGCCCACGACGAGCGAGACGCGCGTGCCGTAAAGGATCGCCGAATAGATGTCGCGGCCCTGCGCGTCCGTGCCCAGAGGATAGATCCTGCCCGTTCCGGCGGCGGCTTCGCCCGGCGGGGTGAAGCCGTCCATGAGGTCGAGCGCGGTGGGATCGAAGGGATCCTGCGTCGCGATCAGCGGCGCGAGGAAGGCCGCCCCGATCAGCACGAAGGCCACGACCGAGGCCGCGATGGTCACGGGCGAATTGCGGAAGGCATAGCCGAGATCGGAGTCCCACCCGCGGGCGAGGAAGCCGGGCGTCCGGGCGGAGCCTTCGGGGGGCGCGCTCATCGGCGACGCTCCATTCCGCCGCGCATCCGCGGATCGATCACGACGTAGATCAGGTCGGTCACGACGTTCACCGTCACGAAGACGAAGGCGACGAACATCAGATAGGCGGCCATCACCGGGATGTCGACGAACTGGACGGCGTTGACGAAGAGCGAACCGAGGCCCGGCCATTGGAAGACGGTTTCGGTGACGATGGCGAAGGCGATCACCGAGCCGAACTGCAGGCCCGCGATGGTCACCACGGGCATCATCGTGTTGCGCAGCGCGTGACGGAAGCGGATCGAGGATTCCGGAATGCCGCGGGCGCGGGCGAAGCGGACATATTCGGTGCGCAGCGTCTCCAGCATCTCGGCGCGCACGAGGCGCATGATCAGCGTGAGTTGGAAGAAGCCGAGGGTCAGCACGGGCATCACCAGCGACCGGCGTCCCGACGGCGTCAGCAGGCCCGTCGTCCACCAGCCGATCCGCGTCACCTCCCCGCGTCCGAAGGACGGGAGCCAGCGCAGTTCGACCGCGAAGACGTAGATGAGCCCGATCCCGATCAGGAAGGTCGGCAGGCTGACGCCCACCAGCGACAGCGTCATCACGGTATTGGCGACGACGCCCCGGCGGTTGATCGCCGCATGGATGCCGAGCCCCACGCCCGCGACGAGCGCGAGGACGGCGGAGAGCAGCGCGAGCTCCATCGTGGCCGGCAGACGTTCGGCGAGGAGATCCGCGACGGGGCGGCCCTGACGATAGGAAATGCCGAAATCGCCCTGCACGGCATTGGCCATGAAGCGCGCGAACTGGATCGGGAACGGGTCGTTGAGGCCGAGCCGCTCCCTCAGTTCCGCGCGGTCCGCGTCGGTCGCCTCCTGCCCCGCCAGCGAGGCGATCGGGTCGCCCACGAAGGTGAAGAGCGAAAAGGCGATGAGCCCCACCGCCGCGATGACGACGAGGCCCTGCATGAGCGAGCGGAAGAGGTAGGAGATCATGCGGGGCGCTGCGAAGCGGGGTGCCGACGGTGCGGCACTCCTTCTCCCCTCGCTCCCCTCGCTCCCCTCGCTCCCCTCGCGGGAGAAGGCGGCGAGAACCGCCGGACGAGGGGGCGCACGAAGAGCCCCGACGTCGTCGGCGAGATCGCGAGACCCCTCATCCGGCCCGCCTCACGGCGGTCCGCCTTCTCCCGCAAGGGGAGAAGGGAAGAGGGCGTCCCGCGTTCGCGCGCTCCGTCAGCCTCACTTCTTCACCGCGATCATTTTCACCTTGGGCTGGTTCGAAACGTCGACCGGGATCTCGAGGTTCGACTTCATCGCATAGGCCAGCGTCTGGTGATGCAGCGGGATGTAGAGCGTCTCGTCCTTGAGGAGCGCCCACAGCTTCGCGATCGTCGCGTTCCGCTTGGCCGTGTCGACCTCGGCGGACAGCGACTGGATCATCGCGTCGACCTCCTTGTTCGAATAGCGGATCGCGTTCCACGACCCGCGCGAGCCTTCGCGCGTGTGGTAGAGGAAGTTGAAGATGTATTCGCTGTCGAAGGTGGGGACGCCCCAGCCGAGCAGGAAGAATTCCGTCTCCGGCGGGTTCTTCTGGATCAGCGGGAAGTGCAGCGTCTTGGACTGCGACACCAGATTGGCCTTGATGCCGATCTGGCCGAGCATGCCGACCACCGCCTGGCAGATCGCCTCGTCGTTCACGTAGCGGTCGTTGGAGCAGTGCAGGGTGACGCCGAAGCCGTCCTTGTAGCCGGCATCCGCCATCAGCGCCCGGGCCTTGTTGAGATCGGCGGCGGGGACCGCGTCGAACTCCTTGGTCCAGCCGTTCACGAAGGGCGGCATGATCACGCCCGTCGGGATCGACTGGCCGCGCATCGCGACGCGCTGGATCGCGGCGCGGTTGACGCTCATGTTCATCGCCTGACGCACGCGCTTGTCGGCGAAGGGGTTCTTGCCCGTGACCGTGTCGGTCTTGAGGTCCGCCGAGCCGACGTCCATGCCGAGGAAGATGGTGCGGTTCTCGGGGCCGATCTCGACCTTGAGATTCTGCCCGCCCTTCAGGCGCTCGATGTCCTGCACCGGCACGTCCTGAACGAAGTCGACCTCGCCGGACAGAAGCGCCGCGACGCGCGTCGCGTCGGCCTTGATCGGCGTGTAGACGATCTCGGCGATGCCGAGCGGAACTTCGCTCTTGCCCCAATAGGCGTCGTTGCGGCGCAGCACGGTCCGCACGTCGGGCTCGCGCGAGACGAGCCGGTAGGGGCCCGTGCCGTTGGCGTTGCGGACGGAGAAGTTCTCTTCCTTGTTCTTGTAGTCCTGGACCTTCTCGGCCTTGTTCGCCTCGGACCATTCCTTGTCCATGATGAACATGTCGCCGAGATTGTTGACGAGGAGCGGGTTCGCCCCCTTCGTCTTGATCCGGACGGTGAAGTCGTCGGCCTTGGTCACGCTCTCGACGGAGGAGAGCAGGCCCTTCATGTCCGAGGTCGGCTGCATCGCGCGATTGAGCGAGAAGACGACGTCGTCGGCGGTGAAGGCCGCGCCGTCATGGAACTTCACGCCCTGACGCAGTTTGAACTCCCACACGGTCGGATCTTCGGTGATCCGCCAGGAGGTCGCGAGCGAGGGGCCGAGCTTGCCCGTATGGTCGCGGATGACCAGCGTCTCGTAGATCTGATGCGCCAGCGCGTGGGTCGGGCCTTCGTTCTGTGCGTGCGGATCGAGCGTGAGCGAGTCTCCCGAACGCGCCCAACGCAGGGTCTGCGCGTCGACGAGCGCGGTGGAGGCCGCCAGCATGGCGACGGCGGCGCAGAGCGCGCGACGGTAGGTCCGTATCGTTCCGGTCTTCATCGGATTTCCTCTCGTCTTCGGGCCGGTGCGCCCGTTTCCGGCGATGCTAGCGAAGCGCGGAGCCGGTGTCAGCAGGCAGTCGCGCCCGATCGGGTCGATCATTCGGCCCGCCAAGGATAGGTCCAGGTCTCGGTCAGCGCGCGGTTCCCGGCCTTCAGGAAGACGCGGAGATCGGTCGATTGCCCCGGCTCCAGCGCGATGTCGACGGCGGCGCGGAAGCCTTCCGTCTTCGGGTTGGGCATCAGGAAGCTGCGCGTGATGCGGCCCGCCGAGGTCGTCGGCATGATCTGCACCGCTTCGGGGTCGCGCTGCCAATAGGGCAGGTCGCCGCCGACGAAGTCGATGATGAAGCGACGTGAGCCGCGGGGAGCGGGTTCGTTCGAGCCCAGCGCGCGTGCCTCGGTCTGGTAGGTATGGAGCGCGAAGCCGCCGGGATTCAGCCGACCCTCGCTCGCCGTCGAGCGGATGCGGTAGCCCCAGGAATAGGACCGGCCGGGTTCGACCGGGTTCTTCGGCGTCCAATGCGCGACGATGTTGTCGTTGGTCTCGTCGCTCGTCGGGATTTCGAAGAGATCGACCCGTCCTTCGCCCCAGCCGCCGACGGGCTCGACCCAGTAGCTCGGCCGCGCCTCATAGGCGAGATCGAGATCCTGATAATGCTCGAAGGTCCGGTCGCGCTGCATCAGGCCGAAGCCGCGCGGATTGGCGTCGACGAAGCTCGAATGGCTGATCGACCCGGGATTGCGCAGCGGACGCCAGATCCACTCGCCCGCACCCGTATGGATCAGCAGGCCGTCCGAGTCATGCAGTTCCGGACGGTAGTCGCTCGTCGGCCGGCGGTCGTTCTCGCCGATGAAGAACATGGAGGTGAGCGGCGCGATGCCCAGCCGTTCGATGCGCTTGCGCGGGAACAGGGTCATCGCGACGTCGAGCACGGTCTCCGCCGAGGGATAGATCGCGAATTGGAACGCGCCCGTCGTCGCGGGGGAATCGAGCAGGGCGAAGATCACGATCCGGTCGGCCCCGGGACCCGGCTGTTCCACCCAGAATTCCCGGAAATAGGGGAATTCCTCGCCTTCCGGCGCCCCGACGTCGATCGCGAGCCCGCGGGCGGAGAGGCCGTAGCGCTGGTCGCGGCCCAGAAAACGGAAATAGCTCGCGCCGAGGAAGGAGACGAGTTCATCCGAGATCTTCGGATCGTTGAGCGGATAATGCAGCCGGAAGCCCGCGAAACCGAGATTGACCGGCAGGGGGCGCTCGAACTTGTTGCGCCCGTAATCGAAGAGATTGGCGGCATAGGGCACGGGCGCGGGCACGCCGTCGCGCAGCAGATTCACCGTGACCGTCCGCCGGAACAGGAAGCCCGGATGGAACATGTGCATCCGGAAGGGGCCGTTCGCGAGCAAGGCGCGTTCCGGCCGGAACCGGATGTCCCGATAGGCGTCGAAATCGAGACGGGCGAGCGGCTCGGGCAGCTGCGGCGGCGTCGCGTCATAGGAGGCCGTCGCGAGTTCCTGCGCCCGGCGCACCACGTCCTGCAGGCCGAAGCGCGCGGGCTGGGGCTCGGTCGGAGGCGGGGGCGCCGCGGCGGGCTGTTGGGCCCGGGCCGGCGCCGACGCGAGGGCGGCCGAGGCCAAGGCGCCGAGGCCGGTGATGAAGCTGCGGCGATGAAGGGTCATGCGTCGATCCGGATGGTGGCGCTCGAGGCGCGTCTCGTCTGTAGCCGATGCAGATAGCGGAGGCCGATTCCGGTTCCAATGGCAATTCGTCGGGAAACGTCCGCGACCCCTTCGGAACGGGCCTTTTCCGGTGCCGGATACCCCTCCGCCGGACCCCCTTCAAGCTCCTGAGCTAAAAGGATGTTCACCAAAAGAAGACGGACGAAAAAAAACGCTTGATGCGGGGGGCGTATGCCCCTAATTACGTCTTGCCCAATTTCGCACGTGCCTGTGGTCGCGTGCCGGTTGGTGGGCATCCGGACAAGAGGCCGGACAGCCGCCCGGGGATCCCGCAGTTCTGGGGATCCGCGATAATCGACCGGCAGCCGGAGGCGAAACCGGCGCACCCCGATCTCCCCCGGGGAACGCGGCTTAAAGCAACGACGGAGCGGGCTTTTTTGGTCTCGATTCGCCCTCCAAAGGCGGATTCACCGAAGAGGCTTGTCCATCTTGCCAGGCGTGCGGACCGGGACTCCCCGATCCAATCCACGGCAGCACACGCGGATGATCCGACCCGACCGGCGTTTCCAACGCGCCGGATCGCGGGAGCGTCGTCCGGGGCCCTTGGATCCGCGCGAAAGCGCCAATACGGGGAGGCCGTGCCATGACCGCACGCATCCGCGAATTCCTTCGCAACCGTCGTGACGACGGACCCTGCGTCGTCGTCGATCTCGACGTCGTCGAAGACAACTACCGTGCTTTCGCCCGGTCGCTCCCCGACACGCGCGTGTTCTACGCCGTGAAGGCGAACCCGGCGCCGGAAGTCCTGCGTCTGCTGACCAAGCTCGGCTCCTGCTTCGACACCGCTTCCGTCCAGGAGATGGAAATGGTGCTCGCGGCCGGCGCTACGGCCGACCGCATCTCCTTCGGCAACACGATCAAGAAGGAGCGCGACGTCGCGCGCGCCTTCGAGCTCGGCGTCCGGCTCTTCGCCGTCGACTGCAAGGCCGAGGTGGAGAAGGTCGCCCGCGTCGCTCCCGGGTCGAAGGTCTTCTGCCGCATCCTCTGCGACGGCGCGGGCGCCGAATGGCCGCTCTCGCGCAAGTTCGGCTGCGTGCCGGAAATGGCCGCGGACGTGCTCGAGCACGCCCACCGTCTGGGCCTCGAGGCCTATGGGGTGTCCTTCCATGTCGGCTCGCAGCAGGGCAACACGGAAGCGTGGGATCAGGCGCTCGCCTCGTCCTCGGCGATCTTCCGCGAATGCGCGGAGCGCGGCATCCATCTGTCGATGGTCAATCTCGGCGGCGGCTTCCCGACGAAGTACCTCAAGGAGGTGCCCGGCGTGGAGAGCTACGGCAAGTCGATCTTCCGGGCGCTGTCGAAGCATTTCGGCAACCGTCTGCCGGAGACGATCATCGAGCCGGGCCGCGGCATGGTCGGCAATGCGGGCATCATCGAGACCGAGGTCGTCCTCGTCTCGAAGAAGTCCGAGGACGACGAGGTCCGCTGGGTCTATCTCGACATCGGCAAGTTCGGCGGCCTCGCCGAGACGATGGACGA
>JAIXTT010000017.1 GCA_027483795.1 Hyphomicrobiales bacterium
GCCGATCTCGATCATCGGCTTCGGAATCCGCGTCGTCTCCTCCGCGAAACGCGTCCCGAGACCGCCCGCCAGAATTACCGCTTTCATGTTTCCGCCAGAACCCTGCTTCGAAAGGGAGCGCCGCGAGGCGCGCCGCGAGGCGCGCCGCGCGAGGCACCCTATCCGATGAAAAAAGACCGAGGTCAATGTTGAGCTTGTATTGAGTATAAATACTCAATCCGAGCGATGATTATATTACAATCCAGAATTAGCATATCTTTATGCTTTTTGCATATATTGATCCAGCTGTTGATTTTGCAAATGTAAATTGTAAAGCCTGTCTCCGAAGCGCCCCGCCGCGAGGACACGCCTTTGACTTCCTTCGCTCCGCTGAACCGTTTGTACAACGCCTTGATCGCGCCTCGCCTGATGAAGCGCGGCTCCGACGGTTGGATCATGAAGGTCGCCACGCCGACCGGGGTCCGCAAATTGAACCGCACCGGGATCCTTAACGCGATCGCGGCCGCGACGGGAGCGCGCCGCTATCTCGAGATCGGCTGCCGCGACAACGTCAATTTCAACGCCGTCATCTGCCCCGAAAAGGCGTCCGTGGACCCCGATCCGCATGCGGCGGCCACCTTCCCCGTCACCTCGGACCGCTTCTTCGCCGAAAACCCCGATCTCCGCTTCGATCTCGTCTTCGTCGACGGTCTGCATACGGACGAGCAGGTCCGCCGCGACGTCGAGAACGCGCTCGCGCGTCTCGAAGAAGGCGGCACGATCGTGCTGCACGACTGCAATCCGCCGGACGCCTTCTCCGCCCGTCACGAATTCACCCGCCCGGACCTCAATTGGAACGGAACGGTCTGGCAGGCTTGGGTGCATTTCCGCGCCACGCGGCCCGATCTCGACATGGAGGTCGTCGACGTCGATTGGGGCGTCGGCATCATCCGCCGCGGCGCGCAGGCCGTGCTCTCCGAAACCGGGACGGATTACGAATGGCTGGAGCGCAACCGCGTCGCGGCGCTCAACCTGAAGAGCCCGGAGCATTTCGTTGCCCGCTGGCTCTGACGGGGGGACGCGGTCTCCCCCGACGCCGCGCGAATCACATGCGGACGACGCACGCTTCGGTTAAGCTCGGCCGAGCGACATCCCCATGAGCGAGCTTCCGTGGCAGGACAGCGGTCTCCCCTTCTCGTCACCGGCGCCGCCGGCTTCATCGGCTTCCATCTCGCCGAGCGTCTTCTCGCCGCGGGGCGCGCCGTGGTGGGCGTCGACGACCTGAACCCCTATTACTCTCCGGCACTCAAGGAGGCGCGCCTCGCCCGGCTGCGCCGTCATCCGGGCTTCACCTTCTCACGCCTCGACATCGCCGACGGGGAAGCTCTCGGGCGGCTCTTCGCCGAGCACCGCTTCACCCATGTCCTGCACATGGCCGCGCAGGCCGGCGTCCGCTATTCCCGCGAGAACCCGCAGGCCTACGGCCGCTCGAACCTCACGGGCTTCCTCAACGTCCTCGAGGCCTGCCGCCACGGGGGCGTCGAACATCTCGTCTATGCGTCCTCGTCCTCGGTCTACGGCGCGAACGCGAAGATGCCCTTCTCCGCGTCGGACGGGGCGGACCATCCTCTGTCCCTCTACGCCGCGACCAAGAAGGCCAACGAGGCCATGGCGCATTCCTATGCGCATATGTTCGGCCTCCCCTCCACGGGGCTGCGCTTCTTCACGGTCTACGGCCCCTGGGGCCGGCCGGACATGGCGATATGGCTGTTCACCGAAGCGATCCTGAAGGGCGAGCCGATCACGCTCTTCAACCACGGCCGGATGCGGCGCGACTTCACCTATGTGGACGACGTCACGGAAGCGATCGGCCGCCTCGTCGACCGCCCCGCCGCCGGCGATCCCTCCTGGGATCCGCTGCGCCCCGACCCGTCCACGAGCCGCGCGCCGCACCGCATCTACAATATCGGCAACCACTCGCCCGTGGAGTTGTCCCGTCTCGTGGAACTGATCGAGACCGCCGTCGGACGCAAGGCGATCATCCGCCATGCCCCGATGCCGCCGGGCGACGTCGAGGCGACCTATGCCGACGTCGCCGCACTCGGCGAGGCGGTAGGCTTCTCGCCCTCCACACCGATCGAGGTCGGCTTGCCGCGCTTCATCGAATGGTACAGAAGCACTACTCCGGACATGCAGCGCCGACCGAATGAGCTGACTCCCCAGCGAAGGCCCTCGTAATGAATACGATTGAGTTTTGTATTCCGGTACGCATCGATAGTCCCGACCGGACGGAGAATGTCCGAAATGCACTTCGAAAGATCAATTCCTTCAGTGAATCCTCAAGCATGAACGTTACAATATCCATCGTCGAGATGGATGAAACAAGTAAAATCGATCAACATGTAGCCGCTAAAACAATTTACTCATTCATCAAGTCCGATAGCTTTTCAAAGGCCGAATGCGTCAACAGCGCCTTATTGAAAAGCGAAGCCGATTTTTTCTGCATCTATGATGCCGACGTCATCTTGAGCAATGCGGCCATCGAAGGCGCGTTGAATATCTTGCGCAAAGACGAATGCTCCATCGTCGTCCCGTTCAATAAGCTTTTTCTCGAAGCCGAGCGATCCTTGAGATCCGCGCTGATCGAAAGCGAGGCCGTCGAAGACAGATGGCTGACCATCGACAGGCGGAGCCGAATGAGCGTTCACGCCGACGCCCACTACCGCTTCGTTTCCGGCGGGGTCGCGATCGCGCGGAGAAACGACCTTCTGTTGATGGGGGGTCTCAACAAGAAGATGATTTCTTATGGGGGAGAGGACGTCGAACTGCTTCTGCGTGCGAGGAAGGCCGGCTTCGGCGTGCGATATCTTTCCGAATTCAATCTGATCCACCTCGCACATCGCCGCGGAGAACACTCGGCGCCGAACGCGCACACGGAGGCGAACATTCGCGAGATGGAGCGCGTCAAAGGGATGACGCGCGCCGAAGTCCGCGCCTATATCGGCGACGAGATCTTCTTGCTGGACGACGAGTCGACCGCAGTCGACGCGCTGCATCGCAGGCTCGCGGAGCTCTCACGCTTCGACGTCACCCGGCTGCGACACCTGAGAAACATGACGAACATCGGCCTGCGATCCTTGCGGTTCAAACTTCCGTTGTAGGCTCCGTCGATCGCCGGAACGATGCAGGTCGCGAGATCGTCTCCCGCCGGGCCGGGCTCGCCTCGGCCCCACCCCGTCATGCCCGCGCCGGCGGGCATCCGCGTCTTGCCCGCGAAGCAGTGACGCGCATTCGGAACGCATGCCCGTCTCGGTCGCAAAAGCTTAAGCTTCTCGCGGCAGGATCGCGGCGGACAACGGAGTTCGTACCTTCATGAAGATCGCGATGATCGGCTCGGGCTATGTGGGCCTCGTTTCGGGCGTCTGCTTCGCCGATTTCGGCCACCGGGTCGTCTGCGTCGACAAGGACGCGAAGAAGATCGAGGCGCTGCTCGACGGCGTCATGCCGATCTACGAGCCCGGCCTCGATGATCTCGTCGCCAAGAACGTCCGCGAGGAGCGCCTCTCCTTCACCACCGACATCGCCGAGGCGGTGCGCGGGGCCGAGGCCGTGTTCATCGCCGTCGGCACGCCCTCGCGCCGGGGCGACGGGCACGCCGACCTCTCCTATGTCCACGCCGCCGCGCGCGAGATCGCCGAAGTGATGGACGGCTACACCGTCGTCGTCACCAAATCGACCGTGCCCGTGGGCACCGGCGACGAGGTCGAGCGCATCATCCGCGAGACCCGGCCCGACGGCGATTTCGCCGTCGTCTCCAATCCCGAATTCCTGCGCGAAGGCGCGGCCATTTCAGACTTCAAGCGCCCCGACCGCATCGTCGTCGGCACGTCCGATCCCCGCGCCCGCGAGGTGATGACGGAGGTCTACCGCCCGCTCTTCCTCAACCAGCCGCCGATCCTGTTCACGGACCGCCGCACCTCCGAAATCATCAAATACGCCGCCAACGCCTTTCTCGCGGTGAAGATCACCTTCATCAACGAGATCGCCGATCTCTGCGAGGCGGCGGGCGGCAATGTGCAGGAGGTCGCGCGCGGCATCGGCCTCGACAACCGCATCGGCTCGAAATTCCTGCATGCCGGGCCGGGCTACGGCGGCTCCTGCTTCCCGAAGGACACGCGCGCGCTCGCCAAGACCGCGCAGGACGTCGGCACGCCGCTGCGCATCGTGGAGACGGTGATCGACGTCAACGAGCGCCGCAAGACCGCCATGGCCGGCAAGGTGATCAAGGCCTGCGGCGGCTCCGTGCAGGGCAAGTCGATCGCGCTGCTCGGTCTCACCTTCAAGCCCAACACCGACGACATGCGCGAAGCGCCTTCGATCGCGATCGTGGAAGCGCTGGAAGCGGCGGGCGCGACGGTGCGCGCCTACGACCCCGAGGGCATGGAACATGCCCGCGCGCTGATGCCGCGCGTCGCCTATGCGCCCGACGCCTATTCCTGCTGCGAGGGCGCCGATGCGCTGGTGATCGTGACGGAATGGGACGCCTTCCGCGCGCTCGATCTCGACCGGATCAAGCGCCTTTTGAAATCCCCCGTCCTCATCGACCTGCGCAACATCTACCGCCCCGACGACATGCGCAAACGCGGCTTCGCCTATACGGGCGTGGGGCGCTGCTGAAGCACGGATCCCGGCGGACCCGCGCGTCAGCCGGGAACGAGGCCGATGACCGACGCGACCTTTTCAGGCTGGACGTCGAGACTGATCCGACCGTCCGCGCCATGGATGTCGAATAGGTATACGGACTCGGCCTTCCTTACGCGCAGAACCGTACCGAGCAAGAAGCCCGGCGCGGCGGCCATGGTGACGAACACGCGCTTGCCTGCAAAACCGTAGGGCACGGCGTCCGTCTGTCGGATGAAGAGAACGTCGCCCTTCAGATAATTCGGCTCGTAATCGACCGTATCGATCCGGATCGCCTCGACGTCGTCCGGCACGTAGAACGGAACCTCGATATCGAGAGATATGCGGCGGGCATCGGACGACATCGGCTGCGAGGCGGATCCAAGGCTGAGACAGGCGACCTTTACCTTAGGGGAGACCTCGCCGAAGGCAAGCCAGCCGAGCGGAACCCGGAAGAATTCCGCGTAGCGCTTGAGGTCCTCGTCCTTGATGCCCCTCGAGCCGTTCTCGTGGCCCGAATAGGTCCCATAAGGCACGCCGAGACGCTGCGCCGCCGCATGCGCCGTCTCTAGACCCCGCTTCGTGCGGGCCAGCTTGAGCCGCTCCGCTCGATCCATCGCTGCTGTCCTTGCTCGCTTTCTTCGGTATCCAAAAAAACTCTGCAAATCCGATATTTTTAGATTTTTTTCGTGGTTTTTAAGAGTGATCGCCTCCACAGAAGGAAGGAGGGTGCATATTGTATCTGCTTCTTGCATTTTTTTGCCCTAATACGAGCGTTATTCCTCCAAATGAACTGCATGGATTGAAGGCGCGAGCGGATGGCCCAAAACGAAACGGCGGCCTCCCAAAGCAGACTGCATATAGGCCTCCGCCGAAATCTTCGTCGCGTCAGAAGGTTCATTCGTTATGCCGATGCGCAACGCAGCAGAGATCCTGCACTGATCAACGACAGGCGTTGGGTCCTCGACGGCACTGATGAAACTCTGAGGTTCGATTGACCGTTCGACGCAGAGTTCTTCGTCATAGAGACTGGCGGATTGTTGGGAGGCTTCGCCGACCAGATCGATCGCCGTTACGGGTCCAACATTTTCATCTTCGAACCCGTCCCGGAATTCGCGGAAGGCTGCAGAAAGCGCTTCGCAGGACGCAGGAACATCCGGGTCTTCGACTTCGCGTTATCGGACCGAGATGACGAAGCGGACATCTCCCTTTCGGGAATGCATCAAGCATCTATTCATCCACCGACAGCGCGCATAAGGTAAAAATAATAACAAGAGATTGCGCATCCGTATTTGATGAAATACAAATTAAAAATGTCGATATTTTAATATTAAATATCGAAGATGACAAATTTAAATTTCTTCCACGTCTTATTTATACTGTTCATATTGATTGCATTCGATATTTGCATGTTAAGTTACATCTATTTGTTCCAGATGCTGCTGATAAGAGAGATTCTATAGTTTATGCACTCAGTAAAACTCATGATCAGACTTGGAGCTATCCTTTCGTCTGGGAGGCTTGGATCAGAAAACCGCAATTGAACGAAGGTAATGCATTGGACGCAGCGGCCTGAGCATCGGACGCTCCGCTTCAGGCCGCCCGATTGACGAAAGCCCCCGCTCAGCCGTTCCGACCCGCGCCTTCTTCGCTCCCCTCCCCGTACCAGCATTTCGGCAATGCGAAATCCGGGAGGTGGGTCAGGTTGGGGCGGTCCAGGGCGTGCGGGAAGGTCGTGGCGGGGCGCGCGCCGCGCAGGCGGTCGGAGCGGTGGAAGGTGAATTCCATCACGGGCGGCAGAGCGAAGTCCTTGTAGCGGACGGGCGCGGTGCAATTGTTCGGATGGATGTGGACGAGCGCGAAGGAACGCTGCAGCTTCGCGAAGGCCGCATCGAGAAGCCGGAAACCCGCCGGATGCAGCAGCCAGTCGAGATGATGGAACTCGACGACGATGATGCGGAACCGGCGGAGCAAGGCGTCCGAAGCGTCGAGCAGCACTTCGTATTCGGCCCCTTCGATGTCCATCTGCAGCACCAGATCGCCCGCGATCCGCGCCGCCTTCGCCTCGGTCCAATCGCCGAGGCGCATATGGACCGCATCGTTGCGCAGCCCGATGAACTTCTTCTCGAAATCGATCAGCGGATCCGCGAAGGGCGGCGCCTCGACGGAATGGTCGGCCAGAAAACACGGCACGCCGCGCGCGAGCATCGCGGCCTCGAAGGCGGCCGTCTCCGCCACGCCGGGCGAAAAGCACGCGCCGATGCCGTCGAGATCGTCGGGAACCAGATAGCCGCCGTCCCCGCCGTCGCCGATCCGGATCAACGGCGTCTCGGACTGCACGGGCGCGAGCCGCCGCATGAAATCCCGCAAAGCAAGATCATGACGCTTCGGGATCTTGTACGAGCGGAGCCGCATCAAGCCGCGCTCCGCGAAGGTCTCGAACGCCTTCATCATCAACTCACCTTGCATCGCCTCGGTTTATGCACGACTTGATGCGCCGGACAATCCTTTTCCGGATGCCCCGCCCTTCGCCCGCGATCCGGGTGCTTTCGGAGGCGCGGCGATGCAATCCGCGCGAAAAGCCCTATAGAAGCGGGACGGCCCGCGTCCGCTCCTCCCCGAGCGCGACGGGGGCGGCATGCGGGGATCGAACTTGCCGTCCGTGTCCATTCTCCTGCCCGCCTTCGACGGCGCGGCCTTTCTGGAACGCCAGATCGAGACGATCCTCGGGCAGAGCCGAAGCGATTTCGAAC
>JAIXTT010000051.1 GCA_027483795.1 Hyphomicrobiales bacterium
CCACGACCGGGAAGGCCGAGAAGAGGTTCGTGATGACGGTGGCGCCCCAGTAGGACATCTGGCCCCAGGGAAGCACGTAGCCCATGAAGGCGGTGGCCATCATCAGCAGGAAGATGATGACGCCGAGGATCCAGAGGATCTCGCGGGGCGCCTTGTAGGAGCCGAAATAGAGACCGCGGAAGATGTGCACATAGACCGCGATGAAGAACATCGACGCGCCGTTGGCGTGCAGATAGCGGATCAACCAGCCGTAGTTCACGTCGCGCATGATGTGCTCGACGGAGCCGAAGGCGAGGGTCGCGTGCGGCGTGTAATGCATCGCGAACGTCAAGCCCGTGACGATCTGCGCCACCAGCATGAAGGCGAGGATGCCGCCGAAGGTCCACAGATAGTTCAGGTTCCGCGGGTTCGGGAACACGACGAACGAGGAGTGGATGAGCCCGACGATCGGCAGCCGGCTTTCGAACCAGCGCCCGAAGGCGGTCTTGGGAACGTAGGTGGAATGTCCGGCCATGATGTGCTTCCGCGATGTCCTGAACGCTCGACTGGGCGACGAAGCCTCAGCCGATCCGGATCTTGGTGTCGGAGACGAATTCGAAGGGCGGGATGGGCAGGTTCGTCGGCGCCGGCCCCTGACGGATGCGGCCGGACGTGTCGAACACGGAGCCGTGGCACGGGCAGAACCAACCCTTGTACGCGCCCTCGTTGCCGAGCGGCACGCAGCCGAGATGGGTGCAGTTGCCGTAGACGACCAGCCACTGGTCCTTGCCGGACTTCACGCGCTTCTGGTCGGGCTCGGGATCGCGCATGGAGCCGAGATCGGCCGCCTGGGCGTCCTTGATTTCCTGCGCCGTGCGGTGCCGCACGAAGATCAGCTTGCCGCGCCAGAAGAGTTTGACGATCTGCCCTTCGGTGACGGGGGCCAGATCGAAATCCACCGGAGCGCCGGCGGCCACGGTGGCCGCGTCCGGAGCCATCTGGCTCACGAAGGGCCAGATCGCCGAGGCCAGACCGACGGCGCCGACCGCGCCCGTCGCGATGAAGAGGAAGTCCCGCCGTGTGGGTTCGGGAGCCATTGTCGCCACGTCAGTGATCCTCGCGTCCTGCGCCCGGACGCCGCTTCGGCCGGGCGGAGTTTTTGAACGGATGCGCCGCTCGAACGTCGCTATGCGCGCCTTCGTTTCGACGCACAATGCGACCCGGAGTCGCCGCGCGGCGGGTCTTTCGCATGCGCTTGCCGCCTTGTCCATAGTTCGGATTGCGGATACCCCCCGGGTTCCACCGATCATTTCCGTTCTTTGCAGGAAGCGCGCGCGTGCGGATCGCCTTGTTCCAACCCGATATACCGCAGAATACGGGAACCATTCTCCGGTTGTGTTCCTGCCTCGGAATCGAGGCCCACATCATCGAGCCCGCGGGCTTCCCGGTCTCGGATCGGGCGTTTCGTCGCGCCGGGATGGACTATCTCGACGCGGTCGAGATCGTGCGCCACGTCTCGTGGACGACCTTCGAGGCCTGGCGAAGAGAGGCCGGGGCGCGGCTGGTTCTGGCCACGACCAAGGCCGCCCTGCCCTATCCGGCCTTCGCCTTCCGGTCCGACGACATCCTGCTGATGGGCCGCGAGTCGGCCGGCGCGCCGGACCATGTCCACCACGCGGCCGACGCATGCGTGACCATACCGATGCGAAACGGAATGCGGTCGCTTAACGTGGCCGTGGCCGCCTCCCTGATTCTGGGGGAGGCCCTGCGACAGACGGACGGGTTCCCCCCGGCCGCGAACGGAGACGCCGTATGACTTCCGATGCCGTCCTCGACGAGCGCAAGGCCCGCGCGACCGCCTGGTTCGCGGAGCTTCGCGACCGGATCTGCAAGGCCTTCGAGGAGATCGAGGACGAGGCGACGGGGCCCTTCTTCCCGGAAGCGCCCGGAGCGGGCCGTTTCGAGCGGAAACAGTGGAGCCGCACCGACCATTCCGGCGCGCCCGGCGGCGGCGGCGTGATGTCGATGATGCGGGGCCGGGTGTTCGAGAAGGTCGGCGTGCACGTCTCCTCGGTGTTCGGCGAATTCGCGCCGGAGTTCCGCGGCCAGATCCCCGGCTCGGCGGAGGATCCGCGCTTCTTCGCCACGGGCGTGTCGCTGATCGCGCATCCTTGGAATCCGCACGCGCCGACCGTGCACATGAACACGCGCTACGTGATCACCACCAAGGCGTGGTTCGGCGGCGGCGCGGACCTGACCCCGGTCCTGAACCGGCGGCGCACGCAGGAAGACGCGGATTCGACGGCCTTCCATGCGGCGATGAAGCGCGCCTGCGACGCGCATTCCGCCATCGCGCCCTATGACAAGTACAAGGCCTGGTGCGACGAGTATTTCCACCTGAAGCACCGCAACGAGCCCCGCGGCATCGGCGGCATCTTCTACGATTATCACGACTCGGGGGACTGGGAGGCGGACTTCGCCTTCACCCGCGACGTGGGCGAAGCCTTCCGCGGGATCTATCCGGAGATCGTGCGGAAGAACATCTCGACGCCTTGGACGGAGGCCGACCGCGAGGAACAGCAGATCCGCCGCGGCCGCTACGTCGAGTACAATCTGCTCTACGACCGCGGCACGATCTTCGGCCTGAAGACGGGCGGCAATGTGGAGAGCATCCTGTCCAGCATGCCGCCGACGGTGCGGTGGCCTTGATCAGGCGGCCAGCGCAGCGAAGGCGGCTTCGGGATCGCGCGCCACGATCCTGAGAAGCGCGCGTGCGGCGGGATCGGGCGCGACCCGCCCTTGCTCCCAATTGCGCAGCGTCGCGACCGGAATGCGAAGCGCGGCGGCGAACGCCTCCTGCGTCATTCCGAGCTTCTTCCTGATCAGGGCGGGCGGGATCACGAACTCCGCGCGGTCGCCCGCGCCGACATCACCGCATTCGCCGTCTTCCAGCCCATGGCGGCGGATATCCGCTTCCGTCGTCGCCTCGACCTTGGCACGATCATAGACGGGCTTGCTCCGTCTCAGTTCTTGTAGGGTGACGCGAGCCATCGATCCCGCTCCTTTCGGTTCGCGAGGCGGGCGGAAATGATCCACCGCACCTCTCGCCGGTCCGTGTAGACGACCACCGGAACGTTTCCGTCCGCCTCGCCGATCGCCCGGACCCGGATCTCTCCGTAATCCTTCCGATCATCGATCTCTTCCAGCACGACGCCTTCGAAGATCGACGCGGCCGGATCGAAGCCGAACCCGCGCTCGCGCAGGTTCCTCTGATGCTTCTCGTCGTGCCAATCGAAGATCATCGTATGGGCAAGATACTACGCTCGGAGCGCAGTCACGGCAAGACGAGAACGACGGCCGACGATTGCAATCCGCTCTACGACCGCGGCACGATCTTCGGCCTGAAGACGGGCGGCAATGTGGAGAGCATCCTGTCCAGCATGCCGCCGACGGTGCGGTGGCCTTGAGGCAGCATGCAAGCAATCAGATTAGGCAGAGGCAATTCATGCGAACTGTTTCAATCGAATGCAATTATGTTGGCAAATTCAAGGTTGGCGATAACCTTGTCTACAATGCAAAAATTCCTTGTCGACTTGTTTAGGACAATTAAATACTGAGTTTGCAATAAAATCACATCAGTGTAATCTAGAACCACTTACAGTGCCATCGGCCTTGGAAGCATGGCTGCAATCATGGTCCAGTCCCGTGACCCTAAGCCGCCCGCGGCGTGATCGCGTCCAGCTCCGGACCGATCGCACGGCGGCGTTCCATCAGGTCGTGGTCGACTTGCAGCCCGAGGAAGAAGCCTTCGCTCATGCCGAAATAGCGTGCGAGCCTGAGATCGGTGTCGGCCGTGATCGCGCGCTTGCCGAGCACGATCTCGTTGATCCGCCGAGGGGGGACGCCCAGAGCGCGGGCGAGCGCGTTTTGACTCATCCCGAGCGGCTTCAGAAACTCTTCTTGGAGAATTTCTCCGGGGCTCGGATTCGGCAGAAGGTCAATCGTGGTAATCGACGATGCCGACATCGGACGGTCCTCCCTCTTCCCACATGAAGCAGATCCGCCATTGATCGTTGATCCGGATCGAATGACGGCCCGCAAGATCGCCCTTCAATGCTTCCAGTCGGTTTCCCGGCGGAACTCGCAGATCGCTCAAGACCCGGGCCTGGTTCATCAGGCGGAGCTTGCGAAGCGCGACGACCTGTATGTCGGACGGAAGCTTTCGGCTCCGACGACCGTTCCAGATCAATTCCGTTTCGGGATCCGCAAAGCTTCTGATCACGCTCGACCATAACGCATAACGTTACACGTTACAATATGGCCGAAAACGTGCATTGCCCGGCGGCATGTCCTATCCTCTTCTCATGACCTCCGTCCCTCCCGCGTCCCCCTCCCTCGACGCGCTGACCGCCGGCGCGACGGCGGCGGGCGGGCGCGGCTTGCCGCCCGTGCATCTGTGGAACCCGCCCTTCTGCGGCGACATCGACATGCGCATCGCGGCCGACGGGACGTGGTTCTACGGCGGGACGCCGATCGGCCGGCCGGCGCTGGTGCGGCTGTTCTCGACGATCCTGCGCAAGGATCCGGAGCGCTACGTGCTGGTGACCCCGGTCGAACGCGTCGGCATCGCGGTCGAGGACGCGCCGTTCCTCGCGGTCGAGATGAAGGTGCTGGAGGAAGGCGCGGGACGGACTCTGGAATTCCGCACGAATGTCGACGACGTCACGACCGCGGGACCGGACCATCCGATGCGCTTCGAGACGGAGCCCAAGGGAGGCCTGCGCCCCTATGTCCATGTGCGGGGCGATCTCTGGGCGCGGGTGACGCGCGCGGTGTTCCATGATCTCGTGGCGCTCGGGGAAGAGCGCGAAACGGACGGCGTCATGATGTTCGGCATCGCCTCCGGCGGGGCCTTCTTTCCGATGATCGAGGCGGCCGATCTTGCAGACCTCTGACAGTCCCGTGATCCGCCTGACGCTCCACGCCGACGATCTCGTGCGCAGGGCGGAAGGGCTGCTGTCGCTCGAACCGCCGCCGGACGTGTTCGCGCCCGAGCGCTTCCCCGAGCGCGGCGACCATCAGCTCGCGCCCATGCTCGCGCCGGCGGACGGGAACAAGCATCGCCGGGCCGCCGTGCTCGTCCCGGTCGTCTCGCATCCCGAAGGCGCGACGGTGCTGCTCACGCGGCGCTCCGTGCAGCTCAGGGACCATTCGGGACAGATCGCCTTTCCGGGCGGCAAGATCGACCCGACCGACGCCGACGCGATCGCCGCCGCATTGCGGGAAGCGGAGGAGGAGATCGGGCTCGAACGGCGCTTCGTCCGTCCGCTCGGCTATCTCGACCCCTATCTCTCCTCGACGGGCTACCGCATCCTGCCCGTGCTGGCGATCGTGCGGCCGGGCTTCGACCTGACGATCGACCCTTCGGAGGTCGACATCGCCTTCGAGGCGCCGCTGGGCTTTCTGATGGATCCGGACAACCACGCCCGGCATTCCCGCGAATGGCAGGGCATGATCCGCCACTATCTCGCGATGCCCTTCGGAGAGCACTATATCTGGGGCGTCACCGCCGGAATTCTCCGCAACCTTTACGAGAAGCTTTATCTGCGATGATCCGCCCCTTCATCGAAGAGATCACGCTGTTCCTGTTGCCCTTCGCGGGCTTCGCGCTGTGGCTGCTCTTCCGCCGGAAGACGCCGCTCGAAGCCGCACATTGGGACGGGCGAACGCCGATCCTCGCGCTGATCGGCCTCGCGCTGGCGGGGGCGGCGCTGTTCTACACGGGCTGGACGGCGGAGCGCAGCACGGGGACCTATGTCCCGGCGCATATGGAGAACGGGACGTTCGTGCCCGGAGGCTTCAAGTGACGTCGCCGCGCCTGCCCGATTCCCTTCTCCGGGACCCGGCGCTCGCCGCCGTCTTCGATGCGCTCGAATGCGACGGGGACCGCGCGATGCTCGTCGGCGGCAGCGTGCGCAACGCCTTGCTGGGGCGCGAGGCGACCGACGTCGACATCGCGACCACCGCCGTGCCGGACGTCGTCGTCGCCCGGGCGAAGGAAGCGGGGATCAAATGCGTGCCGACCGGCATCGAACACGGGACCGTCACCCTCGTTCTCGACGGCCGCCCCTTCGAGGTGACGACGCTGCGCGAAGACGTCGACACGGACGGTCGCCGCGCCTCGGTCCGTTTCGGGCATGATTTCTCGCATGACGCGCGGCGGCGCGACTTCACGATCAACGCGCTCTATGCCGACCGGGACGGCGTGATCCACGACTTCGTCGGCGGGCGGACCGATCTGGAGGCGCGGCGGGTCCGATTCATCGGCGATGCCGTCACGCGGATCCGCGAGGACTATCTGCGCATCCTGCGCTTCTTCCGCTTCCATGCCGACTTCGCCGAAGGCCCGCTCGACGCGGAAGGTCTCGCCGCCTGCATCGCGGAGAAAAGCGGGCTGGAACGGCTCTCCCGCGAGCGGGTGCGTGCCGAACTGATGAAGCTGCTCGCCGCGCGCCGCGCGGCGGAAACCGTGTCGGAGATGGATGCGGCGGGTCTGCTCGCGCCGCTGCTCGGCGGGCGCGCCGATCCCGAGACCCTGAATCGACTTCTGCGCATCCGGCCGCAGAGCGATGGGACGACTCGTCTTTTCGCGCTGACTTCAAGCGACGTCTCGACGGTTCCCGCGCTGCAGGAGCGGCTGCGGCTCTCCAATGAGGAGGCCGCGCGGCTCGCCGCCACGGCGCGCGCGACGGCGGATTTCGGGGACGACATGCCGGCCCCCCGGCTCTTGAAGCGCATCGCCTTCCGACGCGGACGGGACGCGGCGGGAACCGCGGTTCTGGTGGCCGCGGCCCGGCGCGGCCTGCCGGAATGCCCGGGCGAACTCCTCGCCGCCCTGGCGGAGGCTCCCGAGCGCTCGCCCTTCACGGGGAGCGGCATGATCGCCCTCGGCCTCGCGCCCGGCCCCTCGATCGGCCATGCGATCGCCGAAGCCGAGGCGGCGTGGATCGACGCGGATTTCCCGAAGGACGGGATCGCGGTCTCCGAAATCGCTCGAAAGGCGGCCGAGAAGACTCTGAGTCGATTCGACTCCTCGGAACGGGCGGGATAGCATTTCGACCGTCTCGCAGATCAGGTCGACCCATGAAATCGTCCGCCTCCCGGCCCGGCGACATCGCCCGCAGGCTCGCCGAGCGCCGCGACGGATCGGCGCGCCGCAAGACGCAGGGACGGGACGCTGCAGGCGACCAGTGGCGCCGCGAGACCTTCACCCTGCCGCGCGACGAAGCCCGTGAAAAGGCTCGCGAATTGCTCGCCCGCTTCCCGAAGGCCGCCTATATGACGGAAATCGAGTGGTGGCGCGTGCTCGAGGACGGGCGCATCGAATTCACGATGCGGCGCCTGCCGAGCGCGGACTGATCCGCCTTTCTTTCGCCTTTCCCGCTTCGGAGCCTTGTCGATCCCGTCCGGGAGGTCGATGATCCGTGATCGGGTCTCCGGAAGAGAGGCCGCGAGGAGGGCGTGACGATGAGCGTGACGGAAGCGGGAACGGCGGGCGCCGCCGAATTCGACCGGAGCATCGTGGACCTCGCGGAAGCGGCGGTCGAACGCGTCGCGGCGGCCCGGGCGGGCATCGGCGCGGTCATCTTCGGTCAGGACGAGGTGGTCGGGAACGCGCTCATCACCGTGCTTTCGGGCGGCCACGGCCTGCTCGTCGGCGTGCCGGGCCTCGCCAAGACCAAGCTCGCCGAGACCATGGGCACGGTGCTGGGGCTCGACCAGCGGCGCGTGCAGTTCACGCCCGACCTGATGCCCTCCGACATTCTGGGCTCCGAAGTGCTGGAGGAGACGGAGGATCGCCGCCGCGCCTTCCGCTTCATCAAGGGGCCGATCTTCACGCGGCTGCTGATGGCCGACGAGATCAACCGCGCGAGCCCGCGCACCCAATCCGCCCTTCTGCAGGCCATGCAGGAACGGCATGTGACGATCGCCGGCGAGACGCATGAACTGCCGCGCCCGTTCCACGTGCTCGCGACGCAGAACCCCGTGGAACAGGAAGGCACCTATCCGCTGCCCGAAGCGCAGCTCGACCGCTTCCTGCTGCAGATCGACGTCGCCTATCCGGATGCGGCGACCGAGCGGCGCATCCTGCTCGAAACGACGGCCGAGTCCGAAGCCCGCGCGAAGCCGGCGATGACGGCGGACGAACTGATGGGCATTCAAAGGCTGGTGCGTCGCCTGCCGGTGGGGGAGAGCGTGGTGACGGCCATTCTCGACCTCGTCCGCTCCGCGCGGCCCGAAGACGGCGCGGCCGACGTCGCGGACAAGCTCTCCTGGGGGCCGGGCCCGCGCGCCGGACAGGCGCTGATGCTCGCCGTGCGTGCCCGCGCGCTGCTCGAAGGGCGGCTCGCGCCCTCGCTCGACGACGTGGTCGCCCTCGCCGAACCGGTGCTGAAGCACCGCATGGCGCTGACCTTCGCGGCGCGTGCCGAAGGCGAGACGCTGACGGGGATCATCGGGCGGCTGAAGGGCCGCATCGGCTGACGCGATGGCCCGCGTCCGCGTCCTCGACGAGCCGGAACGGCGGATCGGCCCCTCGCGGGCGACGGACGCGCTCGATCTCGCGCGACGGCTGCCGCGCCTCGCCCTCGAGGCCCGGCGCATCTCGGCCGCGGTCGCGCACGGCGTTCACGGCCGCCGCAGGCCCGGCACGGGCGAGACCTTCTGGCAGTTCCGCCCCTTCACCGCGGGCGAACCGGCGCATCGGATCGATTGGCGACGTTCGGCGCGGGACGAGCATCATCTGCATGTCCGCGAACGGGAATGGGAGGCCGCGCATACGGTGCGGCTGTGGATCGACCGGTCGCCCTCCATGGCCTTCGCCTCGACGCTCGCCGCGGCGCCGAAGCTCGACCGGGCCGTCGTGCTCGGGCTCGCCCTCGCGGATCTTCTGGTGCGGGGCGGCGAAAGGGTCGGTCTGCTCGGCTTCGGGCCGACCATGGCCTCGCGCATGATCGTGGATCGGCTCGCGGAAGCGCTGGGCGCGGACCCCTCGGCGGAGGCCGAACTGCCCGACGCGACGCCCTTGCCGCCCTTGAGCGAAGCCGTTCTCATCACCGACGCGCTGAGCCCGGCGGACGAGATCGCGGGCATCCTCGAGAAGCTCGCGGCGCGGGGCGCGCGCGGCCATCTGCTGCGCATCGTCGATCCGGTCGAAGAGACCTTCCCCTTCGAAGGGCAGGCGGAACTGCTCGCGACCGAAGGGCGGGATCGTCTGGACGTGGGCGACGCGGGCGCGTTCCGCCGCGCCTATCACGAGCGGATGCAGGCGCATCGGAGCGCCTTGGCGGAGGCCTGCCGCCGACGCGGCTGGTCCTTCCTCGACCATCGGACGGATCGGCCCGCCTCCGAGGCGCTGCTGGCGGTCGCGGTGCGGGTGGCGCGCGGCGGCCGCGGACCGGGGAGCTTCTGATGCTCGGTCTTCCGCTCGCCTTCGCCTCGCCGCTCGTCCTCGCCGCGCTCGCGGCGCTGCCGGCGCTGTGGTGGCTGCTGCGGGTCACGCCGCCGCGGCCGCGGGCGATCCCCTTCCCGCCTTTGCGTCTGATCATGGACCTCCTTCCGGAACGGGAGAAGCCCGCGCGCACGCCGCCGTGGCTGTTGCTCCTCCGGATCGCCATCGCCGCGCTGGTGATCGTGGCGGCGGCCGGGCCCGTCTGGAACCCGCGCACGACCTCGGTCGCCGCAGGCCGGGCGCCGCTGGTGATGATGATCGACAACGGCTGGGCGGCCGCTCCGGCCTGGCCCGAACGACGGGCGGCGATGGAACGCCTGCTGGCGGAGGCCGCGGCGGCCGATCGCCCCGTCGCGCTGATCGCGACGGGCGACCGCCCGGCCGCGCCGAACCCGACGGATGCGGGGAGCGCGCTCGATCGCGCCCGCGCGCTTCAGCCCGTACCCTTCTCGCCCGATCGAGGACCGCATCTCGCGGCGGCGACGGACTTCCTGCGTCGGTCCCCCGGTGCGGAATTCATCTGGATCGCCGACGGGCTCGGCGGCTCGGAAACCCGCGAGACCATGGCGGCGGCGGCGGAAGCCGCGGGCGGACGCACGACGTTGATCCGCGACGACGCGCCCGTGATCGCCCTGACCGCGGTGGAGAACGGTGCGGCGGGCATCACGGTCCGCATCGTGCGGGCGGGCGAAGGCCCGGCGGCGGGACGGCTGCGCGCGCTCGACATGAAGGGACGGCCGCTGGCCGAACAGGATTTCTCGATCGCCGGGGCGGAGGCCAAGGTCACCGTCGCGCTGCCGCTGGAACTGCGCAACGAGATCGCCCGTTTCGACGTGGTCGGCCTGCGCTCGGCGGGCGCAGTGGCCCTCGTGGACGAAACGAACCGGAGGCGGCGGGTGGGGATCGTCTCGGGCGTGACGACGGACGTGGCCCAGCCCCTCCTCTCCCCCGTGCATTACGTGCAGCGGGCGCTGGAGCCCTTCGCGGAGATCCGCACGCCGCGGCAGGGCACGATCGACGCGATCGCGGGTCTCATCGACGAGAAGGCCTCGGTGCTGGTCCTCGCCGATGTCGGCGCGCTGCCCGACGACGTGCGCCGCAAGGTCGAGACCTTCGTGAACGAGGGCGGACTGCTGCTGCGCTTCGCGGGGCCGCGCCTCGCCGCGGGCGGCGACGATCTCGTGCCCGTGAAGCTGCGCCGGGGCGGCCGCGCGCTCGGCGGAGCGCTCGCCTGGGAGACGCCGCGCGCGCTCGGGCCCTTCGATCCGCAAAGCCCGTTCCATGGCATCGACAGGCCGGCGGACGTGGCGATCTCGCGTCAGCTCCTCGCGGAGCCCGAACCCGATCTCGCCCGCAAGGTCTGGGCGTCGCTCGCGGACGGTACGCCGATCGTGACCGCGGAGAAGCGCGGCGCGGGGCTCGTGGTCCTCATGCATGTGACGGCGGATACGAGCTGGTCGAACCTGCCCCTGTCGGGCCTGTTCGTGGACATGCTGCAGAGGATCGTCGCGCTGTCGGGCACCGCCGGGCTCGAGCCCGGTCGGGAGACGCCCGCCGGAACCGCGCGGACCTCGGCGCCCTTCCTCACGCTCGACGGTTTCGGCACGCCGGGTCTGCCGCCCGCGACCGCCAAGCCCGTCGCCGTCACGCCGGGGCTCGTCGCCTCGCGCGACCATCCGCCCGGCTTCTACGGCGACCGGGACGCGCCGAGCGCCGTCAATGCGCCGGCGCGCGACGCGGTGCTGCGCACGCTCGACGCGGGACCGCTCGCGGCGCGGACGGAGGCCCTGCGGCTCACGGCGCCCTTCGATCCGCGCCCCTGGCTGCTGACGGCCGCCCTGCTGCTCTTCGCGCTCGACACGCTGGTCTCGGCCTTCCTCGCGGGCGGCCTGCGCATGGGACGGCGTGCGGCGACCGCCGCGCTCCTCGGAGCGCTCGTTCTCTCGGGCGGCACGGACCGCGCGGAGGCGCAGAACCGTGCGCCGCAGGGGCCGGGCCGCGAAACGCCCGCCGTCTCGCCCAAGGAGACCGACGCGGCGCTCGTGACCCGCTTCGCCTATGTGCTGACGGGCGATGCCGCGGTGGACGAGACGAGCCGTGCCGGGCTCGTCGGGCTCAACGCCTATCTCGCCGCACGCACCGCGCTCGAACCGGGAGCGCCGGTGGGCGTCGATCCCGCGACGGACGAATTGGCGCTCTATCCGCTGATCTATTGGCCGATGGCGGCGGGACGGGAGCCGCCCGGCGAAGCCGGGATCCGCCGCATCGACGCCTTCATGAAGAACGGCGGGACGGTGATCTTCGATACGCGCGACGCCGGAACCGCACTCGGCGGCGACGTGCAGACGCCCGAAACCCGGCTGCTGAGGCGCATTCTGGCGGGCATCGCCGTGCCCGACCTCGAGCCGGTGCCGCAGGACCACGTCGTCACCAAGGCCTTCTATCTGATCGAGAAGTTTCCCGGCCGCTGGGCGGAGGGCAAGACCTTCATCGAGGCGCTGCCGCGCGGCGACGCGCCGGACGCGGAACGCCCGGCGCGGGCGGGCGACGGCGTCTCGCCGATCATCATCACGTCGAACGACTGGGCGGCGGCCTGGGCGATCGGCCCGCGCGGCGAACCGCTCAATCCGCTCGTGCAGCAGATGCCCCGGCAGCGCGAGATGTCGCTGCGCGTCGGCGTCAACGTCGCGATGTATGCGCTGACCGGCAATTACAAGGCCGATCAGGTGCATGTGCCCGCCCTGCTCGAACGGCTGGGGCAATAGGCGATGCCGAAGCTCGAATGGAGCCCGCTCGTTCCCCTGCCCGTTCTCGCGGCGGTTGCGGCCGTCGCGCTCGCGGCGCTCGTGCTCGTGCTGATCGCGCGGCGGCGCGGCGGCGTGATGCGCGCGGTCGCGATCGCGGCGCTGCTGGCGGCCTTGGGCAATCCCTCCTTCGTCAAGGAGGAGAAGGACCGGCTGAAGGACGTCGTCGCGGTCGTGATCGACCGCACGGGCTCGCAAAGGCTCGCCGACCGCCGGGCGCAGACGGATAGCGTGAAGGCGGAACTGGAGCGGCGCTTGGCCTCCATGCCCGCCGTCGAGGCCCGCTTCATCGAGGCGACGGACCGGGACGACGAGGGCAGCGCGCTGTTCGCCGCGCTGGAGAAGGGGCTGTCCGACGTTCCGCCGGAACGGATCGCGGGCGCGATCCTCGTGACGGACGGGCGGGTGCACGACATCCCGACGGCCGCCTCGGCGCTCGGCTTCCGCGCGCCGCTGCATGCGCTCGTCACGGGCCGCCCCGACGAGCGCGACCGCTTGATCGAATTGGTCGACGCCCCGCGCTTCGGCATCGTGGGCAAGGATCAGACGATCCGCTTCCGGGTCCGCGAGACGGGCGGGGACGGCGCTCCGATGCGCCTTTCGGCGCTGCTCGACGGCCGCCCGATCGCCGAACGCCGGGTGCGTCCCGGCGAGACGGTGCGCCTGCCGGTCCGGATCGAGCACGGCGGGCCGAACGTGGTCGAACTCGCGCTCGAAGCCGCGCCGGGCGAATTGACGGAGGCCAACAACAAGGCCGTCGTCACCGTCGAAGGCATCCGGGACAAGCTGAAGGTTCTTCTGGTCTCGGGCCGGCCGCATTCGGGCCAACGGACCTGGCGCAACATGTTGAAGTCGGATGCGGCGGTCGACCTCGTCCATTTCACCATCCTGCGCCCGCCGGAGAAGCAGGACGGCACGCCGATCAACGAATTGTCGCTGATCGCCTTCCCGACGCGGGAACTGTTCGAGACGAAGATCAAGGAATTCGACCTGATCATCTTCGACCGCTATTCGAACCAGTCGATCCTGCCCGCGGTCTATTTCACCAACATCGTGCGCTATGTGCGCGACTGCTGCGCGGTGCTGGTCGCGGCCGGGCCGGAATTCCGCAACCGCACGGGCCTCGCGGGGACGCCGCTCGCCGCCGTGATGCCGGCGGAGCCCGACGGACAGGTGATCGAGCGCCCCTTCCGCACGACGATCACGGATGCGGGGCGCCGGCATCCCGTGACGCGCGGCCTGCCGGGCGGCGACGTCGATCCGCCCGCCTGGGGCGAGTGGATGCGGCAGATCTCGGCGGTGGTGAAGACGGGAACCCCGGTGCTCTCGGGGCCGGAGGATCGGCCGATGCTGATCCTGTCGCGCGAGGGCAAGGGGAGGGTCGCGCTGCTGCTGTCCGACCATGCCTGGCTCTGGGCGCGGGAATATCACGGCGGCGGGCCGCATCTCGACCTGCTGCGCCGGACGGGCCATTGGCTGATGAAGGAGCCCGATCTCGACGAGGAGGCGCTGCGCGCCCGCGCCACCGGGGGCCGCCTCTCGATCGAGCGCCAGACGATGACGGACGGTCCGCGCATCGCGACCGTGATCGCGCCCTCCGGCAAGGAGCGGCCCGTTCCGCTGACGCCGGACGTACCCGGCGTGATGCGGGGCGAGATCGAGGCGGAGGAGATCGGCCTGCACCGGGTGCGCGAGGGCGATCTCGTCGCCTTCGCGGGCGTCGGCCCCGCCAATCCGCGGGAGTTCCGCGACGTCGTCTCCACGACGGAAACGTTGACGGCGCTCGCCGAGGCCACGGGCGGCTCCGTCCGGCGCGTCTCGCGGACGGCGAGCGATGCGCCGCGCGTGCCCTCGATCCTGCTGCTCGGCAATGCGAGCCGCTATTCCGGCAGCGATTATATCGGGCTGAAGGACACGGACTCCCATGCGGTCAAGGGCGTGGGCGTCTGGTCGGTGTTTCTCGGAGCGACGGGGCTGCTGCTTCTCGTGGCGAGCCTGCTCGCCGCCTGGCTCGCCGAAGGCGGTTTCAGCCGGCGGGCGCGGGCGCAGGGATGAGCGGCCCGGACCAGTCGTCCGTTCCGCCCGAAAGATCGCACATCAGGAAACGCGCCGGATCGACGGGACCGGGCAGCGTGAAGCGACCGGGCGCGACCCGCTTGAAACCGACGCGGCCGTAATAGGGCTCGTCGCCGACGAGGAAGATCAGCTTATGCCCCTGCTCGCGGGCCGCGCCGATCGAGCGTTCGAGCAGTCGCAGGCCGATGCCGCGGTTCATGAAGGCCGGATCCACGGTGAGCGGACCGAGCAGCAGCGCGGGACGACCGCCCGCCAGCAGCGGCGAAAGCCGGATCGAACCGACGATCAGCGTGCCGACCAGAGCGGTGAAGGTCAGCCCGGCCGCGGGCATGACGCCTTCGCGCAGGCGATAGGCGGTGCGGGCGAAGCGCCCCGGCCCGAAGGCCCGTTCGTGAAGCTTGTCGATCGCGGCGGAGTCGGCCGGCACTTCCGGCCGGATCACGAGGGGAAGATCGGTCATTTCGGCATGCTCTCGGCCGCAGGGCGGCCCCGGAAATCCTGAAAGGACGCGCAACGCGCGGGCGGGGGTCTTATCGGACCGTTCCGTCTCGTCGTCGCGGCATCCGCAGCATGAAGGACCGTCTCCCTCGATCGGGCGTCTCGCCCGTTCTCGGCGTCTAGCATGCCGGCAGGGCAGCGTCCACGCCGGGCGAGGTCCGGCCGGAACGCATGACGGCTTTTCCGCGGACGGCTTTGCCCGCTGCACGGAATTGTTTAGAATGATTCCAAACTAAGGAGAAACCCGGATGGCGCTCCGCAGCTTCGCAGAACTCGACGACCGTGAAGTCCTCGCCCTCGCGATCGGGGCCGAGGAAGAGGATTCCCGCATCTATCAGAGCTTTGCGGATCGCCTCCGCGAGGCCTTCCCGCATTCGGCGAAGCTGTTCGACGCCATGGCGGAGGAGGAGCGCGGGCATCGCGACGGCCTTTATGCGCTCTACCGGACGAAGTTCGGCGAACATCTGCCGCCCATCCGCCGCGACGACGTGAAGGGCTTCCTGAAACGCCGGCCGATATGGCTGCAGAAGACGCTCACCGTCGACGACATGCGCAAGGAGGCCGAAGTCATGGAGATGCAGGCCGCCCGCTTCTACGACAAGGCGGCCGAACGCACGCTCGACGTCTCGGTGCGCGAATTGCTGATCCGCCTCGCCGACGCGGAGCGGGGGCATGAGCGGCGCGCGGCGGAACTCGCGGACGCGCATCTGACCCCCGGAGCGCGGGACGAGGAGGCGGAGACGCGGCACCGGTTGTTCGTGCTGCAATATGTCCAGCCCGGGCTTGCGGGGCTCATGGACGGTTCGGTCTCGACGCTGGCGCCGATCTTCGCCGCGGCCTTCGCGACGCATTCGAATTGGCAGACCTTCCTCGTGGGTCTCGCGGCCTCCGTGGGCGCGGGGATCAGCATGGGGCTCACGGAAGCGCTGTCCGACGACGGCAAGATCACGGGGCGCGGCGCGCCGTGGATCCGCGGCCTCGTCTGCGGACTGATGACGACGATCGGCGGGCTGGGGCATACGCTGCCCTATCTCGTGCCCGATTCATGGCCGAACGGCTTCCTCATCGCGACCTCGATCGCGGCGCTGATCGTCTTCGTCGAGCTTTGGGCCATCGCCTGGATCCGGGCGCGCTACATGGACACGCCCTTCCTTCAGGCGGTGTTCCAAGTCGTCGCGGGCGGTGCGCTGGTGTTCCTCGCGGGGATCTTCATCGGCAGCGCTTGACGGAACGAGGGCACGCGGGCGACACCTCCTCGCGCATGTTCCGCCTCGCTCATCTCTCCGACCCGCATCTCGGCCCGCTGCCTCAACCGCGCCTGCGCGATCTCGCGGGCAAGCGGCTGACGGGCTACGCCAATTGGCGGCGCGGCCGGAACCGGACGCACGACATGGCGATCCTCGACGCCATCGTCGCGGACATGCTCGCCCAAAAGCCCGACCACGTCGCCTGCACCGGCGATCTGGTGAATATCGGGCTGCATGCGGAGTTCCCGGAGGCACGGCGCTTCATGGAGCGGCTGGGCCCGCCGGACCGGGCGAGTTTCGTGCCCGGCAATCACGACGCCTATGTGAAGACGGCGCTGCTCGACATCGAGCGCTTCCTGTCGCCTTGGATGACGTCGGGCAACGGGCATTTCGAGGGCTTCCCCTATGTGAGGTTGGCCGGACCGATCGCGCTGATCGGCCTGTCTTCGGGCGTGCCGACCGCGCCCTTCCTCGCCTCGGGCACGCTGGGGCGCGAACAGCGCGACAAGCTGAGGACGGTCCTCTCCTTCCTCGGCGGGCAGGGGCTCGCCCGCGTCATCCTGATCCATCATCCGCCCCATCGCAGCGGCGCGAAGACGGGGCGCGGCCTGACGGACGCGGCCGCGCTCGAGGACATTCTCGGCGAGACGGGCGCGGAGCTTCTGCTGCACGGGCACAACCACACGATCTCGGCCACGCATGTGCAGGGGCCCGGCGGGCGACGGATCCCCGTGGTCGGCGCGCCTTCGGCCTCGGCCTGCGGCGGCACGCTCACGCATCGCGCGGGCTATCACCTGTTCTCGATCGACATGACCGAGACGGGAATCGAGATTTCGGGACTGACGCGGGGCCTGAAGGAAGACGGCACGATCGGCGAGATCGGACCGATCCCGCTCTGACGCTCAGGAGCCGAAGGACCGGAGCACCGGACCGAGCCGGCCCGACGCCCACCACGCATAAAGAAACACGGCGCCCGCACCGGCGACCATGCCGCTCGTGAAGGCGATGACCTGATCGGCGATCGGGGCCGCCGCGGCCGGAGAGCTTGCGGGCGCTTCGCGGCGCTGCGGCGCGGCTTCGGCCGCGGGAACGGGCCGCGGCGCTTCGCGCGGCCTCGGCGCGAGGCGGGTCATTTCGTTCGCGAGCATCTTGTCGCGCTCGACCAGACGACGCGCGAGATATTCGGTGACCAGAAGCGCCATCAGATTGACGCCCTCGGTCTCGCCGATCACCGTCCGGCCGCGCCGCGTGTCCTGAATGAAGCGGAACATGCGCCGGTCGTGGCCCATTTCCACGAAGGAGACCATGTCGACGTAAAGGCGCGGCTTCTCGCCGGGAAGCAGCCCCTGATCGAAGAGATCGGCGTCGGGCGGGAGTTCGGCGAAGACGGGCTTCAGCAATTCGTGAAGCATCTGCAGCCGGGCGATCTCGGCCCCGCGCAGTTCCGCGGCCGCCCGCGAACGCTCGGAATCCTCGATCCGCGCGCGCCACAGCGACGCGTGCAGATCCGGCCCCCCCTGCGGAGGGGCTCGGAACGCATGTTCCGAACCGGCACGCGTGTCCTGGGGCGTCATGGCGGTATGGTAAATCGTGGGTCAAACGCAACAAAGGGTTGCCGCCGAACGTGGTTAACCCTCCGTTAGCGGCGGCCCGGCGCGGGCGGCGGCTCCGGCGCGGTCTCGGGCGGCGGCGCGACGTCGGCGTCGTCGAGGATCCGGACGGCCGCGCCGTCGAGATCGTCGTATTGCCCGCTCTTCAAGGACCAGAGAAAGGCCGCGAGACCGAGCAGGCCGAGGCCCAAGGCGATGGGAACCAGATAGAGAAGTACGGTCATGCTCCGGCCCTCGCTTCGATCGCGGGAGGAACGACACTTCCCGCCTCCCTCCGCGAACGCATGAGAAGACGCGAACGATCCTCTCTCGCGCGCAGCGCGTTCAGCGTCACGATGACGGAGGAACCGGACATCGCGGCCGCCGCGATGAGCGGGGTGACGTGTCCGGCCATGGCGAGCGGCACCGCGATCATGTTGTAGACCACCGCGATTCCGAGATTCTGCCGCATGATCGCAAGCGCCTTGCGCGCGATCGCCGCTCCCGCCGCGACGGGGGCGAGCTTCTCGCCGAGGAAGAGGGCGTCGGCCGAGGCCTGCGCCACATGGGCGGCCGTGACGGGCGACATCGAGGCATGCGCGGCCGCGAGCGCGGGCGCGTCGTTGAGACCGTCGCCGACCATCAGCACCTTGCGGCCTTCGGCCTTCATGGCGTCGAGCAGCGCGATCTTGTCGGCGGGCCGGCAGGCGGAACGCCAAGCGTCGATCCCGAGCGCCTCGGCGGCGGCGGCGACGGGGCCTTCGCGGTCGCCGGAGAGGATCATGAGCGCGTAGCCGCGGGCGCGGAAGGTCTCGACGACCTCCTTCGCGTCGGGCCGCAGCGCCTGGCGGAGCGCGAAGACCTCGCCGCGGTCGCCGCGGCGGAAGGCGATGGCGGTGGCCTCGGGATCGGCGGCGAGGATGCGGGCGGCCTCGTCCTCGAGACCGCAGAAGACGGGGCTCCCGAGCCGCATCTCGACGCCGTCGGCGGCGACGACGACGCCCTCCCCCGCCCGCTCCTCCGCGCCCGCGAAGGGCTTGAGGCCGCGCGCCTCGGCGGCGAGCGCGACGGCGAGGGGATGGCGGCTCGACAGAGCGAGCCGCGATGCCATGGCGAGAAGGTCGGGATCGTGCCGTCCGCGATCCGCGATGCGGGGCTCCGGCAGGGTCAGCGTGCCCGTCTTGTCGAAGACGACCGTGTCGCAGGCGGCGATCCGCTCGACCGCGTCCGGCGACTGCAGCAGCACGCCCGCCTTGAAGAGGGACCCGGCCGCGACGACCTGCGTGGCGGGCACCGCCAGCGCCAGCGCACAGGGACAGGTGATGATGAGCACCGCGATGGCGATGACGAGCGCCTGATGCAGGCCGGCGCCGGCGACGAGCCAGCCGATGCAGGTCAAGAGCGCCGTGACGTGGACGACGGGCGAATAGATCCGCGCGGCACGGTCGGCGAGGCGGAGATAGCGGGAGCGGGCTTCCGACGCGTCGGCCACGAGCCGGTTCACCTCCGCGATCAGCGAGGCGTCGGCGGGGGCGGTGGCGCGGACGGTGAGCGCGCCGGAGACGTTGAGCGTTCCCGCATGGACCTCGATGCCGGGGCCGATCGCTTCGCGGGCGGTCTCGCCGGTGACGAGGCTCGCATCGACCTCGGAGCGACCTTCGACGACGACGCCGTCCACCGCGATCCGGTCGCCGGGACGCACGAGGACGGAATCGCCCGGACGCACGGCCCGGACGGGCACTTCGCGGGCGCCGTTCTCGTCGACGACGACGGCCGTCTCGCCGCGCATGGCCATGAGATTGTCCGCGACGGCCCGCGTCCTGCGGCGCATCGCCTGATCGAGCACGCGGCCGAGCAGGAGGAAGAAGAGAAGCATCACGGCGGAGTCGAAATAGGCGTGATGCGCGGAATGGATCGTCTCGTAGAGCGACAGGCCGACCGCGAGGCAGACGCCGAGCGAGATCGGCACGTCCATGGTCATCGAGCGGTTCCGGAGCGCGCGGGCGGCGTTGATGAAGAAGGGACGACCCGCATAGGCCACCGCGGGCAGCGCGATGATCGCGGAGAGCCAATGGAAGAGATCGCGCGTCTCCTGCGTGATGTCGGTGACGTTGCCCGACCAGACGGAGACCGACAGCAGCATGATGTTCATCGCCGAAAAGCCCGCGACCGCGAGACAGCGCAGCAGGAAGCGGGTTTCGGCGGCCTCGATCTCCTCCTGCCGGGACGGCCGGAAGGGATGCGCGCGGTAGCCGAGTTCGGCGAGGCGCTTGACCGCCGCGAGCGGGTCGAAGCCCTCTCCCGACCAGGTCAGCGCGAGGCGGCGATGGGTGTAGTTGACCCGCGCCGAGCCGAGGGCGGGCAGCGTCGCGAGGCCGCGCTCGATGTCGCCGATGCAGGCGGCGCAAGTGATGCCCTCGACGGCGAGATCGAGCCGATGCTCGCCCGACGGGGCGGTTTCGACGAAGGCGGAGAGGTCGACGGCGGGGGACACGGGCGGACCTTTCCTGATCTCAATTGAGGAAGACGCGGGACTTCGAGAAGAAGACGCGTTCGCCGTTCCGTTCGAAGCGGATGACGAGATCCCATTGGCCGGGATCGAGATCGCCGACGAGGGCCGTGTAGCGGCCGTCCGGATCGCGCAGCAGCGTCGCCTTGCGGTCGCCGCGGCGGTCGGCGGGACGCGCGAGGAGAAGCGTGCCGTCGAGGCCCGCGACGCCGAGGCGGGCGGCGTCCTTGACGTCGACCGTGACGGCGACGCCTTCGGCGGAGCGGGCGAGACGGGCCTCGACGGTCCATCCGCGCTCGTCCTGCGCGCGGGCGGCGGCGAGTTCCTTGTTGAAGGCGAGGCCCGCGCGATAGGCGCTGTCCGTCTCGACCCCGGTGAAGGTGTTCGTCGCGACGCGGAGCATGACCATGTTGACCGCGATCACCACGCCGAAAAAGGCGCAGAGCATGATCAGCACATGCCGGCCCGTCAGCGGGCGGGCGGTGCGGGGGGCGGTTTCGTCGACGGCGCTCATGGTGCGCTCCCGGGTGACTTGAAGAAATCGCCGACGCTCGCCTGCGCGCCCGTGGCGATGTCCACGAGGCGGAAGGAAAGCGGCACGGAGGGTTCGAGCGTGCCTTTGGGCAGGGTGACGAGGACGCGCAGTTCGCGCGTGCGGTCCGGCCCGACCTCGGCGATCAGCGTCCGGTCGCCGGAGGGATGCGTGCCGACCGCCTCGAGCCGCGCGCCCTCGGGAAGGCCCGCGAGTTCGAGCCGATAGACGCGCTCTTCGAGCGTCTTGTTGATCAGGCGAACGGTGTAGGCGTTGCGGACCGAGCCGTCGGCGAGCCTGACGAAGAGGGGATTGCGGTCATGCAGCGCGGTGACGCCGAGGCTCGCCCGGCCGAGCAGCGCGGCGAGCATGAAGACGCCGATCGCGACGATCAGCCCGGCATAGAGCACGGTCCGCGGACGGAGCACGCGATAGACGGGTTCGAGCAACTGCTTGCGGCGTTCGGCGTTGGCGTCCGTATCGTAGCCGATGAGGCCCGCGGGCCGGCCGATCTTGGCCATGACGTTGTCGCAGGCGTCGATGCACAGGCCGCATTGGATGCAGCCGAGCTGCGCGCCGTGGCGGATGTCGACGCCCGTGGGGCAGACGGCGACGCATTGGTTGCAGTCGACGCAGTCGCCCGCCTCGGCGCCCGCCGCCCTCGCCTGCTCGGCCTTCTTCGCCGACATGCGCGGCTCGCCGCGGTCGTAGCGGTACATGACGTTGAGGGCGTGCTCGTCGGTGAGCGCCGCCTGAATGCGCGGCCAAGGGCACATGTAGATGCAGACCTGCTCGCGCATGCGGCCCGCGAAGACATAGGTCGTGAAGGTCAGGATGCCGATCCAGACATAGGCGACGACGGGCGCCTGGAAGGTCGCAAGCTCGCGGACCAAGGTCGGAGCGTCGGAGAAATAGAGAACCCATGCGCCGCCCGTCCACCAGGCGATCATCAGCCAGAGGGAATGCTTGAGGATCTTTTGGGCGACGCGTTCGACGGACCACGGCTCGCCGTCCTTCTTCATCCGCTCGCGACGGTCGCCCTCGACGAGGCGTTCGACGGCGTAGAAGAGGTCGGTCCAGACGGTCTGCGGGCAGAGATAGCCGCACCAGACGCGGCCCGCGACGGCGTTCATCAGGAACAGCGTCAGAGCGGCGAGCACCAGGAGGCCGGTGACGTAGTAAAATTCCTGCGGCCAGATCTCGATGAAGAAGAAGTAGAAGCGCCGCGAGGGAAAATCGATCAGCACGGCCTGATCGGGCGCGTTCGGCCCGCGATACCAGCGCAGGAAGGGCAGGAAGTAATAGATGCCCAGCGTGACGCCCAGCACCGCCCATTTGATCGCGCGGAAACGCCCCGAAACGGCCTGGGGATAGACCCGCTTGCGCGCCGCGTAGAGAGGCGCGTCGTCGCCGGGGTCGTCGAGTCTCTCGGCCGCGCTCATCGGAGCCTGTTCCCTTCGGGGGCGGGGATCGCTCTCATCGTCGACCGGCGGCCGGAGCCGCCGGAGCTCATTTGCGGCCGCCGCCCAGCGTATGGACGTAGACGGTCAGCGCGTTGACGGCGGCGGGATCGAGACGGTCGGCCCAGCCGGGCATGACGCCGGCACGGCCGTTGACGATGGTCTCCACCAGCGCGGTCATGTCGCCGCCGTAGAGCCAGATGTCGGCCGTGAGGTTCGGCGCGCCGACCTCCGGATTGCCCTTGCCCGCATCGCCGTGGCAGGCGGCGCAGTTCTCGGCGAAGAGCTTGCCGCCCTTGGCGAGATCGTAGGCTCCGTCGGTCTTCTTGCCCGAAAGCGAGCGGACATGGGCCGCGACATGGGGGATGTCGGCCTTGGGGATCAGCCCGTCGCGGCCGAAGGCGGGCATGGGCCCGACGCGCGACTGCGGATTTTCGTTGCGGATGCCGTGGGCGATGGTGAGCTTGATGTCGGCGAGCGTGCCGCCCCAGAGCCATTGGTCGTCGTTGAGATTGGGGTAGGAGCGCGCGCCCTGCGCGCCCTGCCCGTGGCACGGGGCGCAATTGGTGCCGAAGGCGGCCTTGCCGAGCGCCTGCGCCACGCCGAGCAGCTTGGGATCGGCGAGGATCGCCTCGGGTTCGGCCGAAGCGAGCCGGACCATGCTCTCGCCGCGCAGGGCCTTCAGCCCTTCGAGTTCGGCCTCGACGCTTTCGCGCGAGGAGTAGCCGAGCAGGCCCTTGGTGAAGGTGGTCGCCAGCGGGATCGCGGGATAGGCCACCACATAGGCGAGCCCCCAGACGATCGTGGCGTAGAACACCATGAGCCACCAGCGCGGCAGCGGATTGTTCAGCTCGCTGATGCCGTCCCACACGTGACCGGTCGTGGTCTTGCCGGTCACCTCGTCGACGGTGTCGTGTTCGGCGGCCATGGATCAGTCCCTTTCCAGAGGCACGCGGGACGCCTTTTCGAAGCGTTCCCGGTTGGAGGGCTTCAGCGCGTAGACCAGCACGACGGCGAAGAGGGCGACGAAGCCGACGAGGCCCCAGGTCTGCGCGAAGCGGGCGAGGATTTCATAGGTCGACATGGGGGATCCTCCGGGTCAGCGGACGTTCGCCTTGCGGTCGTAACTCTTGAAGTCGACGAGGGTGCCGAGCATCTGCAGATAGGCGACGAGCGCGTCCATTTCGGTGATCCGCTTGGGATCGCCGTCGAAATCGCGCGCGACCACCTTCGGATAGCGCTTGGCGAGATCGGTCTGGCCGGGATCGTCGATCGTGGCCTGAGCGATGACGTCGGTCGCGGCCTTCGCGATCATGTCGGGCGAATAGGGCACGCCGAGCTTGGCCTGCACGCTCATCGCCTCGGCGATGCCGCGCATGTCGAGCTCGCGTTCGGCCAGGAAGGGATAGCCGGGCATGATCGAGCCGGGCACCACCGAGCGCGGGTTGACGAGATGAGCGCGCTGCCACTCGTCGGAATATTTCCCGCCGACGCGGGCGAGATCCGGTCCCGTGCGCTTGGAACCCCATTGGAAGGGGCGGTCGTACATGCTCTCGGCCGCCAGCGAGTAATGGCCGTAGCGTTCGACCTCGTCGCGCAGCGGACGGACCATCTGCGAATGGCAGTTGTAGCAGCCCTCGCGGACATAGACGTTGCGGCCGGCGAGTTCGAGCGGGGTGTAGGGCCTGATGCCCTCGACCTTTTCGATCGTGCTCTTGAGGTAGAAGAGCGGGACGATCTCCACGAGCCCCCCGATCGCCACCACGAGCAGGATGCCGACGAGAAGGATCATCGAGTTCTTTTCGAAGACCTGATGCTTGGCCCAGACGGACATCGCGATTTCCTTCTTATTCGGCGGGCACGAGACGGGTGCGGGTCGCGCTCGTCTGCGCGAATTCGGAGGAGCGCACCGTCATCCAGAGATTGAAGGCCATGATCAGCGCGCCCGCGAGGAAGAGCAGGCCGCCCAGCGCACGGATCACGTAGTAGCCGTGCATCGCTTCGCTGGTCTCGATGAAGGAGTATTCGAGGAAGCCGAGCGAGGTGTAGGCGCGCCACATCAGGCCCTGCATGATGCCCGCGACCCACATGGCCGAGATGTACAGCACGATGCCGATGGTCGAGATCCAGAAGTGCCAGTTCACGAGCTTGAGCGAATAGAGCCGCGAACGGTTCCACAGCCAGGGAACGAGGCAGTAGATCGCGCCGAAGGACACGTAGCC
>JAIXTT010000079.1 GCA_027483795.1 Hyphomicrobiales bacterium
ATGCCGGAGGAGCATACGCATCAGCATCCGGAGGGGGACGACATGGCTCGAACGGCACTCGTGACGGGCGGCACGCGCGGCATCGGCGCGGCGATCGCGAAGGCGCTCAAGGCGGCCGGATACACCGTCGCGGTCAATTACGGCGGCAATGACGAGGCGGCGCAGAAATTCACGGCCGAGACGGGCATCAAGGCCTATAAATGGGACGTGGGCGATTACGACGCCTGCGCCGCGGGCGTCGCGCAGGTCGAGAGCGAGGTCGGCCCGATCGACGTGCTCGTCAACAATGCGGGCATCACCCGCGACGGCATGTTCCACAAGATGACCAAGGACCAATGGTCGGCCGTCATCCGCACCAATCTCGACTCGCTCTTCAACATGACCCGCCCGGTGTGGGAGGGCATGCGCAACCGCTCCTTCGGCCGCATCGTCGTCATCTCGTCGGTGAACGGGCAGAAGGGCCAGATGGGCCAGGTGAACTATTCGGCCGCCAAGGCGGGCGACATCGGCTTCGTCAAGGCGCTGGCGCAGGAAGGCGCGGCCAAGGGCATCACCGTCAACGCGATCTGCCCGGGCTATATCGGCACCGAGATGGTGCAGGCCATCGCCGAGGACGTGCTGAAGACCCGCATCCTGCCGCAGATCCCGGTGGGCCGTCTCGGCACCCCCGAAGAGATCGGCCGCTGCGTGGTCTTCCTCGCCGCCGACGACGCGGGCTTCATCACCGGCTCGACGATCTCCGCCAACGGCGGCCAGAACATGGTGTGAGCGGCGGGAGCCGTTCCGCGGAATCACGAGGCGCGGTCCGCAAGGACCGCGCCTTTTGCGTCTGCGCTCTCAGACCAATTCCAGCCTGACGCGCCGCCCGAGCACCTCGGCGGCCCTCTGAATCGTGTCGAGCGTCACACCCGGCCGGTCGGGGTCCAGCAAGCGGTCGAGCTGGGCGCGGCTCGTCTTCATGCGGGCTGCCATCGCGGTCTTCGTGAGGCCCTTCGTCTTCATCTCGTCGGCAAGTCGGGCCGCGATGACGGCCTTCACGGCGGCCGTGGCGACCTCTTCGCGGAGGCCCTCTTCGTCCAGCCAGCTCTCGAAGGTGGAGCCGAGTTCGCCTTTGCGGTCATCCATCATGCCAACTCCTTCAACCTGCTCCTTGCGAGTGCGAGCTCCTGCGGATCCGCCGCGCGGCTCTTCTTGATGAAGGCATGAAGCGCCACGAGTTGCCCGTCGTGAAACCCGATCAGCACCCGCGCCTCCCTACGGCTCGGCAGGCTCGAACGCACTTCCCATAAGCCGTCCCCGAGCGGGCGACACAAGGGCAGTCCGATCGGCCAACCGTACTGAACCTTCGAAACGTCGCGACCCACCACCTTCTTGTCCTCTTGCGGCAAGGCGGTCAGCCATTCGCGCACGGGCTCTCGGCCGAGCGCGGACCGCCAGAAACGCAAAGGGATCGGTCGCAATGAATTCATCCGCGCTCATCGTATCAAAGATGATGCATCTCGGGAACCTCTTGCCTCCTTCCCGCCCGCCGCGCCAATGTCCCGCTCATGTCCGCCTCCACCGAAACCGCCCGCAGCCGGGCCACGGTCGCCGGCTTCGGGGCGATCGCGCTCTGGGCTTCGCTCGCCGTGCTCGCCGTCTTCACGGGCACGATCCCGCCGTTCCAGCTGAACGCCATGACCTTCTTCGTCGGCGCGCTGGCGGGAGCCGGGAGGTGGATCATGCGGCCGCAGGCGGCACGGGCCCTGTTGCAGCCGCCGGTCGTCTGGATCGTGGGGGTCGGCGGGCTCTTCGGCTATCACGCGCTCTATTTCGCGGCGCTGCGGCTCGCGCCGCCGGCGGAGGCGGGACTCGTCAATTATCTCTGGCCGCTGCTGATCGTGCTCGGCTCCTCGCTTCTGCCGGGGGAGAAGCTCCGCCCGGCCCACATCCTCGGCGCGGTCGCAGGTTTCGCGGGCGTAGCGGCGCTGGCCTTCGGCAAGCCGGGCGGTCTCGCCTTCGATCCCGCGCATCTCGCGGGCTATGTCTGCGCCTTCGCCGCGGCCTTCGCCTGGGCGGCCTATTCGCTGCTGTCGCGGCGGCTGGGCGAGGTTCCGACCGATGCGGTGACGGGCTTCTGCCTCGCGACCGCGCTGCTCTCCGCTCTCTGCCACCTCGCCTTCGAAACGACGGTGTGGCCGCAGGGCGCGGCGCAATGGGCGGCGTTGATCGCGCTCGGCCTCGGACCCGTCGGCGCGGCCTTCTATCTCTGGGACGTCGGCGTGAAGAAAGGCGACATCCGCATGCTCGGCTTCGCCTCCTATGCGACGCCGATTCTTTCTACACTTCTGTTGATTTTCTTCGGCTTCGCCGCAGCGACGCCGGTGCTCATCGTCTCCTGCGCGCTCATCGTCGGCGGGGCGCTCGTCGCCACGCTCGCGCAGAAGCCGAAGCCCGCCTGACGCGCGGCTCAGCCGGGGCGGTAGACGTAGCGATAGGCTTCCCGGAAACCGAGTTCGCGATACAGCGCCCGTGCCGGATTGTCGGTCACGACCTGAAGATAGGCGCGCATCGCGCCGCGTTTGCGGCCCCAGGCCATCAACGAGGTCAGCGCCCGGCGGGCATGGCCTTCGCGGCGGGCGTCCGGCCGCGTCACGACGTGGAAGATCCCGAGAAGCCCGTCGCCGAAGGCGGCGCGGGCGAAGGCCACGGGTTCGCCGCCCCGGAGCGCCGTGGCGAAGGCCTGCTCGTAGAGAACGTCGCGGAGCAACCGGGCGATCACGGCCTTTTCGGCCTCCTTCACGCCGTTGGCGGCCGCCATGCCGTCGAGCCATGCCGGACCCGGGGCGGCTTCGACGACGACGTCCGGATCGATCGCGAAACGAGGAGACAGCGGCGCGACCTCGACTGCGGTGGCATCCAACACCGGGGCGCCGCGGCGGTCGAGTTCGGCATCGGCCTCCGCGCCCGCGGCGGGCGTGATCCGGACGGTGCAGGCGACGCCGCGCTGATCGCAGAGGCGTTTGGCGAGATCCAGCGTCTCGGTGAAGAGGCCGTGAGCCGGCTTCATCGGCGTCAGCCCGTTCACCCTGCGCGACTTGGAACCGGGCGTGAAACGCAGTTCCCAGCCGTTGATGCGCACGACCTCGGGTGCGGGCCACGCCTTGGAGGAGTGGCGCTCGAGGGCGTCGACGAGGTCGAGGGCAGGACCGTCGCTCATGCACCGCCCCCGGACCGCGGCACGGGCCGCCAGCCGGGAGGGGCCATTTCGAAGCCGGAGAAGTCGAAGGCGGGCGCGACCGTACAACCCGTCAGGCTCCAGGCTCCGAGGCTCGTGCCCGTCTGCCAGACGCCCGGCGGGACGACGAACGAGGGCCGCTGCCCGGCCGCGACGTCCGGGCCGAGAATGACGGCCTGCGCATCGTGTCCGTTCTCCGAGATCGTCAGCACGAAAGGCGCGCCCGCGTAGTGATGCCACACTTCGGTGGAGTCGATGCGATGCCATTCGGAGACTTCGCCGACGCCGAGAAGATAATAGATATGGCTCGAAGCGGCCCGGCCGCCGTCGACGATCTTCGGATCGCGGAAGGTCTCGCGATAATGCCCGCCTTCGGGATGCGGCTTCAGATCGAGCAGGCGGACGATTTCGTCCGGTCGGCGATCGCTTTGGAGATGCAGCACGTCAGCCCCTGTTCTTGGCTTCGCGGAGAGCGGCGAAGACGTCCGCCGCCGCGGCTCCCGGCAGACCGACGGCCGCGGCGACGCCCGCGTCCGTCGCCCGCAGGAAGGGGTTCGTCTCGCGTTCGAGCCCGATCGTGGTCGGGATCGTGAAGCGACCGTCGGCGCGCAGGCGTTCGACTTCGGCGGCCCGCGCCGCGAGTTTCGGATTGTCCGCGTCGTAGCGCAGCGCGAAGCGGGCGTTCGACAGCGTGTATTCGTGCCCGCAATAGACTTGGGTGTCTGCGGGCAGGGCCGCGAGCTTCGAAAGCGAGGCCCACATCTCGGCCGGGGAGCCTTCGAAAAGCCGGCCGCAGCCCATGGCGAAGAGCGTATCGCCGCAGAAGAGCAGCTTCGCATCGGGGAAATGATAGGCGATGTGCCCCGAGGTATGGCCCGGCGTCGCGATCACGCGCGCCGCGAGCGCGCCGACGCGGACCTCGTCGTCTTCCTCGACCCAGCGGTCGACGGCCGGGATCCGTCCGCGGTCGGCCGCCGGAGCCGTCACCGTCGCGCCGTATCGGCTCTTCAGCGCCTCGATCCCCGCGACATGGTCGCCGTGATGATGGGTCACGAGGATGTCCGTCAGCGTCCAGCCCGCCGCATCGAGGGCGGCGGCGATCGGAGCGGCTTCGCCTGCATCGATCGTCGCGACCGCCCCGGTCTCCGGGTCGCGCAGGAGAACCCCGAAATTGTCGGAGCCGATCAGGAAGAGGCGGATTTCGGCCATCGGATGCGTTCCTTCGATTCATCGCTATGATGAGACTTCCGCGGAGGCGTTTCCACCCCCGCCCCGCCCGACGGACCACGATGCCCCTCGACGTCGTCGATCTCGGAACCTTCTACGACGCGCCGCTCGGTCAGGTCGCGCGACGGATTCTCGAGCCTGCGGTCCGGGAACGGTGGCGTGGCCTCGCGGGTCTTTCGGTGCTCGGCATCGGTTATGCGACGCCCTATCTGGAGCCGCTGCGCGACGAGGCGGAGAGGGTGCTCGCCTTCATGCCGGACGTTCAGGGCGTCGTGCATTGGCCGCTCGGAAGCCCCTCGGCGACGGCGCTCGCGGTCTCGACCATGCTGCCGCTGCCCGACCAGTGTTTCGACCGCATCCTTCTCGTCCATGTCCTGGAAACGGAGGAGATGCCGGGCGAATTGCTGTCCGAGGTCTGGCGGGTGCTGCGTCCCGGCGGCAGCATGATCGCGATCGTGCCCAATCGCCGAGGGCTCTGGGCGCGCATGGATACGACGCCCTTCGGCGAAGGTCGTCCCTATTCCCGGAGCCAGCTCACCGCGCTTCTGCGCGACTCGCTGTTCTCCCCCGTCTTCTGGGCGGAACATCTCTACGTGCCGCCGATTCCGCGGCGGATGCTCTTGGGATCGGCGGCCGCTTGGGAGCGGCTGGGCGCGGGACTTTCGCTGCCTTTCTCGGGCGTGCATCTCGTCGAGGCCACCAAGCTGATGTTCCGTCCCGCCGCGGTGAGAAAGACCCAGCGAGCTCGGCGAATGGCGCCCGTCTTCGTGCCCGCGACCGCGCCGACGGCGCGGGGAAGCTGACCCCGCATCCCGCGCCCCGCGCCTTGACGAAGTCGAAGGGAGCCGTCACTACTCCGCCCGCCGTCCGGGGCCCCTCGGGCGCCGCTTTCTGAACGCAAGAAGGTTCGGTCGCCGCGACGATGCGCAGCTATCTGGATTTCGAAAAGCCCGTCGCCGAATTGGAAGCCAAGGCCGACGAACTCCGCGTCGTGGCCGCGGAGACCGATTCCCCGGCGATCCGCGAGGAGATCAGGGCGCTCGAGCAGCGGGCCCGCCGGATGCTGGCCGAGATCTATCGCGGTCTGACGCCCTGGCAGAAGACGCTGGTCGCCCGCCATCCGATGCGCCCGCATTTCAAGGATTACGTCGAAGCCCTCATCGAGGACTTCACGCCTCTCGCCGGCGACCGCAAATTCTCCGAGGACGAGGCGATCGTCGCGGGCTTCGGCCGCTTCCGCGGCCGTTCGGTCTGCGTGCTCGGTCAGGAGAAGGGCAACGACACCGAAAGCCGCATCCGGCACAATTTCGGCATGGCCATGCCCGAGGGCTATCGCAAGGCGGTACGGCTGATGGAATTGGCCGACCGTTTCGGCCTCCCGGTGATCAGCTTCGTCGACACCGCCGGCGCCTATCCCGGCATCGAAGCGGAGGAACGCGGACAGGCGGAAGCCATCGCCCGTTCGACCGAAGCCTGCCTCGCGCTCGGCACGCCCAACGTCTCTCTCGTCATCGGGGAAGGCGGTTCGGGGGGCGCGGTCGCGCTGGCCTCGACCAATGTCGTGCTGATGCTCGAACACTCGATCTACACGGTGGCCTCGCCGGAGGCGTCCGCCTCCATCCTGTGGCGTGATTCGGGTCGTGCGCAGGACGCCGCGACCAACATGAAGATCACCGCGCAGGATCTCCTCCGATTCGGGATCGTCGACGGGATCGTCACCGAACCCGTCGGCGGCGCGCATCGCGCGCCGGAAGCCGCTCTCGCCGCCGCCGGAGACGCCGTCGCCGCCGCGCTGGCGGGCCTTGCGGACGCGTCCGCGCAGGACGTGCGCGACCGCCGGGCGGCGAAATTCCTCGCCATCGGACGGAAAATCTGATTGTCTCGGCGCGAACTCGGCCGCGGCGGCGCAATCCGTCGCGTCGGAGTAAGGATCGGGTAACCGACCGCGTCTACCGATAGGGGGGCCGGTCCGGTTCGTCGGTCCGTCGGAGATCACGTCATGTTCCGTATCCCGTCCCGCATCGCGATCGTCGCCGCAGCGACTCTTCTGCTGGCTGCCTGTGCGGACGAGCGGCAACGCGTTCCGGCCAGGGCTCTCGCGCCCGTGCCGTCGCAGACGGTGGCGCTCTTCTCCGAAAAGAACGTGGACCGCGACGCGCCCGTCCTTCTCCGCGCCTTCAAGAAGGAGGCGGAGATCGAATTGTGGAAAAAGAACCGGTCGGGCGAATACGTCTTCGTGAAGACCTATCCGGTCTGCCGCTGGTCCGGCCAGCTCGGCCCGAAGAATCGTGAGGGCGACCGGCAGGTGCCCGAGGGCTTCTACACGGTGTCCGCGGCCCAGATGAATCCGAATTCGTCCTACTGGCTGTCCTTCAACGTCGGCTACCCGAACGTGATGGAACGGGCGATGGGACGCACGGGCGGCGACATCATGGTGCACGGCGCATGTTCGTCGCGCGGCTGCTTCGCGATGACCAACCAGCAGATGGAAGAGATCTACGCGGTGATGCGGGAAGCCTTCCAAGGCGGCCAGCGCAGCGTCCAGTTCCAGTCCTTCCCGTTCCGGATGACGCCCGCGAATCTGGCGAAGTTCCGGCACGATCCGAACATGCCCTTCTGGAAGAACCTGAAGGACGGCTCCGATCACTTCGAAGTGACCAAGCAGGAACCCGCCGTGGCCTATTGCGGCCGGCGCTACGTGTTCAACGCGCAGTCGGAGGGCGGCGGATTCGAACCGACCGGGGCCTGCCCGCGCTACACGATCGAGCCCTCGATCGCCGCGGCGGTCGACGCCAAGAGGAACGCGGACGAAAGCGCGGTGGCGACGCTGATCGATCGCGGCGCGCCCGCGATCCGCGTGCAGTTCGCCGACGGCAATCAGCACCCCTCGTTCCGGACGACCTCGCATGTGGCCTCGGCCTCCTCGTCCGAGGAACGGGTGACGATCCCGAGCGTGAACCGCCGCAGCGCCGATCTCGGCGACGTGAGCCGTCCGGACGCCATCGGCGAGGTCACGGAGATCCATCTCGATCCCGCCGGACGGCCGAAGCCGGTCGTGACCGCGTCCGTAGCGGCTCCCGCCCCCGTCGCGGCGACGCCCGCTCCGGCTGCGGCGCCCGCTCCCGCCGCGGCTTCGCCCTCGACGGCTCAGGCGCAGGACAAGCCCTCGGCTCCCGGCCTGTTCAGCGGCATTCCCAGCGTGGGCGCGATCTTCGGAACGCCCGCCTCCGCCGGAGGGCAGGATCGCGCGGAAGCTCCGTTCTACAAGCGCGTGATCCGCTTCGGCGCGCCCGAACCCGCGCCGATGCCCGCCAACGCGCCTCTGCCGCCGCGTCGGCAGGCGGCGCTGCAGTCGCCCGTCGTCCGCTGAACCGAGGACGGGCTTGCGCCCGTCTCCGAAAGCTTCCACGCTCGGCGCATCCGACCCTCGTTCCGCCGAGCGCCCCGTGACGACCGATCCGCCGCCCCACCGCACATGGCGTCCCGAGGCGCCCGAAGAGACGGACCGGCGCATCCGGACGTCGCTGATCGGCGGCATCGCGGCTCTCGTCCTCACCCTTGCGGGGGCGATCGTCCTGCTCGAACTCGCGCGCACCCAGAAATCGCAGGTCTGTCTGGAACAGGGGCGCAAGACCTGCGCCTCCGTCTTCGGCGAACTGCCGGCGGGCCGGACGAAACCTCAATAGGCCCGACGGATCAGGCGAGGCCCGCGCAGAGGGCGGGAATATGCTCCTTGAAGGGGAAGAAGCCCCGCTTCGCATGCGGCCATGCCCGTGCGTCCCAAGGACGAAGGATCTCGGTGAAGCCGAAGCCCGCGGCGACGAGGGCCGATCGTGCCGGCGCGAGAGCCTCGCCCGTCCAGCCGACGGGCAGGAAGGCCGAGACGACCTGCGTTGCGCCGTGGCGACGACAGAGTTCGACGAAAATCTCGGACGGCGCTGCGGCGGCTTCGACGCATTCGACCGGCAAGCCCCGCGCGGCCCCGACGCGCTCGGCCGCGAGACGCACCGCATCACGGGCGAAGCGGCGGGCCGGTTCGCCGACGGGCCGGGCGGAACGCGCATCGGGAGCGGCGAAGGCGATCACCGCGCGGATGTCCGACCACGGCGGATCGAGGCTTTCCGGATGGAGGTCGTCTTCCGTCAGCAGCAGGACGGAGGCAAGGCCCGGCCGCGGCGGTTCGGAACGGCGAAGCGGCCCGGCCGGATGGTCCGTCGCTTCGGTCAGCGGCTCGGGATCGCGGGCGAGATCGCCGCGCGGATCGAAACGGCCGTTCGTGTATTTCGCGATGTTGTCGGCGCGGGCGACGTAATGCTTGCCCTTGGTGTGCAGGCCCGCGACCCAGCGCCATGACAGCGTGTTCGAAGCAGGATCCGCGTCGATCAGATGCCGCAGGAAGAAGTCCGCGCCGAGTTCCCAAGGCAGCCGCAGCGTGAAGATCCAGATCGAGGCGAACCACATGCGCGTATGGTTGTGGAGAAAGCCCGTCTCGACGAGTTCGGCGGCCCAGGCGTCGAAACAGGCGATGCCCGTCCGGCCCTCTTCCGCGGCGGCGAGGCGGTCCGTCGCGGCGGCGTCGAGATCCGCATGGAGACGCGCGGCACGGCCGCGGGCGGCGGTCCACAAGGAGGGGCGCATTTCGAGATGCCCCTTCCAATAGGTCCGCCAGAAGACCTCCTGCACGAATTTCTCCGCGCCTTCGAGCGAGTGCCGCGCGAGCACGGCGCGCACGACCTCTTCCTCCGTGACGATGCGGTGCCGGAGATGAGGGGAGAGAACGGAGACGTTCCGGCGGCCGGGGCCTTGGTCATGGTTGCGCGTCGAGGCATAGGCCGAGCCCGCGCGGGGCAGGAAGTCGCGCAAGCGGCGCAGGCCCTCCTCGCGGGTCGGAACGAAGGGCGCGGCGACGGGAACGGGACGCGGCTCGGCGGCGAAGAGGTCGAGTGTCATGCCCGGCATACGCGCGGGCGGATGCGGCCGATCAGCGGCCGCTCACGCCCGCTCCACCTTCACCGCGCAGTATTTGAATTCCGGGATCTTCCCGAACGGGTCGAGCTTCGGGTTCGTCAGCACATTGGCCGCCGCCTCCACATAGGCGAAGGGGATGAAGACCATGTCGCCCTGCACGGCGGCATCCGCCCGCGCCGTGAGCGTGATCGCGCCGCGGCGGGACGCCACGCGGATCGCCTCGCCGGGCCGCACGCCGAGCCGGTCGAGCGTGTCGGGATGGAGGCTCGCCGTCGGCGCGGGTTCGAGCGCATCGAGCGCCGCGGAACGCCGCGTCATCGCGCCCGTATGCCAATGCTCGAGCTGACGGCCCGTGGTGAGCACGAAGGGGTAAAGCGCGTCCGGCGTCTCCGCCGGCGGCAGGACGGAGGCGGGCACGAAACGCGCGCGGCCGTCCTCGGTCGGGAACCCGTCGCCGAAGACGACCGAACGGCCCGGCCGATCCGGCGCGTCGACGGGATAGGTCACCGATCCTTCCCGCTCGAGCCGCTCCCAGGTGATGTTGTCGAGCGAGGGCATCAGCGCCTTCATCTCGGCGAAGACCTCGCGCGGATGCTCATAGGCCCAGTCGAGCCCGAGCCGGCGGCCCATCTCCACGAGGATCGCGAAATCCTCGCGCGCCTCGCCGGGCGGCTTCACCGCGGGGCGACCGAGCTGCACCTGCCGGTTCGTATTCGTCACGGTGCCCGTCTTTTCCGGCCAGGCGGAGGCGGGCAGCACCACGTCGGCGAACATCGCCGTCTCGGTGAGGAAGATGTCCTGCACCACGAGAAGATCGAGCTTCGCCAAAGCCTCGCGCGCATGGTCCGCGTCCGGGTCCGACATCGCGGGGTTCTCGCCCATGACGTAGAGCCCGCGGATCGTCCCGCGGCCGATCGCGTCGACGATCTCGACCACCGTCAGGCCGGGCTGCGGATCGAGCGAAACGCCCCAGAGCGCTTCCGCCGCGCCGCGCCGCACGTCGTTCCCGACCCGGCCGTAATCGGGCAGCATCATCGGGATCAGCCCGGCGTCGGACGCGCCCTGCACGTTGTTCTGCCCGCGCAGCGGGTGAAGCCCGGTGCCCTCCCGGCCGACATGGCCGCACATCAGCGCGAGCGAGATCAGGCAGCGCGCATTGTCGGTGCCGTGGACGTGCTGGGAGACGCCCATGCCCCAGAACACGATGGCGCGATCCGCCGTCGCATAGAGCCGTGCGACCTCCCGGATCGTCTCGGCCGGAACGCCGCAGATCTCGCTCATGGCCTCGGGCGCGAAGCCCGCGAGGTGCCGCGCGAAGGCCTCGAAGCCTTCCGTATGCGCTTCGATATAGGCGGGATCGAACAGCTTCTCCGTCAGGATCACATGCATGATCGCGTTGAGCAGCGAGACGTCCGCGCCGGGGCGGAACTGCAGCATATGCGTCGCATGCCGCTTCAGCGCCTGCCCGCGCGGATCCATCACGACGAGCTTCGCGCCGCGCTTCGCCGCCTGCTTGAAATAGGTCGCCGCGACCGGATGGTTCTCGGTCGGATTCGCACCGATCACCACGATCACGTCCGCCTTCAACGCCTGATCGAAGGTCGCCGTCACGGCCGCCGAGCCGACGCCCTCCAACAACGCCGCCACGGAGGAGGCGTGGCAGAGCCGGGTGCAATGGTCGACATTGTTGTGGCCGAAACCCGTGCGGATCAGCTTCTGGAAGAGATAGGCCTCCTCGTTCGAGCCCTTGGCCGAACCGAAGCCCGCGACCGCGCGACCGCCATGCTCCCCGCGCAGCCGGGCGAGGCCGCCCGCCGCGGCGTCGAGCGCCTCCGCCCACGTCGCCGCCCGGAAATGCGTGAAGGGATCGGCCGGATCGACGTTCAGGCCCTTAGGCGCGTCGGGGCGCCGGATCAGCGGGACCGTGAGACGCTGCGGGCTCGACACGTAATCGAAGCCGAAACGGCCCTTCACGCAGAGCCGGTTCTCGTTGGCGGGGCCGTCCGCGCCCTCGACATAGGCGATCGCCCCGTCGCGGACATTGAAGGTGACGCGGCAGCCGACGCCGCAATAAGGGCAGACGCTTTCCACCGCTTCGTCCGCGCCGCGCGCACCCTTGCCCTCCGCATCGACGATGGAGGCGGGCATCAGCGCGCCCGTCGGGCAGGCCTGCACGCATTCGCCGCAGGCCACGCAGGTCGAATCGCCCATCGGGTCGTCGAAATCGAAGACGGGCCGCATGTGATGCCCCCGCCCCGCCATGCCGATCACGTCGTTGACCTGCACCTCGCGACAGGCCCGCACGCAGAGCCCGCAGGCGATGCAGGCGTCGAGCTGCACCCGCATCGCGGGATGGGACGCATCGGGAGGAAGCGGGTCGGAGAAGGGCGCGAAGCGCGAGGCTTCGACGCCCGCGCGATCGAGTTCGTGCAGGAAATGCGAAGCGCCGTCATGCGCGCTCCCGCGGGGCGGCTGATCGGCGGCGAGCATTTCGAGCACCATGCGCCGCGCCGTCGTCGCACGGTCGCTCGCGGTGGTGACCGTGATGCCGTCGGTCGGCACGCGCAGGCAGGACGGGGCGAGCACGCGCTCTCCCGCGATCTCGACCATGCAGGCGCGGCAATTGCCGTCCGGCCGATAGCCCGGCGCGGGCTTGTGGCAGAGATGCGGAATGTCCGTCCCCTCGCGACGCGCGACCTCCCAGATCGTCTCGCCCGGCACGGCCTCGACCGTCTTTCCGTCGAGCGTGAAGCGGATCGAAGTCATCGCATCGCCTCCGGGAAGAAGCGGAGCAGGGATCGGATCGGATTGGCCGCCGCCTGTCCCAAGCCGCAGATCGAAGCGTCGGCCATGACTTGCGCGAGGTCGCGGAGGACGTCGTCGTCGGGCACGCCTTCCAGCAAGACCGCCGCCTTGCCCGTTCCGACGCGGCAAGGCGTGCATTGGCCGCAGCTCTCATGCTCGAAGAAGCGCATCAGATTGGCCGCGACCGCCCTGAGATCGTCCTTGTCGGACAGGAACACGACCGCGTGGCTCCCGACGAAGGAGCCGAGATCGTCGAGCGTGCCGAAATCGAGCGGCCGTTCGGCGAAGGCGGCGGGCAGGATCCCGCCCGAAGCGCCGCCCGGGAGGAAGGCCCTGAAGGCGTGCCCCTCCGCCATGCCGCCCGAAAGCCGCAGCAGGTCCGCCGCCGTCACGCCCGCGGGCGCGACGTGGAGGCCGGGCTTCGCGACCCGGCCGGAGACCGACCAGGAGCGCAGGCCCTTCGACCCGTTGACGCCCTGCCCGGCGAAAGCGGCCGGCCCGTCCTCGATGATCGAGCGGATCCAGAACAGGGTCTCGACATTGTGGTTCAGCGTCGGCCGGCCGAAGAGCCCGCGTTCGGCGATATAGGGCGGGCGGTTGCGCGGCAGGCCGCGCTTGCCCTCGATGCTTTCCAGCATCGCGCTCTCCTCGCCGCAGACATAGGCGCCCGCACCGCGGCGGAGGTCAACGTAATCCGGTGCGACCAGTCCCGCCTCGGCGAGTTCCGCAAGGCAGCGCGCGAGGATCGCGCGCACCGCCGGATATTCGTCGCGAAGATAGATCACGATCTTGGCGGCATCGACCGCATGAGCGGCGATCAGCATGCCTTCGAGGAAGCGGTGGGGATCGCTTTCGAGGCGAAGCCGGTCCTTGAAGGTTCCCGGCTCGCCCTCGTCGGCGTTCACCGTCATCAGCCGCGGCGCGGGCTGCGCGCGGACGATGCTCCATTTGCGGCCCGCCGGAAAACCGGCCCCGCCGAGACCGCGAAGCCCCGCATCCGAGAGCGCCGCGATCACGCTCTCGATCGAATGCTCGCCCGACCGCACCGCGGCCAGCAGGCGATGGCCGCCGCCCGCCCGATAGGCGGCGAGATCGACATGGTCCGGAACGACGGCATCGAGATCGCCCGCGCCGAGCACCGCCTCGATCGCCTCCGGGGTCGCATGATCGACCGCGCGGCGACCCGCCAGAGCGGCGGGCGCTTCGGCGCAGCGGCCGATGCAGGGCGCGGGCACGACCCGGACCCGGGCGGGATCGACGCGGCCCGCCAGCGCCTCCGCCAGTTCCGCCCCGCCCGCGAGCATGCAGGAGACCGAGGTGCAGACGCGGACGGTGACGGGCGCCGGCGCGTCCTCGCCGTCCTTCACGAGGTCGAAATGCGCGTAGAAGCTCGCGACCTCCCAGACTTCGGCCATGGACAGCCGCATCTCTTCCGCGAGCGCACGCAGATGCCGCGCCGAAAGATGCCCGTAGGCGTCCTGCACGAGATGCAGATGCTCGATCAGCAGGTCGCGCCGCCGCGGCCGCTCCGCGAGCAGACGCCGGATGTCGGCGAGCGCTTCCGTGTCGAGCGGACGGCCCTTCGGCAAGGGCCGAGGACGACGGCCCTCCGGACGGGTCGGCGCGACGGTCATGGACGATTCCCAAGATTTTTCGACAAGGTCGGCCCTCGCGGCGGCGGGGTCAACCCGCGCGGCGCGCCCGCGGATGCGCCGCGTCGAAGGCGTCGAGCAGCCGTGCGGCGTCGACTTCGGTGTAGATTTGAGTGGTCGACAGGGAGGCGTGGCCCAGAAGCTCCTGGATCGAGCGCAGGTCGCCGCCGCGGGCGAGCAGATGGGTCGCGAAGGAATGCCGCAGGGCATGGGGCGTCGCGGTCGCGGGCAGCCCGAGTGTCCCGCGCAACCGCTCCATCGCGAGCTGCAGGATGCGCGGGCTCAACGGCCCGCCCTTCGCCCCGCGGAACAGCGGCGTCCCGGCGGCGAGCGCATAGGGACATTGCGCGACATAATCCTCGACCGCGCGGCGCACCGCCGGGATCACCGGGACCATGCGGGTCTTGCCGCCCTTCCCCGTCACGCGGATCACGTCGACCTCGCCCTTCGGCGCGTCCTCCGCCTTGATCCCGAGCGCTTCGGAGATGCGCAGGCCGCAGCCGTACATCAGCGCGATCGCGGCGGCGTCCCGCGCGAGGATCCAAGGCTCGCGCTCCTCGCCCCCGCGCATGTCGGGATCGGCCAGCTTCTTGGCCGCCGCGGCGGCGATGGGCTTGGGCAGTCCGCGCGAAAGCTTCGGCCCCTGCACGAGGGCCAGCGCGGAGGCGTCGACCCGCCCCTCCCTTTCATGGAAGCGCAGAAAGGACCGGATCGCCGCCAATTGGCGCATCAGCGTCCGCCCCGTCACGCCTTCCGCCCGCCGGGCCGCCATGAAGGCGCGGATATCGGCCGCCGCGAGCTTCTCGATCCGTGCGTCGAGGCGCGTATCCAGAAAAGCGAGAAACTGCCGCACGTCCCGCCCATAGGCGTCGAGCGTCTTCGCCGCGACCCGCTTCTCGGACGCGAGGAAACGATGCCATGGCGCGAAGGACGCGGCGTGATGCTCGGCGAGGATCATGCGCGCATGGAAACGGAAGAGGGTTAAGGTGAAGTAAGGGATTGCGCACACGTCAAGCGTCAATTGACATTTTACAGAATCGACATCGTAATCGTGGTCCGGGCGAATGGGCGGATCGTCTTCCGGTTCGAAGACGGCGCGGCGACGGAGGTGGATTTTGTCGACCATCACTGAAGGCGTCGGCCGCCCGCCCATGAAGGCGCCGGCCCATCCCGGCGCGCTCGTGCGCGACACCCTCGCCGAAATGGGCCTTTCGGTTGCGGCCGGCGCCGAGGCCCTCGGCGTCACGCGGCAGCAACTTCACAACGTGTGCGCGGCTCATTCGTCGATCTCTCCGGAGATGGCGGTACGGCTGGAACTCGCCTTCGGCGGCAAGGCGGAGACATGGCTCCGCATGCAGGCCGCCTACGATCTGTCGATCGTTCGGGGCCGCGCGGAGCAGCTTGCGGTGAAGACCGTCCGCCCGCCGGCGGCCTGAACCTCGAATCTCTGCTAATTCTTGCGGCATGGAGACGCGGGTCGCCCCACTCGACGCCACGGATGCCGCGCGCGGCCCGCTGACCGCGGACGTGCTGGTTCCGCTCGCGCTCGACCGAGCCTACAGCTACGCCGTGCCGCCCCATCTCGATCTCGCCCCGGGCGACGTGGTGATCGTGCCGCTCGGGGTGCGGGAGACCGCGGGCGTCGTATGGGAGATCCGGTCTGCGACGGGCGGGCGCGGCAATCTCAAATCCGTCGTCGGCAAGGCCGATGCTCAGGCGCTGTCCGACAGGCTGCGCGAATTCGTCGACTGGGTCGCGCGTTATACGCTCGCCCCGCGCGGCATGGTGCTGCGCATGGCGATGCGCTCGCCGGAGCAGGACCGGCCCGAGCGCCCGCAGATCGGCGTGAGGCTTGCGGGTCCGCCCCCCGCGCGGATGACGCCGTCGCGCATCCGGGTGATCGAGGCGGCGGCGGGCGGGCTCGTGCATGCCAAGCGGGCGCTGGCCGAAGCCGCAGGCGTCTCGCAGGCGGTGGTCGACGGGCTCGTCGACGAAGGCACGCTGGAGGCGGTGATGGTGCCGCCCCGGCCGATCGCCGCGCGGCCCGACCCCGACCATGCCGCGACGGCCCTCTCCGACGATCAGGCGAAGGCGGCGGAGGCGTTGAGGGCCGCCGTCGCGGAGAAGGCCTTCTCGGTGACGCTGCTCGAAGGCGTCACGGGTTCCGGCAAGACCGAAGTCTATTTCGAGGCGGTGGCGGAGGCTTTGCGGCAGGGACGGCAGTCGCTGATCCTCGTGCCCGAAATCGCGCTGACGGCGCAGTTCCTCGACCGCTTCTCCGCGCGTTTCGGCGTGCGCCCCGCCGAATGGCATTCCGGCGTGGCGGGGCGGCGGCGCGAACGGACCTTCGCGGCGGTCGCCTCGGGCGAGGCCGCCGTGGTGGCGGGCGCACGCTCCGCGCTGTTCCTGCCTTTCCGCGATCTCGGTCTCGTGGTCGTCGACGAGGAACACGAGGCCGCCTACAAGCAGGAGGACGGCGTCCATTACCATGCCCGGGACATGGCGGTGGTGCGGGGCCGGATCGAGAGCGCGACGGTGGTGCTGGCGTCGGCGACGCCCTCGGTCGAAAGCCGCGTGAACGCGGCGAGCGGGCGCTATCGCGACCTGCGGCTTCCCGCCCGATTCGGCGGGCGGGCGCTGCCGAAGCTCGTCGCGATCGACATGCGCCAGGACGCGCCGGAGCGCGGACGCTGGCTCTCCCCGCCGCTGATCCGGGCCATGGGCGAGACCTTGGCCCGCGGCGAACAGTCGCTGCTCTATCTGAACCGCCGCGGCTATGCGCCGCTGACGCTCTGTCGATCCTGCGGCTACCGGTTCCAATGCCCGAACTGCACGGCCTGGCTGGTGGAACATCGCTTCCGCAGGGCGCTGATGTGCCATCATTGCGGCCATCTCGAACGCCGCCCCGACATCTGTACGGAATGCGGCACCGTCGACTGCCTCGCGGCCTGCGGCCCGGGCGTGGAACGGCTCGCGGAGGAGGTCGCCGAACGGTTCCCCGATGCGCGGACCCTCGTCCTCTCCTCCGACATGCCGGGCGGCACCGAGCGGCTGCGGCGGGAGCTGGAGGCCGTCGCCGAGGGCGAGTTCCAGGTCGTGATCGGCACGCAGCTCGTCGCCAAGGGCCACAATTTCCCGCTGCTCTCGCTGGTCGGCGTCGTCGACGCCGATCTCGGTCTCGCCTCGGGCGATCCGCGGGCCGGGGAGCGGACGTTCCAATTGCTGCAGCAGGTGACGGGACGCGCGGGGCGCGGCGACGTGCCCGGGCGCGCGCTCCTGCAGACCTTCCAGCCCGATCACCCGGTGATGAAGGCGCTGCTCTCGGGCGACGTCGAGCGGTTCTATGCCGAGGAGATCGCGATCCGGAACGAGGCGGGCCTCCCGCCTTTCGGCCGGCTGGCCGCGCTGATCGTCTCGGCCGACGAGCGCAGTCCGGCCGAACACTACGCCCGCGCCCTCGCCCGCTCCGCCGAAGCGCCGCCCGGCGTCATGGTCCTCGGCCCCGCCGAAGCCCCGATCGCGGTGGTGCGCGGCCGGCACCGCTTCCGCCTGCTGGTGAAGACCCCGCGCGCCTTCGACCTGCAGCGCTGGCTCAGGGAATGGCTCGCCCGCGCGCCGAAGGCGACGGGGAACGTGAGGGTGAGCGTGGACGTGGACCCGATGAGCTTCTTGTGATTCAGGCCGCCTTGTCGGCCCGTCGCGGCAGCTTCGCGATCTCCGCTCCGGCCGCCTGTTCGGCCAGCCGCAACTCGTAGAGCTTCTGAAGATCGAGCCAGAACTCGGCCGAAGTGCCGAACCAATGGGCGAGCCGCAGGGCGGTATCGGCCGTCACCGCGCGACGGCCGTTGAGAATCGCCGTGATCCTGTTCGTCGGCACGTGGATTTCACGCGCGAAGGCGGCGGCGGACATGCCGAGTTCGCTCAGTTCTTCGGCGAGGTGCTCGCCGGGATGAATCGGGGTGCGTGCCATCAGTGATAATCCACGATTTCCACATTGCTCGGCCCGGGCGCCCCGGCCGGCCATTCGAAGCAGATCCGCCACCGGTCGTTGACGCGGATGCTGTACTGCCCGGCCCTGTCGCCCCTCAGCGCTTCAAGACGATTGCCCGGAAGCGCGGCAAGATCGCCGACCGAGCGGGCCGCGTCGAGCAGGTCGAGCTTGCGTTCCGCCTGTCGCGCGAAGCCCGAAAAGGCGGGAACGAACTCGCCCGCATGAAAACGCTCCGTCCGGCGGTCCTTGAAGCCGATGATGGCCATCATGGCCTCCGTTATGCGTTACGTCAAACGTAATATCGTCATCGAAACAAAACGTGCCGATCCTGCGCGACGCACCGGAATCGAAGCAGAAGGATGATCCCGTCCCGCGACGCGCTGCAACCGCCGCTCGCCCCCGCCCCGCCGCGCCCGAAGGTCGCCGACGGAAGCGGGGCCGTTCGGGTTGCGCCCCCCGTATCGTCATGCTAGTTCACCCCCGCCTTCACGGGTCGTCGACCGAGGCGGGACGCGCATGCGCGGCCGCTCCGGAAAACGGCCCGGTTCCACACCAGACGGTGGTCCGAATCGCCGCCCGCGGAGTTCCGCAAGGGCCGCGGTCGGAAGACGTCGGTCACGAGAGAGACGCCCGGTGGCTCAAGAGAATGCGATCGTTTCGGGGGCGGCGGGCCGATATGCCGGCGCGCTGTTCGAACTGGCCACGGAAGCCGGTCAGGTCGACCGGGTGCTCCGCGACCTCGAAGCCTTCGACGCCATGATCGCGGGCAATGCCGATCTCGAACGCTTCGTGAAGAGCCCGGTCTTCTCCTCCGACGAGCAGTTCAAGGCGATCACCGCCGTGCTCGCCAAGGTCGGCATCGACGGCCTCACCGCCAATTTTCTGAAGCTCATCGCTTCCAAGCGCCGGCTCTTCGCCGTGCGCGACATGGTTCGTGCCTTCCGCACCCTGTCCGACGAGGCCGCAGGCATCGTCCGCGCGCAGGTGACGGTGGCCGAAAAGCCCTCCGCCGCCGTCGTCGACGGCATTCGGAAGGCTCTCAAGGACGTAGCCGGCGACAAGGTCGCGGTCGATCTCAAGATCGATCCCGCGATCATCGGCGGCATCGTGGTGAAGCTCGGCTCCAAAATGGTCGACGCTTCCCTGCGCACCAAACTCAACGGCATTCGTACCGCGATGAAAGAGGTCGGCTGATGGATATCCGCGCCGCAGAAATCTCCGCGATCCTCAAGGAGCAGATCAAGAATTTCGGCTCCGAGGCCGAAGTCACCGAAG
>JAIXTT010000006.1 GCA_027483795.1 Hyphomicrobiales bacterium
GCTGCGTTTCAGCAAGGCCGATTTCCCACGGGCTGCCCGCGTGGGTGAGCGAGGTAAGCGGGGACGCGCCGGTGCCGCCTTCATAGCCCGAGATCGTGATGTGGTCCGCGCGCGCCTTGGCGTCGCCCGCCGCGACCGTGCCCACGCCGACCTCGGACACGAGCTTCACCGACACGTCGGCGGCCGGGTTCACGTTCTTGAGGTCGAAGATGAGCTGGGCGAGATCCTCGATCGAATAGATGTCGTGATGCGGCGGCGGGGAGATGAGACCCACGCCCGGCGTCGAATGGCGCACCTTCGCGATCACCGCATCGACCTTGTGGCCGGGCAGCTGGCCGCCCTCGCCGGGCTTGGCGCCCTGCGCGACCTTGATCTGCATGACGTCGGAATTGACGAGATATTCCGTCGTGACGCCGAAGCGGCCGGACGCGACCTGCTTGATCGACGAACGCTTGGAACGACCGTCCGCCATCGGCACGAAGCGCGAGGCCTCCTCGCCGCCTTCGCCGGTGTTCGAGCGGCCGCCGATGCGGTTCATGGCGATGGCGAGCGTCTCATGCGCCTCGCGCGAGATCGAGCCGAAGGACATCGCGCCCGTCGAGAAACGGCGCACGATGGCGGCCGCGGGCTCGACCTCGTCGAGCGGCACGGGCTTCGCGCCGCGGTCCTCGGCGGTCTTGATCCTGAAGAGGCCGCGGATCGTGGTGAAGCGGTTCTCCTGCTCGTTGATGAGGCGCGCATAGTCGCGATAGCGGTCCTGCGCGTTCATGCGGACGGCGTGCTGGAGATGTGCGACCGTGTCGGGCGTCCAGACATGGTCCTCGCCGCGGAGCCGGTAGGCGTAGTCGCCGCCGACGTCGAGCGCGTCGCGATAGACGGGCGCGTCGCCGAAGGCGTCGCGGTGGCGACGGACCGTCTCCTCGGCCACTTCGTCGAGGCCCACGCCCTCGATGGTGGTGGCGGTGCCGAAGAAGTAGCGGTCGACGAAGTCCTTGCGCAGGCCGACGGCGTCGAAGATCTGCGCGCCGCAATAGGACTGATAGGTCGAGATGCCCATCTTGGACATGACCTTCAGAATGCCCTTGTCGATCGACTTGATGTAGCGCTTCACGATCTCCTGGGCGCTGACCTCCTCGGGGAAGTCGGCCTTCATCGCCGTCAGGGTCTCGAAGGCGAGATAGGGGTTGATCGCTTCCGCGCCGTAGCCCGCGAGGCAGCAGAAGTGGTGCACTTCGCGCGGCTCTCCGGACTCGACCACGAGGCCCACCGAGGTGCGCAGACCCTTGCGGATGAGGTGGTGGTGCACCGCCGCCGTCGCGAGGAGCGCCGGGATCGGGATGCGGTCGGAGCCGACCTGCCGGTCGGAGAGGACGATGATGTTGTAGCCGCCCGCGACCGCCGCCTCGGCGCGTTCGCAGAGCCGCTCCAGCGCGCCCTTCAGGCCTGCCGCGCCCTGCTCGGACGGGTAGGTCGTGTCCAGCGTCTTCGTGTCGAAGCGGTCCTCGAAATGGCCGATGCAGCGGATCTTCTCCAGATCCTCGTTGGTGAGGATCGGCTGGCGGACTTCGAGCCGCTTGCGGCGCGAGGTGCCTTCGAGGTCGAAGATGTTCGGCCGCGGCCCGATGAAGGACACGAGGCTCATCACGAGCTCTTCGCGGATCGGGTCGATCGGCGGGTTCGTGACCTGCGCGAAGTTCTGCTTGAAATAGGTGTAGAGCGGCTTCGACTTGTCCGACAGCGCCGAGATCGGCGTGTCGGTGCCCATCGAGCCCACGGCTTCCTGCCCCGTCACGGCCATCGGGGCCATGAGCAGCTTCAGGTCTTCCTGCGTGTAGCCGAAGGCCTGCTGGCGATCGAGCAGCGACACGTCGGTGCGCGACTGGCGCGGTTCGACGGGCTTCAGATCCTCGAGGATGATCTGCGAACGGTCGAGCCATTCGCGATAGGGGTTCGCCTGCGCGAGCGAGGTCTTGATCTCCTCGTCCGAGACGATGCGGCCCTGTTCGAGATCGATGAGCAGCATCTTGCCGGGCTGGAGACGCCACTTCGTGACGATCTTCTCCTCGGGGATCGGCAGCACGCCCATCTCGGAGGCGAGGACGACGAGGCCGTCATCCGTCACGAGATAGCGGGCCGGGCGCAGACCGTTGCGGTCGAGCGTCGCGCCGATCTGCCGGCCGTCGGTGAAGGTGACGGCGGCCGGGCCGTCCCACGGCTCCATGAGGGCGGCGTGATACTCGTAGAAGGAGCGCCGTTCCTCGTCCATCAGCGGGTTGCCCGCCCAGGCCTCGGGGATCAGCATCATCACCGCATGGGCGAGCGAATAGCCGCCGCGCACGAGGAATTCGAGCGCGTTGTCGAAGCAGGCGGTGTCCGACTGGCCTTCGTAGGAAATGGGCCACAGCTTCGAGATCTCGGTGCCGAACAGCTCCGAGTCGACCGAGGCCTGACGCGCGGCCATCCAGTTCACGTTGCCGCGCAGCGTGTTGATCTCGCCGTTGTGCGCGACCATGCGATAGGGATGCGCCAGCGACCAGGTGGGGAAGGTGTTGGTCGA